>DASWIG010000430.1:0-28835 GCA_036397835.1 Thermoanaerobaculia bacterium
GCCGCGGCCACGACCGTGCCGCGCTGCAAGCGCAAACGCGACGCCGGCGGCATGCCCAGCTTCACCTCCACCGGCTCGCCGCCCGCCTCCGTCAACGCCCGGTGGTCGCGCTGGCACAGGAAGCACAGGAAGAGGTCCACCACTATCGGCTGCAGGCCGTAGGCGTCGCGCAGGTGCTCGGCGATCGGCGCCCAGGGCACCGAGTCCTGGTCGGCTCGCTGCACCACGTCTTTCACGAAGCGCGAATCCAGCCGCAACGACGCCTTCGTCTGGCCCAGGTTCACCAGCTCCAGCGGCTGGCCCAACGTGCGCAAGACCTTGGCCGTGCGGTCGTCGAACGCCACCGACACGTTGGCCTCGCCCGCCGCCACCATCCACTCGAGCAACACCTCCAGCTCCTGCTTGCGCGGCTCGGCGAGGAACGGCTCGTCCCACGGGTAGTCCACCAGCACCTTGAACGCGCCCGGCGGGTCCATGCCGCCCAGCAGCGCCGGAGGGTGGACGTGGGCTTGGCCAGAATGCATCGCGGTCGGATTCTACCGCTCGGCACGGTTGTGGTGCAGGCGTCCCGCCGGCAGCCGGTGCTCGGGGTAGTAGTGCAGGCGTCCCGCCGCCGGCAGCCGGTGCTCGGGGTTGTGGTGCAGGCGTCCCGCCTGCATCCGGTGCTGCCGGGACGGCTGCACCACAAGAGAACCACCGCGCACCGGCCGCCGCGCCTTCCAGGGACCGCCGAGCCTCACCGACAGCCGCTGTCCGAGGATCCTGGGCTTGTCCAAGCTTCTGCCAGGCCGATGTTGAGGCATTTGTCGGCCGACATCTGGCCGAACATCCGATGTTGAGGCGTTTGCCGGCCGACATCTGGCCGAACATCCGATTTCAAGGTGTCGGGCACGTCGATGAAGACGTGGAAGCGGTGGCTGGGGACCGCGTCGCCCCGCACCGTGTCCGCGATGAGCTTCTTCAGGCTGAAGTCGCGGCGCCCCGTGCGTACCTCGGCCACGGCGAGCAGGCGCGGGTCGTCTTGGAGGGACGCGGTGATCTGGTCGACGGTGAAGGCGCGGAGCAAGCCGGTACCGTTGGCCCTCCGCCAGGGTCAATCGTAGATCCCGTCGACGAACCAGTCGCCGCTGCCGCGCTCGCGGTAGAGACGGTAGAGGCCGCCCTGGGCGAGCTCGACGTCCCAGTAGTCGCGCGCCACCGGATCGCCGCTCCACCAGCCCTCCTCGAGCCCCCAGGGCCCCGAGGCGACGCGCACCCGGCCCTCGATCCGGGGACGCTTCTCGGTCGTGTCGTCTGCCACCGTCCCTCGTAACTCGGCCGGCCGCGCCGCCTCCTCGCCGGTGAGCACCTCCACGGCGAGCGGCGGACGTAGCACCCGCACCGCCAACAGCCCGCGTCCGCGCCGTGGCTCCTGGCGCACCTCGGGGGGCGCCGGCGGCGCGTAGGGCACCAGGGCGAAACGCTCCGGGCGGTGGCCGTCCACGGTGCGCGGCGAGCCCACCCGCTCCTCGCCCAGCATCGCGAACAGACGCGCCAGGGTGGTGGCCAGCTTCTCGGGCGAGAGCGCCGCGGGGCCGAAGAGCGAGAGCTGCGCCGGACGCGGACGGTCGGGATGGGCGGTCAGGGTGAAGGCCAGGATCGGACCCGCGGGCGGATGGCCTTCGAGGTCGAGACGCAGCAGCTCGAGCAGCGTCCTGACGTCGCGGCTGGGCGCCGGCAGGGTGATGGAGCGCTCGTGGAAGCCCGCCGGCTCGAGCTCGAGGACGAGCTCCAGGCGAGCGCAGGCGAGGGCGTGGCCGGCCATGCGCTCGGCCAGCCGGTCGAGGGCGGCGCGGGCCATGAAGAGGAAGGGCTCGAGGCTCACCAGCGGCCACTCGAGCTCCATGCCCTCGCGGAAGGCCGGCGGCGGCTGCCGCGGCACCAGGGGGCGCGGATCCTCGCCGCGGGCCAGGGCCTGGAGCTCCTGGCCCACCGCGCCGAGCCGGCTGACCACCTCCGCTTCGGGCAGCCGGGCGAGCTCGCCGACGGTGGAGAGGCCCCAGCGCCGCAGCGTGGCCAGCGTCCTGGCCTCGGGCACCAGGCGGTCGAGGGCGAGCGGCGCCAGCAGCTCCGCCTCGCCGCCGGGCGGGATCACCGCGGGCGAGTCGCCGCGCTCGGCGGCCAGCCGCGCCGTGAGCTTGCTGGCGGCCAGGCCCACCCACGCCGGCAGGCCGGCGCGCCCTTCGAGCTCGCGCGCCAGGGCGCGCCCCAGCTCCAGCTCCGGCGTCTCGCCCGGGTAGTGGCGCTCGAGCCCCTCGGCGTCGAGGAAGGCGAGCCCTTCGCCGGCGTCCTCCACCCGCGGCGAGAAGCTCTCGGCCACGTCGAGCAGGGCCTCCTGGGCGGCGCGCTCGCACTCGGCGTCGCGGCGGCGGGCGATCAGCCTGGGCAGCAGGGCGCGCGCCTGGGCGAGCTTGAAGCCGGGACGGATGCCGGCGCGCCGCGCCGCCCGGGTGGCCGCCGTCACCCGCGCCGCGTGGCCCTGGCCCTCGAGGATCACCAGGGCCTCGCCGCGCAGCTCCGGGTCGCTGCGCAGGCGCGCGGCCAGGGGGAAGAGCGGGACCGAGAGACAGGCGATGCGCGGCATAGCGTCCCCCGTGACGGCTAGGCGATGGCGCGTTCCTCGACGAAGGGCGCGGCGGCCGGGACGTCGTCCGCCTGCGACGCACCGAAGCGGGCGTCCGCGAGGTGCCAGCTCACCGCCGCGCGGACGCCGCGAACGCCGGCGAGCCCCCCCTGGCGGCGGCTCTTGACGACCTCGACCTCGGTCTCGAGGGCGCCGAGCAGGCGCCGCCCGCGTCCGCGGCCGTGCACTCCCCCCCGATCCCCCCCGAGGGGGCCGTGCCAGCGCCCGCGCGCCGCCGGCACCTCCAGCACCTCCTGGGCCGCCGTGCCGCTGACCCGATAAGGGCTGGCCACCAACAATGCCGCGCGGTGGGCGCGGGCGGACCGGGCGAGGCGCAGCCAGGCCGCCTCCGCCCCGCGCCCACCGCGCAGCGGCGGCAGCCCGAGCTCGATCACCACCAGCGGCATGCCGGTGCCGAGGATCACCTCGGCGCTCGCCAGCACGTCTTTCATGCGCCGCGGGCGCACCCACAGGAGACGCTCGAGGTCGACGCCGGCGTGGGCGGCCGCCTGCGGGTCGAAGCCGTCGCCGAGGTCGATCAGCGCCGCCGCCTCGCCGGCGCCGGTGACCGCCGCCAGGGCGCTGAGCACAAAAGCGAAGCGGCCGCTCGAGCGGCGGCCCACGAGCTCGGTCATGGCGCCGCGTTCGAGGCCGCCGGCGAGCAGCCGGTCGACGGCCGGCAAGGCCGTGGCGAGCCGGCCGTCGCCCCCCGCGCGCCGGCGCTCCTCGACGATCTCGCGGGCGGTGCGCACCTTGGCCGCCCAGAGCGCCGGCAACGCCCCCGTGATGCCTTTCCCTTGTGGACGATGGCTTGAGATGGAGTGGACCGTACCCATGGTGAAAAAAGAAAAGCTCTATATCTGTCGGATTGTTTCTGATCGCTTCAGCGACCGTCGTTCTTACGCCAGTGTAGGGCGGTAACACGGCGTTCGTCAAGGTATTTACCGCGCGTCGTCCGGAGTTTCCTCCAAGTAAAGCAAAGCAAACGATCTCGAAATCTTTCTGAGCGGTGATTTCCCGGAATCCGGAGAAACTACAGCGGAACGTGAAAGCTCTGGCGCGGCGAAAGCTCGCGCGCTCTCGACGTGGCGAAACTTTCCGAAGGATTCGAAAAGTTTCCGGATGACGGAGACGCGGCGGTCGCCGCCGCAACGGGTCAGCGCCGCAGATAGCGGGCGAAGCTCCAGCGCCCGCTCGCCGCCGGCGTCCGGTAGGGAGGCCGCGGACGCGCGAAGAGCGCCGCGAGGCGCCGTGGTTCGAGGAAGGCGCCGCCGCGCACCCGCTCGGGGATCTCGCGCTCCTCGTAGACCGAGAGCAACAGCTCGTCGACCGCCGGCGGCGGCTCGTAGAGCGCCGCCGTGCTCGACGGCCCCGCCTCGATCGAGATCACGCGGGCGCCGTAGCGCTCTTCGAGCTCGGCGAGCGCGCCGCGCAGGCTCGGCGCCGCCGCCGCGACCACCTCGACGTCCGCCCCGGCCAGCCGCTCGGCGCCCTCGTGCGAGGTGTAGACCACCGGCCGGGTAGCGCCGCGGAAGAGAAGATGGCGCAGGTCGAGGCCGCGGCCGGAGGTGAGCACCAGGGAGACCGGCGGCGCCGTCTTGCCGAGCTCGTCGCGGCGCCACGCCTGCAGCGCGTCCTTCGCCGGTCCCTGGAGGTCGTGGCGCAGGTCGCTCTCCTCGCGCAGGATCTTGCCCGAGGTGACGATGGCGTCGGCCCGCGCCCGGCACAGGTTGAGCACGAAGAAGTCGTGGGCGCTCTTTGGCGTGGCGTCGTTGATCTTGAGGGTCACCAGCGCGCCGTCGCCGCGCCGCCAGACCGCCGTCGGATGGATCACCCGGCGGCCGTCGCCGGGCGTCAGCGGGGCGCCGTAGAGGCGCTCGGCCATCGCGACTACGTCGGCGGCGGTGGCGAGACGGTCGATCTCCGGCGGCCGGTCCATCTCACGGGGAACGCTCGGCGCCCGCCAGAGCCTTGTAGTACGCCTCGACCATCTCCTCGTAGCCGTCCGGCACGTCGCCGTCCTCGATCTCGACGAGGCGGCCCTCGTCGCCGGCGCCGAGGCTGCGGCGCAGGCCGTATTCGAATTCCCTGAGCCCCTGGACGACGTCGCGCTCGAGCACGGCGAGCGTCTCGGGACCGGCGAGCTCGCCGCCCGATTCGAGCGCGCGCAGCCGCTCGACGACGCGGTCGAGGTCCGCCGTCTCCACGCCTTCGCGCGCGAGGTCGCCCCGCAGCCTCTCGAGCTGCGACCGCCGTTCGCCGAGCTCGCGGCGATACTGCCGGGGCGCCAGGCTCGCGGAGCCGCCCGCGGACGCGTCCCGCAGCCGCTCTCCCAACGACTCGAGCGCGGTCACCGCGTCGCGGGTCTCGTCGAGCGCTCGTTCGAGGCGCGCCTCGCGGCTCTCGCCGATCGCGCCGATCGCCGCCTGCACGCGCTCTTCGAGCTCGCCGAGGGCGCTCGCCACGTGCTCCTCGAAATTGCGGGCGTATTCCTTCGAGCGTTGCTCGACCACGCCCCGGGAATAAAGGATTTTCTCGCGGATCTGCTCGTCGCGGATCGCGCCCGCGGCCTCCTGGAGCCGCCGCGACGCTTCCGGCTGGTCGCGGCGGGACTCGCGCGAGAGCCGGTCGAGCGACGCCTCCAGATCGCCGACCTCGGCGCCCATGCGAACTTTCGCCTCCATGACCTCGCGCGTCGCGGCGTCGTCGGCCGCGTCGAGACGCTCGACGCGGTCGACCATGCTCTCCTGCTGCCGGCGCAGGCTCTGCGCCGCTTCGAGAGCGCGCCGGGCGTCGCGCTCGAGGCGCCCCGACTTGCCGCGCTCGAGCTGCCGGCGGGCCTGCCGGAGCTGGTCGAGGGCCGAGCTGCCGAGCGCCTCGCCCGCCCGCTCGTCGGCGGCCGCGGCGCGGCGCATGGCCTCGGCCGCTTCGCGCAGGCGGCGCGCCGTCTCCGCCAGGTCGGGCAGCGACTCGTCCCGGGCCAGGCGCTCCAGGCGCCGCGCCACCTCCTCGGCCTCTTCGGCGAGCTGACGCTGCGACTGGCCGGACGAGCCGGCGCGCGCGCCATGCTCCGCCTGACGCGCCCGGGCGCGCATGCGCTCGTTCTCCTGCTGCTGGCGGCGGGCGAGCTCGCGTAGCCGTTCGAGGGTGGCGTCGAGGGCGTCGTCCACGCGTTGCCTCTCGCCCCGCTGCACCTGCTCGTACTGGTTGCGCAGGCGGTCCATCTCGAGCTCGAAGAGCTCCGCCAGCTCGTCGTTGATCTCGCCCTGACCGCCGCCGGCGCCACCCTGGGCCCGCGTCACCTGGAGGTCGCGAAAGGCCGCTTCCACGCGCTGGAGGTCGCGCAACGCCCGCTGCTCCGGCGCCAGGGCGTCGGCGGGCCGGAGCTCGCCCAGGGCCTCCTCGGCCGCGGCCATCTCCTCGGCGGCCCGCGGCAGGAGCTCCACCATGGCGGCGACGGGCGAATCGCCGCCGGGCATCAAGCCCTGGCTCGTCAGCCGGGCGACGAGCTCCAACACGTGCGCGCGAAGCTTCCCCTGCGCGAGGGCGACGGTGGTGAGGTCGTCTTCCGGGGCATGGCGGCCACGGGCCAGCTTGAAGGTCGCGGCAATGACGAGGCGCTGCTGCGCCGAGAGCTCCTCGCCGCTCATGCCCATGGCACCCCCGCCCGCCTGGTCGGCCTGACGGTAGTTGCGGTCGAACGGACGGACCTCGAGGAAATAGATGTCGGAGACGGCCTCGTGCGGCTCGTCACCGTCGTAGCCGTCGACGGCCCGCGCCCAATAGGCGATCAGGTCACCGGGAACGAGCTCGAATTCCTCGAGGTAGAGGGTGTGAGTGCCGGCGAAGTCCTGGCGCCCCGGCCGTCCTTCGTAAAAGGTTTCGGTCCGCTCGTCGCCGCCGTTGACGGAATACACGAGCTCCAGGCGGCGCACGCCGTAGTCGTCCTGCGCCCGGACCTCCGTCACCACCTCCTCGAGGGAGGTGACCCGGACGTCGCGGCCCGGCTTGGCGATGGTCAGCGTGGGCGGCTGGTCGACGATGGGATCGATCAGGTAGTCCGGCGACGCCGTCACGCGCCTGCCCGCCTTTTCGCTGTCGAGCAGTACGCGGTAGACGCCGGGCTCGGCGCCGACGGTGAGCGCCCCGGTCAGGGTGCCGTCGGCGTTCACCGCGAGGGGAATGGTGCCCTTTCCGTCGACCTCCAGGACGCCGCCGGGCACCGCGAAGGTGGGCGTCACCGCCAGCCGCACCTCGGTGCCGACGAGCGCCGCGACGTCGCCCGATCCGGATTGCTCCACCGGGTCGAGGCCGGTGTAGGCGGGAAAGTGATAGGTGAGGCGGACGGCTTCGACATAGGGGAGCTCCATCACCTCGACGCGGAAGACGGGAGAGCCGACGCCGCTCGCTTCGACGAAGTATTCGGCCGGCTCATCCAAGTCGAAGACGATGAGGCTGTATTGGGCGTCGTCCTCGAGCATCGACCACCGCTTCCACTCGCCGTCGCCGCAGCGCAGCGCCAGCTCGACGTCCGCGGCGTCGAAGCCGTCGAGCCGCGCGGTCACGGCGAGATCGGCGCCGCGCGCGAGCACCGTATCGCCGGGCTCGACCAGGATGCGATAGGGATTGACGGCGGCCGGCGCCTGCCAGGGGTCGAGCAGGAGGGGCGTGGTGTAGCCCAGGAACGCGGGCCCGAGCAACGCGAGGCCGAGGCCGAAGACGGTGGAGGCGGCCATCCACCCGGATGAGCGCAGGAGCGCCGGTCGCTCGACCCGCCGGCCGCCGTCGACCTGGCGGCACTCGTCGACCGCGGAACGGACGAGCCGCTGCGCCAGGGCGGCGGAGTGCGCGCCGTCGGCGCGGGCGAGCCCGACCGCACTGATCACCCGGCCGCCCAGGGAGGGCTCGTGCTCTTCGAGGTAGAGCGCCACGCGCTCGTCGCTGACGCGCCTCAGCAGCGGCCACGCCACGAAACGCAGCACCACCGCCGCGAGCACGAGATAGGCCAGCACTCGGACGGCGGCGACGGCGCCGGCGTCGAACCGTGAGGCGTCGATGGCGTAGCCCGCCGCCAGCGCGAGGGCCGCGGCTGTCGTCACCAGCAGGGCGGTGCCGCGCAGCAGTAGCTTGAGCCGCCAGCGGTTGCGGACCGTGCGGACGACTTCGAGGAGCTGCCGGTGGTCTTGGGACATCGGCCTATTGTGGCAGACGTGGTCGTCCCTTGTCAGCAGCACCACCACGCCAAGCCACCACTCCGCGGGCGCCACCCGAGTGTGCCGTAGAAGTTGGACCAGAACCGAACGCCCGACCGTCTCTACCGGGTCGCTCACCGGTCGTGACGAGGAGGCTAGCGGGCAGGCAGGACGTCGTCGATCTCGACTTCCAGCTCCGGAAACAGCCGCGACCGGATCGTCTCTCCCGGTCCCCGTTGAGCGAACAGGCGATAGGAGCCGCCTTCGAGGACGAAGACCTCGATCGTGCGCTGCGCCGGATCGACGATCCAGTACTTGCCGACGCCGGCGGCGGCGTAGAGCTGGTACTTTTCCCGCCGATCGAGGATCCAGTTGGAGGGCGAGAGCACCTCGGCGATGAGATCGGGAGCGCCGTCGATGAAGTCCTCCTGCACGATCGCGAGACGCTCCTTGCGGATGAAGAGCAGATCGGGCTGGACGGGCGAGGCCAGTCCTGGGAGGTTGACGTCGATCGGCGCGAAGAAGACCTCGCCGAGGTCGCGATCCTCGATGAAGCGGTCCAGGGCCCTGAAGAGTCCGCGCGAGCTCCGCTGATGATCGGGTCTGGGCGCCGGCGACATGTAGAGCCTCCCGCGAATCACTTCGTAGCGCCAGCCGTCGTCGGGAAGGCGCCGGTAGTCATCGTAGGTCCAGGCACCCTGATCCGGCCATTCCCGGGCGGTTTCTGTCGCGGAGACGGCAGCGGCGATCGGCATCCCCGCGATTGTACCACGCCGTTCACCCGCCAAGCCGCTTCAGCATCCGGTACCAGAACTCCACGGCGTCGTGAAACGCCCGGACGCCCACGCGCTCGTCGAGCCCGTGGGCGCGCACGTCGTCCGGGTCGCCGAAGATCGCCGAGACGCCAAGCACCGGAATGCCGGCGTTGCGCACGAAGAGGCCGTCGGTGGCGCCGGTCGACATCTCGGGGATCACCGGCACGCCGGGCCACATCTCGCCGACGAGCTCCTCGAGCGCTGCCAGGACGTCGGGTTCGAGCGGCGACGGCGGGCTCGGCCGCGCCTCCTCGACGCGCTCCCAGGCGATGGCGGCGTCGGCGATCACGCGGCGCAGCGCCGCCTCCACCTCGTCGACGGGAACGCCGGGCAGAATGCGGCAGTTGACCACCGCGGTCGCGTTCCTGGGCAGGGCGTTGTCGGCCGATCCCGCCGCCAGACGCGTGGCCACGCAGGTCGTGCGCAGCATCGAGTTGAGGTGCGGCGAGCGCGCGGCGAGCCGCTGCGCCGCGTCGAGGTCCGGCGGCGAGGCCGCGACGGCGCGCATGTCGGCGGCCACGGCGCTCTCCTGGAAGTCGGCGGAGCGCTCGAAGAAGAGGCGGGTGCCGTCGTTGAGCGCCACCGGGAAGCGGTGGCCGGCGAGCCGAATCAGGGCCGCGGCGAGCTGGTAGATGGCGTTGTCGGGGCGGGGCAGCGAGCTGTGGCCGCCCGGGTTGGTCACCGTCAGGCGAAAGCTCTGGTAGACCTTCTCGCTCGTCTGCACCGAGAAGGTCAGCGGCTCGCCGCCGGCCCCGAGACTGCCGCCGCCGGCGTCGGTGTTGAGCGCCAGGGCGGCGTCGACGAGCTCGCGCCCGGCCGTCACCATCCACTCGATCACCTTGCCGTCGGATGAGCGTCACGGTCGTCTCCTCGACGTCAGCGGGCGATTGTAGCCCGCCCCGGCGCTCCGCGAAGCAATTCGCACTTCCCGATTCTCGCTCCACGGTCTACAATGCACCAGGGGACGGGCTCCGCAACCAGGTCGGTGGAGGGTAGGGCACGGACGGCTGCGCCGGTCGCGTCCACTGTCATTTCATCCCAGCTCATGTCGACGAGGACAACACCATGAGGGCACTTCTCAGGCTCCTGATCCCCGTAACCCCTTTCCTGGCTCTTGCTTTCGCGGCCGCGCCCGCGGGCGCCACCATCGGCGTCGCCAAGGACGCGACGATCAGCGGCCGTGAGGTGACGCTCGATTTCTACCTCGAGAACCTCGGCGTCTCGACGCTGAATCCCGTCGCGCTCCTCGACGACCTGGACGCCGCCTTCGGCGCCGGCAACTACACCGTGACCTCGGGTCCCGTTCTCGTCGTCGATCCGGGCACGCTCTCCGTCAATAACTCCTTCGACGGTAGCGCCGACGTCGTCCTCATCGACGACGGGACCCTGGCGCCGGGCGCCACCGCCCAGGTCCGGATCGTGGTCGAGGTCAACGCCGTGACCGACCAGGGCTTCGGCCTCGGGGTCTACTTCAACCAGGCGACGGCGGAAGGCGACGAGGGCACGTTCTCCGACCTCTCCGACGACGGCACGGATCCGGATCCCGACGGCAACGGCGATCCCACCGGCATGGGCGAGGACGATCCGACCCTCATAGACATCACGCAGAACCCGCTCATCGGCGTCGCCAAGGCGGCGACGCTCGACGGCAGCGTGGTCACGTTCGACTTCTACCTCGGGAACTTCGGCAACCGCACGCTCTCGAGCCTGACCCTGACTGACGACCTCGACGCCGTCTTCGGCGCCGGCAACTACTCGGTGATCACCGGCCCGACGCTGGTCGACGACCCGGGGACGATCATGGTCGACGGTGGCTTCAACGGCAGCGGCGACGCCGATCTCATCGCCTCGGGCAGCCTCGCCGCCGGCGACACCGCCCGCATCCGGGTCGTGGTCGACGTGACCACCGTCACCGACCGGGGCGCGGGCCTCGGCGTCTACTCCAACCAGGCGACGGCCGCGGCTCTCTCGCCGAGCGGCACCGTGACCTCCGACCTTTCGGACGCCGGCATCGATCCCGATCCGCGGCTCCCGGGCTCGGACGACCCCACCGTCTTCGTGATCGGCGAAGAGCCGGTGCTCGGCGTGGCCAAGAACGCCGTGGTCGTCGTCAGCGACGTGACCTTCGACTACTACCTCGAGAACCTCGGCACCGTCGCCCTCGCGACGCTCTCCCTCGCCGACGACCTCGACGCGGTCTTCGGCGCCGGCAACTACGCCGTGACGTCGCCTCCGACGCTCGTCGACGACCCGGGCACGATCACGCTGAACGCGCTCTTCGACGGCAGCCTCGAGACCGCGCTCGTCACCGCCGGCGCCCTGGCGGCCGGCGACACGGCGCAGGTCCGCGTCGTCGTCCACGTCTTCGCCCTCGCCGACCTGGGCTCGGGCCTCGGGGTCTACGAGAACCAGGTGACCGCGGCCGGCACGACGGCGGCGGGCGCCGTGACCTCCGACCTCTCGGACGCCGGCACCGATCCCGATCCGGGCGGCGACGGCGATCCCACCGGCGCCGGCGAGGACGATCCCACGGCCTTCGCGGTGGCCCAGAATCCCGTGATCGGCGCCGCCAAGACCGCCGGCGTGGTGCGACTCGGAGCCAACTATCAGATCTCCCTGACCTTCTTCCTGGTCAACCTGGGCAACGTCCCGCTCGCTGACGTCTCGCTCACCGACGACCTCGACGCCGTCTTCGGCGCCGGCAACTACGGCTCCGTCACGGATCCGCAGGTGGCGCTCGGCGGCGGCGGCGCGCTCGGCGGCAACAACGCCTTCAACGGCGCGACCGACACCGAGCTGCTGGCGGCGGGCGGCACTATGGACCCCGGAGCGGTCGCCACGATCGAGGTCCGCCTGACGCTCACCAACGTCACCGACCAGGGCTTCGGCGTCGGCATCTATCGCAACCAGGCCACGGCCAACGCCGAGGGACCGGCCGGCGCGGCGCCCGCCGACCTCTCGGACTCCGGCGACGTGCCCGACCCGGACGACGACGGCGATCCGTCCGAGGCCGGCGAGGACGACCCCACAGAGATCAACGTCGGCACGTTCGTCGGCGCCGCCAAGGACGCGATGGTCAGCGGCAACGAGGTCACCTTCGACTTCTACCTCGAGGCCTTCGGCACCGAGACGATCACGAGCCTCGAGCTGAGCGAGAGCCTCGACGGCGTTCTCGGCGTGGGCAACTACACGGTCACAACCGGCCCGAGCCTCGAGGACGATCCCGGCACCCTGGCCGTCAACCCCGGCTTCGACGGCTCCTCCGACGCGGAGCTGCTCGCTCCCGGCGGCTCGCTCGCCGCCGGGGACACGGCGCAGGTGCGGATCGTGGTCACCGTCCACAGTCTGATCAACGGAGGTCTGGGCCTGGGGGCCTACGTGAATCAGGCTCAGGTCTTCGGAGAGACCCCTGGCGGCACGCCCCTCAACGACCTTTCGCACGCCGGCACCGATCCCGATCCCAACGGCGACGGCAATCCGACGACCGAGAACACCCCCACCACCTTCACCATCGTCGTCGATCCGATCATCGGCGTCGCCAAGGACGCCGCGGTCAGCGGCACCCAGGTCACCCTGGACTTCTACCTCGAGAGCTTCGGCACCTTGCCGAGCGGCGAGCTCGACCTGTCGGACGACCTCGACGCCGCCTTCGGCGCCGGCAACTACACGATCCTCACCGGCCCGACCTTCATCGACGATCCGGGCACCCTGGTTCTCAACGGGGCCTACGACGGCAGCGGCGATCCGCAACTGCTGCTGGCGAGCTCGACGCTCAACGCCGGCGACACCGCCCAGATCCGGGTGGTGGTGGACGTGACCGAGGTCACCGACCAGGGCTTCGGCAGCGGCGTCTACCAGAACCAGGCGACGCTCACCGGCTCCGACGCGAGCGGCTTGGTCTATTCGGACCTCTCTGCTTGGGGGACCGATCCCGATGCCAACGGTAACGGCGACCCCACCCAGCCCGCGAGCGAAAACGAGCCGACGATCATCGTCATCGGACGGACCCAGATCGCTATCTCCAAGCAGGCGATCGTCAACGGCACCGACGTGACGCTCGACTTCTACGTTGAGAACGTCGGCGACGTCGAGGTGAGCGCTCTCTTCATGGAAGAAGATCTCGCGGTGCTCTTCGGCAGCGGCAACTTCGCAATCATAACGTCCCCGCAGGTGATCGAAGGCGCCAACACGATCTCGATCAGCCCCCAATGGTTCGGCTTCAACGTTTTCAGGGTGTTGATCACGGGCGGTACCCTGGCGCCAGGGGCTTCGGCGCGGATCCGCACCGTGGTCCAGGTCACCAACGTCACGGACCGGGGCGACGGCCTGGGCGTCTACTTCAACCAGGTCACGATCACCGGCGAAGGACCGGACGGCACGCCGACCGCCGACGATTCCGACGCCGGCATCGTGCCCGACGCCGACGGCGACGGCGACCCGACGGAAGCCGGCGAGAACGACCCGACGCCGATCATCATCGGCGAAGAGGCGATCCTCGGCGTCGCCAAGGACGCCGGCGTCGCCGCCAGCCAGGTCACCTTCGACTACTACCTCGAGAACCTGGGCAACGTGACCCTCGACACTCTCGACCTCGAGGACGACCTCGACGCGGTCTTCGGCGCCGGCAATTACGGTCTCAACGGCGCTCCCAGTCTCGTCGACGACCCCGGAACCCTCATGCTCGACCCTGCCTACGACGGCAGCGCCTCGATCGACCTGATCGCCGCGGGCAGCACGCTGGCGGCGGGCGATACGGCCCAGATCCGCCTCGTGGTGGACGTCCTCGCGGTCGTCGACCAGGGGCTCGGGCGCGGGTCCTACGAGAACCAGGTGCTGGTGAGCGGCCTCGCGCCCATGGGCAGCGTCGCCATGGATTTCTCCGACGACGGCTTCGATCCCGACCCCAACGGCGACGGTGATCCCACCAGCGTCGGCGAGGGCGATCCCACGGCCTTCTCGGTCAGCATCGTGGCGATCGGCGCCGCCAAGGCCGCGGCCGTTATTGGCCGCGTGGTGACCCTGGACTACTACGTGGAGAACCTGGGCAGCGAGACGCTGACCGAGGTCAGCCTGCCCGACGACCTCGACGCCGTCTTCGGCGCCGGCACCTACCAGATCCTGAGCGGCCCGACGCTCGTCACCGAGGTCCATGACCTGGCGCCCAATCCCGGCTTCAACGGCTCCGGCGACACCGCGCTGCTCCTCGCCGGCGGTTCCATCGTCGCCGGCGGTTTCGAGCAGCTCCGCGTGGTGGTGCGGGTCGACGTCCTGACCGATCAGGGCTCGGGCCTCGGGGTCTACAGCAACCAGGTGACGGTCAGCGCCGAGGATCCCGGCGGAGCGCAGCTCTCCGACCTCTCGGACGCCGGCACCGACCCCGATACGGACGGAGACGGCGACGCGTCGGAGGCGGGCGAGGACGATCCGACGATCTTCTCCGTCGCCGAGGACCCCACGGTGGGCGTGGCCAAGACGGCGTCGGTCAGCGGCGGCACGGTCACGCTGGACTTCTTCCTCGAGAGCTTCGCCAACGTGACGGCGAGCGTCGCGCTGACCGACGACCTGGACGCGGTCTTCGGCGCCGGCAACTACACGGTGACGAGCGCTCCGTCCCTGATCGTCGATCCGGGGACCCTGATCGTCAACGGCGGCTTCGACGGCAGCGGCGACACCGCGCTGCTTGCGGGCGGCAGCACGCTTTCGGTGGGCGCCGTCGCCCAGCTCCGGGTGGTGGCCGAGGTGGTCCAGGTGACCGACCGGGGCTCCGGCCTGGGCGTCTACCAGAACCAGGCCAGTCTGACGGCCGCCGGCCCGGTCGCGGCCGTGGCCGCGGACCTCTCGGACGCCGGCACCGACCCCGACCCCGACGGCGACGGCCAGCCGAACGAGGCCGGGGAGAACGACCCCACGCCCATCGTCCTCACCGATGCGGTGCCGCCGGCGGTGACCGGCGTCGCCACCAACCTCGGGGCGCTCGCCGAGTGCGACACTCTGCGGCAGCCGGTCACCGCCCTGACGGTGACGATCGAGGACGACCTGACGAGCGTCGTCAACGCCGACGCCGCGTCGAGCTACCTGCTGGTCGAGGCCGGGCCCGACGCCGACTTCTCGACCCTCGCCTGCGGCGGCGCCGCCGGCGACGACGTCGAGATCGCGATCGCGAGCCTGTCGCTCACGAGCGTCGATCCGGTCGTCGTCGACGTCGATCTCGGTCTCGCCCCGGCGGGCCTCGCCGCCGGCCTCTATCGTTTCTTCGTCTGCGACACGGTGACCGACGACTTCGGCAATGCCCTGGACGGCGACGGCGACACCGTGGCCGGCGGCGACTTCGTCGTGCCGTTCTTCCGCGCCGATCCCGGCAACCTGCTGCTCAACGGGCATTTCGACGACTGCCCCGTGAGCCTCGATCCGTGGCTGCAGGTGACGGGGGCGCCCAACACGATCGAGCCGGGCGACGCGGGGACCGACGACTACCAGGCGTCGCCGTTCTCGGCGTCGGCGCGCATCTCGCACTCGGTGGACGACACCAGCTCGTTGGCCCAGTGCGTGGCGGTCACGGGCGGCGTGACCTACGACCTCGAGTCGCGGCTGCGTTTCGATCCGCCGCTCGGCGCGGCGGCGATCTTCTCGCGGACGTGCGAAATCTTCGCCGGCGCCGGCTGCACCGGCGCCAGCCTGGCGACGTCGACGGACGTTTCGCTCATCGAGGACACCGGGGGCCTCTGGCTGGCGGTCACCCGGCCGATCGCCGTCCCTGACGGCGCCCTCTCGGCCCTCTGCGACTTCACCTTCGGCGGCGATCCGAGCTTCGACGTCTACCTCGACGGCCTGCGCCTGGTCGGCTCCGAGGTCCCCATCTTCGCTGACGGCTTCGAGTCGGGCGACACCACGGCGTGGTCGTCGACCGTGCCCTGAGCGCTTTCGCCGTTCATACGCTTCATTACTCGCGCCGGATCGGCTACAATATTTCGAGGATCGGGCCGGCTAAGGCGTTCGTGTACCTTTTTCTTCTGCCTGAACAACCATTGAGGTGTCGACGGTGTCCCGAAATCACTGCTCCCTGTGCATTGCCCTCCTGCTGACCTTCCAGGCCCTGACCGCCGCCGCGGCCCCGGAGAAGGGCCTCGGGCCGACGTTCTCGAAGTCCTTCGCCCCCGACACCATCGGTCCCGGCAGCACTTCGACGCTCACCTTCGTCATCACCAACCCGGACCCGGGGGAGGGGCGCACCGACCTGGCGTTCACGGACGTCCTGCCCCTGGGGGTGACGATCGCCGCGGCGCCGCAGGCCGCGTCGACCTGTGGCGGAACCCTGAGCGCCCCGGCCGGCGGCACCACGATCACCTTCAGCGACGGCACCCTCGCCCAGGGCAGCAACTGCACGATCGTGGTGAACGTCACCAGCGCCACGGTGGACGTCCACACGAACGTCTCCGGAGACCTCACCACCGACATCGGCGACGTCGTCGGCGCCGAGGCCGATCTGATCGTAGAAAACGCCCTGCCGGGCTTCACCAAGAGCTTCGCGCCGAACCCGACGCCGCTCGGCAGCCGGACGCTCCTGACGTTCACGATCGACAACACCGCCAACGAGGAGGCGGCGACCAGCTTGAGCTTCACCGACAACCTGCCGGCCGGACTGGTGGTCGCCAGCCCCGCCAACGCGTCGACCACCTGCACCGGCGGCGTCGTCACCGCCGTTCCCGGTTCGGGCGTCATCGGCTTCGCCAGCGGCTCGGTGGCCGACCTGGCGAGCTGCACCGTCAGCGTCGACGTCGTGCCCTCGGCCGCCGGCATGCTCGGCAACGTGTCAGGGAACCTGACGTCCACGCCGGGGGGCTCGAGCGGCATGGCGAGCGCCACGCTCGACGTGACCGCCGCGGAACTCGTCCTGATCAAGGAATTCACCGACGACCCGGTCCCGCCCGGGGGGACGGCGACGCTCGAGCTCACGATCCTCAACCGGAGCCGCGACGAGGCGGTCGTCGACCTCGCCTTCATGGACGACCTCGACGCCGTTCTCTCGGGTCTCGCGGCCACCGCCGGGCCGACGCCGGACCCGCCCTGCGGCGCCGGCTCGTCGCTGACCGGCGCGGGCCTGCTCACCCTGAGCGGCGGCAACCTGCCGGCGGAGGGCTCCTGCACCTTCTCGGTGCCGGTCCTGGTGCCCGCCGCAGCGGATTCCGGGGCCTACCCCAACACCACCACCGCACTGATGGGCGAACAGGGCGGTCCCATCGCCGGCAACCAGGCGTTCGACGTCCTCTTCGTGTCGCCGGCGCCGCTGCTGACCAAGACCTTCACCGACGACCCGGTGGCCGCCGGCGGCATGGTGACGCTCGAGTTCACCATCACCAACACGAGCTCCACGTCGAGCGCCGAAGACATCGCCTTTACCGACGTCTTCGCCCCGATCATTCCGACGGCGAGCGTGGTTCCGGCCGCCGGCTTCTGCGGCGACGACTCGACCGCCACTTTCGACCCGCTCAACGGCGGCTTGGCCTCGCTCACGATCGCCGGCGCCAGCCTGGAGCCGGGCGAGTCCTGCACCTTCTCCGTCGTCCTCGACGTCGCGGTTGCTGCCGCGGGCGGGATCTACCCCAACACCACCAGCGCCATCACCGCGCTGATCGGCGGCGAAGAGCCGGTCACCGGGAACCCGGCCAGCGACGACCTGGTGGTGGTCGAGGGCCCGCGGCTGACCAAGGAGTTCACCGACGATCCCGTGGCGCCCGGTGACGCCGTGATCCTCGAATTCACCCTTGCCCACGACGCCCTCGCCCCGGCGGACGCCGTCGACGTGTCCTTCACCGACGATCTGGCGGCGACGTTGACCGGGCTGACGGCCACCGGCCTGCCGCTCGCCGACCTCTGCGGCCCCGGCAACGGCACCCTCACCGGGTCTGCCGGCGACACCCTGCTGACCTTCGCCGGCGCCACCCTGACGCCCGGTCAGACCTGCACGTTCCCGGTGACGCTCCAGGTGGACCCGGCGGCGATTTCCGGCATCCACCCCAACACGACGTCGAACGTGATGGCGACGGTAGCGGGGGTGGCGGTGGTGGGCAATCCGGCCGCGGACGACCTCGTCGTCGCCGGCCTGCTCTTCACCAAGGAGTTCATCGACGACCCGGTCCTTCCCGGCGCCATGGCGACGCTGCGGTTCAGCTTCGAGAACACGAGCGGCACCGTCGACGCCACCAACGTCGGCTTTACCGACGACCTGGACGCCACCCTCTCCGGGCTCACGGCGCTCGGCCTGCCGGCGGCCGTCTGCGGCGGGACGCTCGCCGGCACGTCCGACCTGACGTTCTCCGGCGGCACCGTGACCGCGCTGAATTTCTGCTTCTTCGACGTGATCGTTCAAGTCCCGGGCGCCGCCGCGGACGGCGTCTACGGCAACACGACCAGCAGCCTTGTCGCCGACATCGGAGCGGCGGTCGGCGTCGTCCTGCCGCCGGCGTTCGACACCCTGACGGTGACCTCCGACCTGCTCTTCCTGACCAAGGAGTTCACCGACGATCCCGTCGCCCCGGGCGGCACGGTGACGCTGCAATTCGAGATCACGAACCTCGACGTTGTCGAGACGGTGACGGACGTCACCTTCACCGACGACCTCGAGGCGGCGCTCTCCGGGCTGGCGGCGACGGGGCTGCCGATGGCGGCCTGCGGCGGCACGCTGTCTGACGCCCCGCCCCTCACCCTGAACGGCGCCAGCCTCGGGCCTGGGGCGTCGTGCCAGTTCAGCGTCACCCTGTCGGTGCCGGCGATGGTCTCGCCGGGCTCCGTGGCCACCAACACCACGAGCCAGGTGACGGGCATGGTCGGCGCCGTCCCGGTCACCGGCAATCTGGCGAGCGACGACCTGGTGGTCGTGCTTCTGGATTTCAGCAAGTCCTTCGCGGGCCTGACGGCCGCCGGCGCCACGGTGCAACTGAGCTTCACCATCGAGAACCTCGACACGGTCTCGGGCGTCACGGACGTCTCCTTCGTCGACAACCTCAGCGCCGTGCTCCCGGGCCTGGTGGCCACCGGCCTGCCGGCGAGCGCCGTCTGCGGCGTCGGCTCGCAGCTCACGGGCACGTCGATCCTCAACTTGACGGACGGCAACCTGGGGCCGGGCGCGTCGTGTACCTTCAACGTCACGCTGCAGGTGCCCGCGGGCGCGGCGCCGGGGAGCTACCCCAACACCACGAGCGACTTGCTCCTTGCGGGCCTGACGGCGAGCGTCCCGGCCACTGCCTTGCTCGTCGTCGAGCCGGCGCCGCTGTTCAGCAAGAGCTTCGCGCCGAACGCCATCGCCGCGGGCGCCGTCAGCACCCTGACGTTCACGATCGACAACACGGCCAGCGCGCTCGCCGCGACCGCCCTCGCCTTCACCGACAACCTGCCGGCCGGAGTGGTGGTGGCCAGCCCGCCGAACGCCTCGACGACCTGTGGCGGCACCCTGACCGCGGTGGCGGGGACGGGAGTGGTGACCTTGTCCGGCGGCACGGTGGCCGCGGGCGCGAGCTGCACGGTGACCGTGGACGTGACCTCCGCCGCCGGCGGGGTCCACGTCAACACCACCGGCGACCTGACGTCGTCGCTGGGCAACAGCGGCCCGGCGAGCGATTCGCTCATGGTCGGCGCGCCGCCGGCGCCGCTCTTCAGCCTGAGCTTCGCGCCCAACCCGGTGCCCGCGGGATCGCCCAGCGTGCTGACGTTCACGATCGACAACACCGGCAGCCTGGCTGCGGCGACCGGCCTCGACTTCACCAACGCGCTGCCGGCAGGGCTGACGGTCGCGTCGCCCGCCAACGCTTCGACCGACTGCACGGGCGGCACCTTGACGGCGGTGGCCGGCACCGGCGTGGTCTCCTACGCCGGCGGCACGGTTCCGGCGTCGGCGGTCTGCACCGTCCAGGTCAGCGTCGTCGCCGCGTTGCCGGGGTCCTATCCGAACACCTCCGGCGACCTGACCTCGTCGGCCGGCAACAGCGGCCCGGCCTCCGACGTCCTGGAAGTGATCGACGTGGTGCAGGAGATCCCGACGCTCGGCGAGTGGGCGCTGCTGCTCCTGGCGTCGCTGCTGGCGCTGCTGGGGATCGGGAGGATGCGCCGGTCCTGACCCGAATCGGAGGCCCAGGATGCTCAGCGGTGCAGCGTCAGGGTGGGTTTAGAAGAATCGCCGTCGGGATCAAGGCGCTCCGCGCAGGGCAAGGCCGTAGTCGAGCACCAGGCCGGGATTGAGCGCGAGCGCCCTCTCGAGGACGCTCCCGGCCTCCTCACGCGCCGCCTCCTGCCGTCCTTCCTCGATCTCGAGCGCGGCAAGGGCGAGACGCGCGTCGGCCTCTTCTGCGCCCTGCTCTCGGGCCGCGTCGATGCTCCGCCGCGCCCGGGCGAACGCCTCGGCCGGCGATTCGCCCCGGAGCGCCAGACGACGCCCCTGGGCCGTCGCCACCCGGCCCGCCAGGAGCAGGCCCTCCGCCTCGGTCGGCGACAGGGCCAGGGAAGCGGCGGCGCCCGCTTCCGCCTTCGCCAGGGCCGCCGAGGGGTCGCCTCCCCGCCGTTCGATCCACGACGCTTCGAGCAGCCAGGCCTCCCCCAGCGACGCCGGCGGCCCCGATCGTCCAGGCGCGAGCTCGATGCCGCGCGCGAGCTTCTCGCGAGCCCGTTCGAGCCACGGCAACGGGTCCCTCCCGGCGCCCGCCTCGTAGCGCGCCCGGCTGACGTTGACGTGGCCCAGGTTGAAATAGGCGAACGGGTCAGGGTAGTGGGTCAACGCCGTCTCGAGGGTCGCCTCCACCTCGGAATAGGCGGGCCGGGGATCGATCCCGCCGCGGATCCGGTACTTCGCCGCCCGGTGGAGGATGGCCGCGAGGTTCAGATACGCGAACCCGAGGTTCGGGTCGCGCTCAAGGGCCTGGCGGAGCACGTCGGCTCCGCGGTCCAGGAACGGGAGGGGATCCTCCTCCCGGCGCTCCGCGACGCGGGCGAGTTGGTACAAAGCAACGCTGAGGCCGAGATAGGTGTTCGCAACTTCCGGAGCAATCGCGAGCGAGCGCTCGGCGCTCGCGATGGCCCGCTCGAGCAACGGCCGGGGATCGCCTCCCCGGCGCCTCTCGGCCCGCGCCAGCTCGATGAGGGAGTAGCCGAGCAGGTGCCAGGCGTGAGCCCACTCGGGGTCGAGCTCGAGCACGTGCTCGATCGAGGCGATGGAATCTTCGAGGGCGGGCCGGGAGTCCTCGCCGAGCTGAGCTTGGCGCTCGCTCTTGATCGACAACGCGAGACCCAGAGCGAGGTAGGAGGCCGCCGCCCCCGGCGCCAGGGCGACGGCGCGCCGCGCCGTCTCCTCGGCGAGGACCAGGCTCGCTCCGGGATCCTCGCCCCGGCGCAGCGTCGCTTCCGCCTTGTAGCTGTGGAGACTCGCCATCTCGGCCACGGCGTCGGCGCGCTCCGGGTCGGCTTCGAGGGCCCGCCCGCAGTCGGCGACGGCGGCCGCCACGTAGGGCTCCAGGTCCCCGCCGGTGCGGTTGCTGGCCAGCAGCACCCGCGGCCGGCCGAGACGGCAGAGCGCGAGGTGCGTCTCGGGATCGCTCTCGCCGATCGCCGCCGCCTTGCGGTAGGCGGTCTCCGCCGCCTCGTACCCCGCGGCGGCGCGGTCGTAGTCGCCGCGCCGTTCCGCCTCGGCGGCCCGGGCGAGCTCGGCGTCGCCCTCGACGCGAAAGGCCCCGTAGAGCCAGGGGATGGCGGCGACGGCCGCGCGCGCCTGGGCCACGGACTCCTCGTGGCGCTCCTCGTAGAAGGCGATGCGGGCCGCGGTCAGCGCGGGAGCGTCGGCGGCGCCGCCCTGGCCGGCGCGCAGATAGTGGAGAGCGGGCTCGCGGAACCGGGTCTCGATCTGTCGCCGGCGGGCGTCGCGGGCCGCCGGGTCGGCGAGCCGCCGGGCCTCGGCGAGGGCGGCGCCGTAGCGCTCGCCGAGGGCGCGGCCGAGGGCGTCGGCGACTTCCGGAGCCCGATAGCCGAGCTCCCAGGCGCGGGTGAGGAGCTCCTCGGCCTTCTCGTACTCCTGGAGGGCGAGATGACCGCGGCCGAGGGCGTAGAGGCCGGGTCCGCGCGCCACCTCCCCCAGCTCTTCCATCCGCGCCTCGATGGCCTCCATCCGCCGCCGCAGGAGCTCCCGCTCCGGGCGCACGTCGTGGAGCGGCAGTTGGTGCGACGCGAGCTGAAGCCATTCGAGGCTCTCGACGTCGCGGCCGAAACGCTGCGCCGTCGCGGCCGCGGCGCGGGACTGGAGCCGGGCCTGGACAGCCGCCGCGGTCGCCGCGAGCACCAGGATGAGGGCGGCGGCGGCGACGCCGACCAGGGCGCGGTGCTTGCCGGCCTTCTTGGCCAGCTTGTACGTCCAGGTGGCCCGCCGCGCCGCCACCGGCTCGCCGTCGAGGTAGCGCCGCAGGTCCTCGCCCAGGGCCCGGGCCGACGGGTAGCGCCGCGCGGGGTCCTTCTCCACGCACTTGAGCACGATGGTCTCGAGGTCGCGCGGCAGGCTCGGCACGAGCTTGCGCGGCGGCGTCGGCTCGCGCTCCAGGACCTGGCGCATGATCTCGATCGAGCTCTGCCCCGAGAACGGCGACCGCCCGGTGAGCAGCCGGTAGAGGGTGACGCCGAGACCGTAGACGTCGGTGCGCCGGTCGAGCGGCCCCACCGAGGGCGAGACCTGCTCGGGCGCCATGTAGTTGGGGGTGCCGAGCATCGACCCGGTCTGGGTCAGGGCCGGGCTGCCGGGATCCCAGGCGACGCCGAAGTCCATCACCCACACCCCGAGCCCGCCGTCGCCGTCGTCGCCGATCATGACGTTGCCGGGCTTCACGTCGCGGTGGATGAGCCCGGTGCGGTGGGCGGCGTGGAGCCCTTCGCAGACCGCCACCATCACCCGCAGGCGCTGCTCGAGATCGAGCTCGCCCGCGGCCTCCGCGAGGGTCTTCCCGGCGACGAGCTGCATCGCGATGTACGGCCGCCCCTCGACTTCGCCGACCTCGTAGACCGGGCACACGTGCGGGTGGTCGATCCGGGCCTGCGCCCGGGCCTCGCGCTGGAAGCGCTCCACCAGCGAAGGATCGCCCGCCTTGAGGACCTTGAGCGCCACCGAGCGTTGCAGGCGGGGGTCGAAGGCCTCGTACACCTCTCCCATTCCGCCGCTGCCCAGGAGCCGGCGCACCTCGTAGCGGTCCCAGCGCCCGAGCGGCGCGCCCTCCTCGCGCGAAGCGGCCGCGCCGTCCTTCGGCTCGCCGCCGAGGGCCTCGATCGCGGGGCGGTCGAGGAAGGTCCCCAGATCGTCCTCGCCTTCGAGGGTCGTCAGGACCTCCCGGACCAGGCCGGGATCGGAGGTCAGCGCTCCGAGCACCCGCGGCCGCTCGGCCGCGTCGACCTCGAGCGCCGCGGCGAGCAGCCGGTGGAGCTCGCGCGAGCGGTGCTCGCCGCCGGCGCTCGCTCCTTCGCGCTCTTCGCTCTGCGGCGATCCGCCGTATTCCGGTCCCATCATCGCGAGACGGCCTTCGGAGGAAGCTAACAGGTCCCGAGCGGCTCCTCCTACCCACCTTCCTTACCGTCCTCACCCGCCCCACAGGGGAGGAGGAGCTAAGCCTCCAACGAGCTCTGAAGCGCTCAAGCGCGAATCGGCAGGGAAAGCGGGCAAGCGATGTCACCCACTTCCTGCAAGTGCGGCTTGACCGGGTTTGAGCCTGAAGCGGTCAGGTGCAAGCTTGCAGAGCAGGGGGCAAGCGATGTCCCCCTCTTCCTGCAAGTGCGGCTTGACCGGGTATGAGCCTGAACCGGTCAGGTGCGAGCTTGCAGAGTAGGGGGACAAGCGACGTCCCCCACTTCCTGCAACTCGCGGAGTAGACGGGCCTACCCCTGAGCTCCGCGAAGGCGGCGAAACGGCGGTGCTCGCCGGCGCTCAGTCGTCCCACGTGCCGGCCGTCGGGGCTCGCCGCGGGCGGCATTCGTCTATGGTTCGGTGGCCAGCGGCCATGACCGGGCGGACAGCGACGTCGATCTGATGGTCGTCGCCGCCTGGAAGCAGGTAGACTGTCCGGACCGTCCACGGCGGACCGCGGACGGCCACCCATCCCCCAGGAGCGCACCATGAGCCCAATTCGAGTTTTCGTGCTGCTCAGCGGCCTCGTGCTCTCGCTGGCCGCCCTCCCCGTCCTGGCGCAGGGCGACCTCACCGGCTTGCAGAAGCAGGTCGAAGACGCCGAGCGCGCCTTCGCCAAGACCATGGCCGACCGCGACCACGCCGCTTTCGTCTCCTTCCTTTCCGCCGAGACGGTCTTCTTCAGCGGCGGCGACGCGCTGCGCGGCGCGCCGGCCGTGGCCGCGGCGTGGAAGCGCTACTACGAAGGCGAGGCGGCGCCGTTCTCATGGGGGCCGGAGAGCGTCGAGGTGCTCGACTCCGGCCGCCTGGCGTACAGCTCGGGTCCGGTGCTCGGCGCCGGCGGCGAGCGCATCGGCACCTTCAACTCGGTCTGGCGCCTCGAGGACGACGGCCGCTGGCGCGTCGTCTTCGACAAGGGCTGCCCGCCCTGCGACTGCTCTGAGGGAAGTGATGGCTAGCCAGTGACTGAAGTCACTGGCTACCTCTCCACCGTCCCTACGGGACGAGGAGTGAAGGCAGGACCGCCTGGTCGTCGTCCCCTATCCCGGCGGTAGCCGGCAACCAGCCTGAGTCACAAAACTTCCGGTCCTTGCCCCCGTACTCGCAGGCATGGACACCCTCGATGACGTCCGCTTCGCCCTCCGGACGCTGCGCCGCGCCCCCGGCTCGACGGCTCTGATCGTCCTCACGCTGGCGCTCGGCATCGGCGCGACGACGGCGATCTTCTCCGTCGTCCACGCAGTGGTCCTGCGTCCCCTGCCCTATCCCGACGCCGGCCGCCTGGGCGTCGTCCGCTTCGACGGCCAGGGCATCCTGGACATGGCGGCGGTCACGCCGTCGAACGTCCTCGACTTCGAAGAGCAGTCCCGCACCCTCGACGCGCTGACCCTCTTCGCCTCCTTCGACGCCACCCTCACCCTCGAGGACGGCGCCATGGAGTACGTGCCGACCGCCTTCGTGACGCCCGACCTGCCGCGGCTGCTCGGCATCACGCCGCGGCCGGGACGTCATCTCGATGCGCTCCTCGACGTCCGCGACGAGGGGCTCGGCAACGTGCTGATGAGCGAAGAGCTGTGGCAGCGGCACTTCGGCGCCGACGCCGGGATCGTCGGCCGCGAGATCGTCGTCAACGACCGGCGGCTCGTGGTGGCCGGCATCGTGCCGCGCGGGGCGCGGCTGCTGGTGGGCGGACGCGACCGCGTCGACCTGTGGAGCGCGCGGCCGCCGGTGCGCGAGCGCGGCAACGTCTTCAGCCTGCCGGTGCTGGTGCGCCTGGCGCCCGGCGCGACGTTCGCGGAGGCGTCCGCCGAGCTCGACGCCGTCGCCGAGCGCAACCGCCTGCGGGACTTCCAGGACGAGGACGGCCGCGGCACCTATTCCGTGGTGCCGCTGCACGAAAACCTGGTGGGCGGAGTGCGGCCGGCGCTCTTCGTGCTGCTGGGGGCGGTCGGTTTCGTGCTCCTGCTGGCCTGCGCCAACGTGGCCAACCTGCTGCTCGTGCGCGCGCGGGGCCGGCGCCATGAATGGGCGGTGCGCCGCGCCCTGGGCGCCGGCCGCGGACGCCTGGTGCGTCTCGGCCTCACCGAGAGCCTGGTGCTCGCCGTGCTCGGCGGCGCCCTCGGCGTCGTCTTGGCCGGCTGGGCCGTGCGTCTGCTGCCGTGGCTGTCCCCGGACGACCTGCCGCGCGCCGCGGACGTGGGCGTGAGCGCTCCGGTGCTCGTGTTCGCGGCGGCCCTGTCCGTCCTCACCGACCTGCTCTTCGGGTTGCTGCCGGCGTGGCGCTCGTCGAGCGTGCGCGTCCACGACGCGCTGCGAGAAGGAGGACGCGGCGGCCCCGAGCGCGGACGTCTCAGCCGGGTGCTGGTGGCGGGCGAGCTCGCGGTGGCGCTGACGCTGGTCGTCGGCGCCGGCCTGATGCTGCGGACGTTCGTCAACCTGCACCGCGTCGACCTCGGCTTCGACCCCGCGGGTCTGCTGACGTTCCAGGTGCCGCTCTCCTACGAGCTGTCGCGCTCCGAGCAGGGACGGCTCGACTTCGGCCGCCGGCTGGTCGAGCGGCTCGGGACGCTGCCCGGCGTCGAATCGGCGAGCCTGACCAACATCGTCCCTCTGAGCGGCGGCTACAACTCCGCGAGCTGGGCATACGACGACGCTTCTGCCGCGGCCTTCGGCGAGCTCTCGGCGCTCTTGCGCCGGTCCTGGCCCGGATACTTCGAGACGGTGGGCCTGCCGATCCTCGAGGGCCGCGACTTCGAGCCCGGCGACACCGCCAACGACCGCTACGTGCTGATCGTGAGCCAGGCGATGGCGCGCCGCGCCTGGCCGGGCGAAAGCCCGATCGGCAAGCGGGTGCTGATCGACTTCCAGACGCCCTCGGGCATGACCGAGCTGTGCTGGACCGAGGTGGTCGGCCTGGTGCCGTCGACCCGCGAGCGCACCCTCCACGGCGACGAGCCGCCGCAGGCCTATCTGCCGTACTGGTCGACGCGTTTCGGCGGCAACGTGGTGCTGCGCGCCGCCGGCGATCCGTTGGACCTGGTGCCGGCGATCCGCGAGGCCGCCGCCGAGCTCGGCTCGGGGCGTCCGATCCGCAACGTGCGGACGATCGCGGGCTACGTCGCCGAGGCGACGCGGGAGACGCGCTTCGTGCTGTCGACGATCGGCGTCTTCTCGGGCTTCGCCGTCTTCCTGGCGGCGCTCGGCGTCTACGGCGTCATGTCGCAGCTCGTGAGCCAGCGCCGGCGTGAGATCGGGCTGCGCATGGCTCTGGGCGCGCGGCGCCGCGACGTGCTGCGGATGGTGCTGGGGCAGGGGCTCGTCCTGGCGCTGGCCGGTCTCGCCGCCGGCCTTGCCGGCGCCCTCGCGCTGACCCGGGTGCTGGAGGGCTTCCTCTTCGGCGTCACGACCTCGGATCCGGCGACCTTCGTCGCCGTGGCCGCGTTCCTGCTCCTCGCCGCGTCCGCGGCCTGCCTGCTGCCGGCGGCGCGGGCCTCGCGCGTCGAGCCGGCGACGGCGTTGCGCTACGAGTAAGCCGGACGGGGGTACCCGCGGTGAGTCCGTGCTATCCTTGGAGAGCCGAAGTGGACGAGGAGAACACGTGCAGTCCAACTACCGCATCCAAGCCGACTGGGACCCGGAAGCCGGAGTCTGGTGCGCGACCAGCGACGACGTACCCGGGCTCGCCACGGAAGCCGCCACGATCGAGTCGCTCACCAGGAAGCTCCGGGTCATGATCCCGGAGCTCCTCGAAGCCAACCACGTCGTGCCAGTGACCGGAACCGATACCATCTCCTTCGAGTTGGTGAGCCACCGCCAGGAATCTATTCGTCTCGCTTCTTGAATGAGCTCGTCTTACACCCTTCAGGTCAAGAAGATCCTATTGGCGAATGGATGCTCCTTCGAGCGGCAGGGTAAAGGTGACCACGAGATCTGGTACAGCCCTATCTCCGACCGACGCTTCGTGGTCGACGGGGCCATCAAGTCTCGGCACACGGCCAATGCCGTCTTGAGGCAGGCGGGCCTCCCGAAGCAGTTCTGAGCCGGCCGTAGGAGGGCCGTAAGCCGTCCACTCCACGCGGACGCGGCGTCTCGACCCGCTCCCCCGGCCATCAGCGCGTGATGGGACGTGTACGCTTCCAGACGTCCTCGGTGACCAATTCGACCTCGAGCGCTTCGAGCACTTTGCCGATGGGGACGAAGAGAGAGATCTCCTGACTGCCGGCAAACGCAAGGCCGATGGCGTAGTTGTCGGAATCCAACAGAACGGCGCCGCAGTCTCCCTGCTCGATCATCGCGGTCGTCTCGATCAGGTCACCGAAGAGCACGGGGAAGAAGCCGCTGCCGTCGCCGGTGCCGCGGGTGCCGTCGACGATTTGAGAGTGCGGGCACGGGATCTCTTCCTCGACGCCGGTCCTCAGAACCGTGCCGCGCGCCAGCTTCGTCGTGCGCCCGACGAGGAAGACCTCCTGACCCTCCCGCGGTGACCGAACGCCGCGTGGAATGCCCCGGCCACGAATCTCCGGGGACACCTCGCCGGGTTGGCGCACCAGCGCGATGGCGCCGGAGAGGTTCGTCAGTGCGGCGCCCGGCTCGTCGCGGACTTCGGTCCACCGCGCCAGCGTGGCGATGAGGTCGCGCGCCCTGTTTCCACCATCGGCGCGTCCCGGCTGGAGGATCGCGTCTCCGGCCCGCGGCCGCGCTCTGGCCGGGCACAAGGCGTTGAAGTCACTCAGAACGTAGAGACTGTCGCGATCGTGCCGATCGCGGACGAGGCATCCGAGCGTTCCCGCGCCTCCTGCGTCATGACCGACGCTGTCCCCACCCATGGCCGGCCTCGCCCTGCGGCCGTGTGCCGGGGCGGCAACCGTCGGGGGCGGCAGGTCCTGGGCCGGCTCGATGGCGCCGGCACCGACCTCTCGAAGCTGCGAGATCAGACGGTCGAACTGGTGACTCCGGTCGCCGGCGTTCGTGAAGTCGGCGTACGTGAGGATGGCGATCCGCGCCGGCGGTGTGCAGCGCTCCAGCATCACGGGGAGCATTCTCCGCCGTCGGCCGGCCGGATCGGCGACCCCGATGAGCAGGCTTTCGAACTCCGTCCAGGCGCTCTCGACCCACGCCGGCGTCAGGACGATCAGCGTGTGCCGGCTGTGATCGACGGCGTTCTCCATGTTGACGAGGCTCGGGGTTCCGATCTTGAAGTCGCGCTCGTCGATACAGACGCGCAGCCCGGCGCCCTCCAGGCGCGGCAGGAGCTCGGTCGTGACCCACGCGCCGTCGCGATGGCTGTAGCTGATGAAGATGTCGTATTCGTAGTCGGCCATCTCACAATCCAGGCAAGCGTCTTGCGCGTCGTCTATCCTAGCTTGTCGCCGGAGACCTCGTCTTCGCCTTTCATCCGTCCTCCTCGAAAGCCGAGGACCGTCCTCGTGACGATCCTCAACCCCGTGTAGACGAACGAGAGGCTCGAATTCTGACATCCATTATTTTGGATACCAGGCCACCCGCCGCCACCTGCGCGACCGCTACGA
>DASWIG010000431.1:0-5371 GCA_036397835.1 Thermoanaerobaculia bacterium
CCCGGAAGCGGCGGTCGGCGGCGTCCTCGGAGCCCTCGATGCGGCGGGCCAGACCGCGGATCGACGGCATCATGTTGTCCGCGACCTGGTGGACCAGCTCGTCGAGCAGGTCCTGGACGCCCCCGGGGAGGGTCTGGACGATCTCGCGGCGGGTGCCGCCCTTCTTCGACATCGCCTCGACGGTCTCGTGGAGCTTCTCCAGGTAGGGCTGCAGCTCGGGGCCCTCGCCGCGCGCGCGCGCGCCGGCCTCGGCCGCGCTCGCGATCGCGTCGCCGATGCGGCCGAGGCCCTCGGACACCTGGCCGAGGTGGGCGCCGATGGCGTTCACGGCCTCGGGGCTGAGGCCTGTCTCTTTGGGCGCGGTCACGGTCGCCAGGGTCTGGCCGAGGCGCTCCAGGGCCGGGGCGAGAGCCGCCGCCAGCTCGGCGGATTCGCCCCGGGGCGACCCGCCGTCGGCACCGGCTGACGCGGCGGCGATCCGGGCCCCGATGTCGCCCAGACGCTCGGACATCAGGCCGAGCTGGCCGGCGATCCTTACGGCCGGGTCCTCCTCGGCGCCGCCCATGGTCTGGATCCGCGCGTAGCTGCGTTTGATCTCCTCCCAGCGCTTTGTCTGCTCGTCGCTCATCCGGCCGCGCATCTCGGCCAGCTTGAGAAGGTTCTGCTCGGCCCCGGTGGTGAGCGTCTGGGACTCGCCCAGGTAGTGGTCGTCGACCAGGGCCTCCAGCTCGTCGTCGTTCATCACCGCGGCGATTTTCTCGGCGAGCTTGTTCATGTTGCGGTAGCTGCCCTGGAGCTGGAAGCGCGGCTCGGTGCGGTAGGCGTCGTCCTGCGCCGCCGAGTAGATGTACTGCTGGTTCACCGCCAACAGCAGCTTCTGCACCCGCAGCAGCTTGCGAAAGACGGAAAGGATTTCTTCGAGCTCCACCGTCGAATATTCGTGGGCGAGCTGGTCGGGCGGGATCTCGACGCCCTGGGCCATCTTGATGAGCTGGTAGACGTCCTGGGTGTCGCGCGTCGTCAGCGGCGCCAGGGTGGGGCTCGAGGTCAGGGCGTTCTCGAGGTAGGAGAGGGCGAAGACGTCGTCCTTGCCTTCGAGGACGTCGCCGAGGTTGTAGGTGTCGGCGCGGTTGGCGAGCATGTCGGGGATCTGGAACTTCTCGCCCGACTCGGTGTAGGGGTTGCCCGCCATGCACACGGCGAAACGCTTGCCGCGCAGGTCGTAGGTGCGCGTCTCACCGCGCCACACGCCCTCCATGCGACGCTGGGCGTCGCACAGCGAGATGAACTTCTGCAACAGCTCCGAGCTCGTGTGCTGGATGTCGTCGACGTAGAGCAGCACGTTGTTGCCCATCTCGAGCGCGAAGTTGATCTTGTCGACCTCCTGGCGCGCGGTGGCGTTGGGCGCCTCGGCCGGGTCGTTCGACGTCACCGCGTGCCCGAGCGACGGTCCGTTGATCTTGACGAAGACCAGGCCGAGACGGTTGGCCACGTATTCCATCAGGGTGGTCTTGCCGTAGCCCGGCGGCGAGATCAGCAGCAGCAGGCCCATCTGGTCGGTGCGCTTGCCCGCGCCCAGGGCCCCCATCTGCTTCGCCAGGTTGTCGCCGATCAAGGGCAGGTAGACGTCGTTGATCAGCCGGTTGCGCACGAACGAGCTCATCACCCTGGGCATGTACTCGCCGAGACGCAGGCGCTTGCGCTCGCGTTCCAGCAGCTCGTGTCGCGCCTGCTGGTAGCGGCGGAAGCCCGGCACGCGGTCGTGGCGGAAAGCGTTGAGACGGGCCAGGAACTCGTCGAGACGCAGACGCAGCTTGCGCTCCTTGATCCGCGGGTGCTGGCCCAGCAGCCCTTCGACGACGACGGAGGATTGCGCGTCGCTCGTCGTCCGCTCGAGCTTCCCGGTCAGCAGCAGCACCACCGCCTCCTCGAGCTCCGGCGCGAGCTGACGCGTCGAGTCGTCGCTCTCGGCGAGGAAGGCCTCGAGCCAGGCCCTGGCGAGCTGGTAGCGCTGGCGCAGGTCGTCCTTGAGCTCTTCGAGGTCCTCGGCGAGCTCGCGAAAGGTCTGCGTACGCTTAAGCTGCTTGACGAAGGCGTCCTTCAGCTTCTCGGCCTCGGCCGAAGTCAGCAGCTTCACCGGACGACGCGCCAGCTCCTCGAAGAGGTAGGCGCCGGCGAGGTGGGCCTCGTTGGGGTGGACCTCGATGCCGAGGCCGGCGAAGAAGACGCGGATCGCGTCGCCGAGCTCGTGAGTGAGCTCGACGATCGCCGGGCTGTGGGCGAAGGCCGTCCGCAGACGCCCCAGGCTGTGCGCGCGTCTCTGCCACGTCAGCCGTGACGTCTGTTCCTGGTGGAAGGCCCAGAAGGCGCAGGCGAACGCCCGTGGACGCGGGGCGAAGCGCAGCAGGTCGGCGCCGGCGTAGAGCTCGAGCAGCTTGCCGAGGATCAGGGCCGCGTCGTGGTCGTGGAGGCCGCGCTCGTGGCCCTCCTCGTAGCGCTCGACGGCGTACTTGCGCACCTCGGCGAGGAGGCCGTCCTTCTTCTCGGCGGCTGTCTGGAGCGTCTCGAGGGCGAGGCCGTTCCGGCCTTCCTCGGCGTCGAAGAGCATCGACGCCGCCAGGTACTCGGCGCGGTAGACGTCGGCCGTCTCGGAGACCACGAGCTGGTCCCAGTAGTCGCGGGTGACGGCGAAGGCTTCGTCTTGTACCGGCTCGTGGAAGTCGGTGCCGGCGAGGTGGAAGGCCATGCCCTGCTTCCACGGCACCAGGGTGAGGTCGAAGGCCTGGGTGTTGACGCTGAAGCGGTGACGGCCGAGCTTGATGACCTCGGCGCCCTCGAAGATGTCCTGGCGGTCGCGCAGGGCGCGGGAGGCGTCCTCGCGGGCGGACTTGAGGCGCGACTCGAGCTCGTCGGCGCGCACGCTGTCGCCCAGGCCGCGCAGCTCCTGGGCGACGTCGCGCGCCTTGGCCACCATGGCGTCGGCGACGAAGTAGGTGTTGAGCTCGTCGGCGGAGGCGAAGCCGGAGGCGCGGCGGCGCACGCCGTCGAGGATGCGCTCGGCCGCCTCCATGAGACGCTGGGAGCGGCGCTGGCGCGCGTCGAGCAGGCTCTGCTTCTTTCCACTGAAGGCCTCGTAGACCTCCTCGCGCTTGGTGGCGAGACGCTCGAGGAACTCGTCGATCTCGCCGAAGCGTCCCTCGAGCTCCTCGAGCTGGAGCATGAGCTTCGAGAGCTGCTCGTCGCACTTCTCGGGCGTGTCGGCGAGCCCCAGGGCGCCGGCGACGCTCTGGGCGAAGAGCTTGAACTGGGCGCCGAACTCCGCCGTGCCCTCGCGGGAGGCCAGCTCCTTGCGCCGCGCCTCGACCAGGGCGCGGGCGCGGTTGAGCGTCCCCAGCACCTCGGAGATCGACTCCAGGATCGTCGTGCGCGCGGTCGGGTCGTCGATCTTGAGCGTCCCGAGGATTTCGGTCAAGAGCTCGAGGCCGTCGCCGATGGCGTCGAGGCGGTCGTGGATGGGCCTCGCCTCCGTCGTCTTCTGAACGCCTTCGCCCTTGGCCGCGAGCTCGGCGATCTCCTCCTGGTAGGGGACGAGGGCGGCCTCGCCGAGCAGGAAGCCCACGGCGCGGGCCGAGAGGGCGTCGAACTGCTCGATGACGTCCGCTTCGAGGGCGTCGATGCGCTCGAGGTCGACGTAGCGCATCTCGCGCAGGCCCACGAGCTGGCCGCGCCGGTGGCGGAGCTGCGACAGGGCCTGGACGAACTGGTCGACCCCGCGCAGGTCCTGGGTGCGGATGAGGGTGACGAGCTCCCCGAGCGACGCCGACGCCGACTCCACCGCCTCGCGCGCCTGCCGCCGGATGGTCTGCACCTTCTCGAACTCGCCGACGATGAGGTCGGCGGTGGCCCGCGCTTCCTTCAGCGGCGTCAGCAGGTCGCCGACCTCGGGATTGCCGAGCCAGTAGAAGGCGTCGACGGCGCGCACCGCGGCGGCGATCAGGTCCTCGTAGACCTGCGCGCTCTCCTCCTGCTCGTCGACCATGCGGACGATGGAGTAGGCGTCGGAGACGCCGCGCACCAGGTCGGCGTTGCCCACCTTTTCGAGGAAGCTGCCGGTCTTGGGGGCCTTGGCGGCGTGCTCGGCGGTCATGAAGGGAGTGCGCCAGATCTGCATCGGGTGGACGCGGGTGGCCTCGTCGGACGTGGAGCGGAAGATCACCATGCGGCCGTCGGCGAAGAGGCTGTAGCCGTTGCAGTGGATCGGGTTGGGCACCTCCTTGCGGATCATGTTGTAGGGCAGGAGGATGGCGCGTCCCCCGACGCGCTCGTGGAAGACGTAGAGCACGTCCTCGCCGTTGGGCGAGCGGATCGTGCGCATGAGCTCCATCTGCGACACGTCGCCCTCGAACGACTTCGTCTCGCCGCTTCTCAGGTAATAGCCGCCGGGGAAGATGAGGCCGTGGTCTTCGGGGAGCTGCACGCAGGCGTGGCCGATGGCATCGATGCGGTGGACCTTCTGGTTGCGGGCGTTGAACACCAGGTAGCGCCAGGCGTCCTCGCGGTAGGGCAGGACCTTGAGCAGGATCAGCGAGCCGACTTTGGCGTAGCAGACCTCGGCGTCGTCGAGCGACTGGTCGGGATCGGCCACGGGCTCGCGGTAGATGCCGTGGCCGTCCTCGGTGTTGTCCTCGACCTTGACCGTCAGGTCGCCGCCCACGGTCTCGACGAAGACCTCGTCGAGGATCGACACGTGGGGGTGGCGGCCGAGCACGAAGTCCTCGCGGGAGGTGGGGGTCCACTCGAAGTCGTGGGAGGGCGGGAAGACGTGGTCGCGCTCGCCGCGGTTGTCGACGTAGGTGGCGCGTCCTTCGGCGTCGACGGCCCAGCGGAAGACCTTGACGTCGGTCCTGGCGGCGCCGGTCTGGAACACGGCGAGGGCCTTGCCCTCGACGCGGCGGAGCTGGAGCAGCCGCGTCTCCTTGTAGTACTTGTAGAGCTCCTGGAAGTCGGCGACGAAGCGCTGGTCGGCGAGGAAGTTGCCGGGCGCGTCGGCGGGCAGCGGCAGGATCTCGAAGCCGTCGTCCTTGGGCTCGAAAGCGTGGAGGGAGAGCACGTCGGCGACGCGCGTCTCGGTCTTGAGCCCGAAGAAGACGTTGTAGCCGAAGAGGAGCCGGCGCCCCACCGCGACGACGTCGCGCGGCACGCAGTTGTTCTCGGTGCGGATGCGCTCGTTGCCCTCCACCGTCATCTCGGTGCCGCCGAAGACCTCGAGGCGCTTCTGGTTGAGGGCGTCGGCGCGCTGGCGCAGGGTGCGGGCGTGGGCGTCGAGGCGGCCGCGGAGGATCTCGTAGGTGCCGCGGGCGATCGACTCGCC
>DASWIG010000432.1:0-12378 GCA_036397835.1 Thermoanaerobaculia bacterium
CGCCTCTACGCCACCGGCGACCTGGTGCGGCGCGCCGCCGGCGGCGCCGTGGAGTTCCTCGGCCGCATCGACCAGCAGGTCAAGATCCGCGGCTTCCGCATCGAGCCCGGCGAGGTCGAGGCGGTGCTCCTCGAGTTGCCGCAGGTGCGCGGCGCCGCGGTGGTGGTGCGCGACGACGCGCCCGGCGGCGGCCGCTGTCTGGTGGCCTACGTCACGCCCGCGGCAGGCTCGCCCTCGCCGGCCGAGCTGCGGCCGTTGCTCGAGCGCAGGCTGCCGGAGTACATGGTGCCCGCGGCCGTGGTCGTGCTCGACGCGCTGCCGCTCAACGCCAACGGCAAGGTCGATCGCAAGGCCCTGCCCGCTCCGCGGTGGAGCGCCGCAGCGGACGGTTTCGCGGCGCCGCGCACGCCGGTCGAGGAGCTGGTGGCGGCGATCTGGGCCGAGCTCCTGGGTGTCGGGCGGGTCGGCGTCCATGACGATTTCTTCGCGCTCGGCGGCCACTCGCTGCTGGCCACCCAGGCGTTGTCGCGGGTGCGCCGCAGCTTCGCGGTGGAGCTGCCGCTGGCCCGGCTTTTCGCCGCCCCCACCGTGGCGGAGCTGGCGGCGGCGGTGGAGCAGAGCCGCCGCGAGGAGCTGCCCGAGACCGCGCCGCTGGTGGCGCGAACGCGCGGCCGGCGGGCGCCGGCTTCGTTCGCCCAGGAACGCCTCTGGCTCATCGACCGCCTGGAGCCGGACGCGGCGACCTACAACGTGCCGCTCGCGGTGCGTCTGGCCGGCCCCTTCGACGCGGCGGCGGCTCGCCGCGCGCTCGCCGAGATCGGCCGCCGCCACGAGGTGCTGCGCACCACCCTCGCCGCCGACGGCGGAGAGCCGGTGCAGGTGATCTCTCCCGACCGCGAGCTGGCCTTGACGGTCGCCGACCTCGCCGCCGTGCCCGCCGGACGGCGCGAGCGTCTTGCCCGCGACCTGGTCCGGGCGGTGGCGGTCGAGCCGTTCGACCTCGAGCGGGGACCGCTGGCGCGTGCGCTGCTCGTGCGCCTCGCGCAGGGCGAGCACGTGCTCGCTCTGACGCTCCACCATATCGTCGCCGACGGCTGGTCCCTGGGCGTCCTGGTGCGCGAGCTGGCGGCGCTCTACCGCGCCGAGCCGCTGCCGGCCCTGCCCCTCCAGTACGCGGATTTCGCGATCTGGCAGCGCGAGGTCCTCGCCGGCGACGCCCTCGAGCGCCGGCTGGGCTTCTGGCGCCGGCAGCTCGCCGGGGTGCCGCCGCTCGAGCTGCCGCTCGACCGGCCGCGGCCGGCAAAGGCCGGCCGCCGCGGCGGCTCGTTGCCGGTCGCGCTGCCGTCGACGGCGCTCGCCGCGCTCGCGAGGGCCCGGGGCGCGACGCTCTTCATGGCGCTCCTGGCGGCTTTCGGCGCCGTGCTCTCGCGCCTCGCCGGCGAGGCGCGAGACTTCGCCGTCGGTGCCCCGATCGCCCACCGCAACCGCCGCGAGACCGAGGACCTGATCGGCTTCTTCGTCAATACCCTGGTGCTGCGCCTCGACTTCGGCGGCCGGCCGACGTTCGCCGAGCTCCTGGCGCGGGTCCGCGAAGTCACGCTCGCCGCGTACGACCACCAGGACGTGCCGTTCGAGAAGCTGGTCGCCCAGCTCGTCAGCGACCGCGACCTGAGCCGTCCGCCGCTCTTCCAGGTCATGCTGGCGCTGCACAACGCGCCCCTCGGCGAGTTGCGGCTGCCGGGGATCGAGAGCACGATCCTCTCTCTCGACACCGGCACGGCGAAATTCGACCTCCACCTCGCTCTCGCCGAAGGCCCCGCGGGCCTCGAAGGCGGGCTCGACTATGACCGCGATCTCTTCGACGCCGCCACGGCGCGGCGTCTCCGGAGCCACTTCGCGACCTTCCTGAGCGCCGCCGCCGCGCGTCCTGAGGACCGCGTCGAGGAGCTGCCGTTGCTGACCGCGGGCGAGCGCCACCAGGTGGTGGCCGAGTGGAACGCCACGGAAGCCGCCTTGACGCCCACTTGCCTGCACCACGCGTTCGAGGCGCAGGTCGACCGGACGCCGGACGCCGCCGCCGTCGTCTTCGAGGACCGGATCCTGAGCTACCGCGGGCTCGACGCGGCGGCCAACCGCCTGGCCCGTCACTTGATCGCGCTCGGGGTGCGGCCGGAGGACCGGGTCGGCGTCCACCTGGAGCGCTCGCTCGAGCTGGTGACCGCGCTTTTCGCGGTGGTCAAGGCGGGGGCGGCCTACGTCCCCCTCGATCCCTCGTACCCACGGGAACGCCTGGCGTTCATGGCGGACGACTTCGCCGGCGGGCTGCCGGCGCCGGTGGTGCTCACGCGCGGATCCGCGCTCGCGCTGACCGCAGCGCGGGCGGTGGACGTCGACGGCGAGCGCCGGGCACTCGCCGGGCGCCCGGCGACGCGTCCGGCGGCGGCGGTGGGGCTCGACCACGCCGCCTACGTCATCTACACGTCGGGCTCGACGGGGCGTCCCAAGGGCGTGGTCAACGCCCACCGCGGCATCTCGAACCGGCTGGCGTGGATGCAGGACGTCTTCCGGCTGACCCCGGAGGACCGGGTGCTGCACAAGACGCCGTTCTCTTTCGACGTCTCGGTGTGGGAGCTCTTCTGGCCGCTGGCCGTGGGCGCGAAGCTGGTGGTGGCGCGGCCGGACGGTCATCGCGACCCGGCCTACCTGGTGCGGACGATCCGCCGCGCCGCCGTGACGACGCTCCACTTCGTGCCGTCGATGCTCCAGGCCTTCGTCGAGGAGCCGGGGGCGGAGTCGCTCGCGTCGCTGTCGCGGGTGATCGCGAGCGGCGAGGCCCTGTCGGCGGCCCTGGCGGCGCGCTGCGAGGAGCGGGTGGGCGCCGAGCTGCACAACCTCTACGGTCCCACCGAAGCGGCCGTCGACGTCACCTGGTGGCCGTGGATGCCCGGGTCCCGCAAGGTGCCGATCGGCCGGCCGATCGCCAACGCCCGGGTCCACGTGCTCGACCGCCGGCTGCGGCCGGTGCCGGTGGGCGTCGCCGGCGAGCTGCACCTCGGCGGCGCGCAGCTCGCGCGCGGCTATCTCGGGCGTCCGGGACTGACGGCGGAGCGCTTCATCCCCGATCCGCTCGCCGCCGGGCGGCTCTACAAGACGGGCGACCGGACGCGTTGGTTGCCCTCGGGCGACGTGGAGTACCTGGGGCGGATCGACTACCAGGTCAAGCTGCGGGGCTTCCGCGTCGAGCTCGGCGAGGTCGAGGCGGCGCTGGCGGCGCATCCGGCGGTGCGAGAGGCCGTGGTGGCGGTGCGTGAGGACGCCGGCGACAAGAGCCTGGTGGCCTACGTTACCGGCGAGACGGACGCCGAAGCGCTGGCGGCCCAGCTTCGGGCGCGGCTCCCCGGCTACATGGTGCCGTCGGCGTTCGTGGTCCTCGCGGCGCTGCCGCTCCTGCCCAACGGCAAGGTCGACCGGGCCGCGTTGAGCCGCCTGCCGGCTCCCGAACGGCCGGGCGACGCTGTCTACGCGGCGCCGCGAACGCCGCTCGAGGAGCGGCTGGCGGCGCTGTGGAGCGAGCTGTTGGACGTCGAGCGGGTCGGCCTCCACGACTCGTTCTTCGCCCTCGGCGGCCATTCCCTCAAGGCCACTCGCCTGACGTCGCGGCTGCGCGCCGAGCTCGGGGTCGAGGTCGAGCTGCGCCGGATCTTCGAGACGCCGACGCTCGGGGCGTTCGCCGCCGTGGTGGCGGCGGCCCGGGACGAGCCCCGGGCCGCGCCGCCGCTCGCACGGCGTCCGCGCGGGCCGCGCAGCGAGCCTTCGTTCGCCCAGGAGCGCCTGTGGTTCCTCGAGCAGCTCCATCCCGGCGCCGCGGTCTACAACGTGCCGGTGGCGGTGCGCCTGGCGGGCCCGCTCGACCTCGCCGCCCTCGCGGCGAGCCTGTCGGCCCTGGCCCGGCGCCACGAAACGCTGCGGACCCGCATCGTCGAGGCCGGCGGCCGGCCGTTGCAGGAGGTCGCGGAGAGCCTCGACCTGGCGCCGGCGCTCGTCGATTTGAGCGGGCTCGGCGCCGAGCGGCGCGCCGCCGCGGCGCGCCGCCTGCTCGCCGCCGAGAGCCGCCGGCCCTTCGACCTGGCGGCGCTGCCGCTGGTGCGCGCCGTCATGCTGCGGCTCGGCGGCGACGAGCACGTCTTGCACGTCAATATGCACCACGTCATCTCCGACGGTTGGTCGTCGGGGGTGCTGGTGCGCGATCTGGCCGCCTTCTACCGCGCCGCCGCCGCCGGCACTGCCGTGCCGCTGCCGAGTCTGCCGGTGCAATACGCCGACTTCGCCTTCTGGCAGCGCCGCCGGCTCGCCGGCGAGGTCCTGGAGCGGCAGCTCGACTATTGGCGCGGGCGCCTGGCAGGGCTCGAGCCCCTGGCGCTGCCCACCGACCGGCCGCGTCCGCCGGCGCCGCGGCACCGCGGCGCCACGGTACCGCTGGCGCCGGCGCCGGAGCTCGTCGAGGCCCTGGGCCGCCTCGGCCGCCGCCAGGGCACGACGCTGTTCATGACCCTGTTGGCGGCGTTCTGCGTCACCCTGGCGCGCGCTGCCGGAGGCGCCCGGGAAGTGACGGTGGGCTCGCCGAGCGCCAACCGCAACCGGCGCGAGGTCGAGGAGTTGATCGGGTTCTTCGTCAATACCCTGGCGCTGCGCGTCGACCTGCGCGGCGACCTCACCTGGCGCGAGCTGCTCGCGCGCGTGCGCCGGGTCGTCCTGGAAGCGCAAGGCCATCAGGACGTGCCCTTCGAGAAGGTGGTCGAAGCTCTGCCCGGCGAGCGCGGCCTGGCCGGCTCGCCGCTCTTCCAGGTGATGTTCGCGGTGCAGAATACGCCCTTCGAGGCCGTCGACCTGCCGGGCCTGGCCGTCGAGATCCTGCCGCCGGGAGACGAGGTCGCCGCCAAGTTCGACCTCACGGTCTCGCTCGCCGAGACCGCCGCGGGTCTGCGCGGCGCGATCGACTACGATCGCGACCTCTTCGACGCGACCCGCGTCGAGCGCCTGGCCCGCCACTACGGCAACGCGCTGCGCGCGCTCGCCGGCGATCTCGGCGCGCGGCTCGCGGAGCTGGCGCTCCTCGGCGCCGCCGAGCGCCATCAGCTCCTGGCGGAGTGGAGCGGCGGCGCCGCGGCCTATCCGCGCTCGTCGACCGCGGCCGACCTCTTCGCAGCTCGGGCCGCCGCGGCCCCGGACGCGGTGGCGCTCGACTTTGCCGGCGGCGCCACGAGCTACGGCGAGCTCGACCGGCGCGCCAACCGGCTCGCCCACGTGCTGCGCGGCCTGGGGGTGGGACCGGAGGTGGCGGTGGGGCTTTGCCTGGAGCGCTCGCCACGGATGGTGGCGGCCACCCTGGCGGTCGTGAAGGCCGGCGGGCTCTACGTCCCCCTCGATCCCGAGTATCCGCGGGAGCGGCTGGCGTTCATGATCACCGACGCCGGCGCGCCGGTGCTGGTGGTCGAAGACGCCCTGCGTCCGATGCTGCCGCAGCGGCTGCCGGAGACCGTCTCCCACGTGATCTCGCTCGACCCGGACGCGGCCCGGATCGGCAGCGCCGACGGCCCGCCGGCCGCCGCCACGCCGCAGAGCCTGGCCTACGTCATGTACACCTCGGGGTCCACCGGCCGGCCCAAGGGCGTCGCCATCCCCCATCGCGGCATCGTACGGCTGGTACGCGGCACCGACTATGTCGACCTCGGACCCGGCGACCGCGTGGCCCAGCTCGCCAACACGGCGTTCGACGCCGCCACCTTCGAAATCTGGGCACCGCTGGCCAGCGGTGCCGCGCTGAGCTTCATCGACCGGGACGCGGCCCTGTCGCCGTCGCTGCTGGCGGCGCAGATCCGGCGCCGGCGCGTGAGCGCCCTCTTCCTCACCACGGCGCTCTTCAACCTGCTGGCGCGCGAACAGGCGCCGGCGTTGGCCGGCGTACGGCATCTGCTCTTCGGCGGCGAGGCGGTCGATCCGGCGCGGGTGCGCGAAGTGCTCGCCGCGGCGCCGCCGGACTGCCGTTTCCACGGACGGCTGCTCCACGTCTACGGGCCGACCGAGAGCACCACCTTCGCCACCTGGCACCGGGTCGCCGCGGTGCCCGCCGGCGCCGCCACCGTGCCCATCGGCGCGGCGGTGGCCAACACCCGGGTCCACGTGCTCGACCGCGGCCTCGGGCCGGTGCCGATCGGCGTCCCCGGCCAGCTCTTCATCGGCGGCGACGGTCTCGCCCGCGGCTACCTCGCCCGGCCGCGGCCGACCGCCGAGCGCTTCGTGCCCAGTATCTGTGGCACGGTCCCGGGCGAGCGCCTGTACGCCACCGGGGACCTGGTCCGTCACGCCGCCGCCGGTCCCCTGGAGTTCCTCGGCCGCATCGACCAGCAGGTGAAGATCCGCGGCTTCCGCATCGAGCCCGGCGAGGTGGAGGCGGTGCTCCGCGAGCTCCCGGCGGTCGGCGAGGCGGCGGTGACGGTGCGCGAGGCGCCGGCGGGCGGGCGCTGCCTGGTGGCCTACGTGGCGCCGGCGGAGGGCGCCGCGACGTCGGCCGCCGAGCTTCGCGGCCTGCTGCAGCGCAGGCTGCCCCAGCACGTGGTGCCCGCGGCCTTCGTGGTGCTCGCGGCGCTGCCCCTCACCCCCAACGGCAAGGTCGACCGCCGCGCCCTGCCGGCCCCGGAGTGGGCCGAGGCTGCCTCGTACGTGGCGCCGCGCACCGTGGTGGAGGAGGTGCTGGCCGGCATCTGGGGCGAGTTGCTCGGCCTCGATCGCGTCGGCGTCCACGACGGCTTCTTCGAGCTCGGCGGCCATTCGCTGCTCGCCACCCAGGTGGTCGCCCAGGTGCGCTCGACGTTGCGGGTCGATCTGCCGCTGCGCCGCCTGTTCGAAGCCACCACCCTCGCCGAGCTCGCCGCGGCGGTGATGGCGCACGAGCCCCGCCCCGGCCAGGCCGAGAAGCTGGCGCGGCTCCTGCTACGCGTCCGGAGGATGTCGGCCGACGAAACCCGTATGATCCTGGCCACGGAGAAGACAGCGACATGACGATGACCGAAGCACAGATGAGGCTCTTCGAGCTGCTCGCCGAGCAGGAGATCGAGGAGCTGGGGGAGGCGCAGACCATCCCGCGGCTGGCGCCGGGCGAGAAGCGCCCGATGTCGTTCGCCCAGGAGCGCCTGTGGCTCCTCGACCGCTTCGAGCCCGGCAACCCGGCCTACAACATGCCGGTGGCCCTGAAGCTCGCGGGCGTGCTCGACCAGGCGGCCCTGGCGAGGGCCTTCCGCGAAGTGGTGCGCCGCCACGAGACCCTGCGCACCTTCTTCCGCGTCGATGAGGACCGGCCGGTGCAGGTGACCGTGCCGGTCGGGCAGGTCGCCGCCGGCGCCTTGCCGGTGGTCGACCTCGGAAGGCTCCCCGCGAGCGCCCGCGAGCGCCTGGCGAGGCGATTGACCGGTGAGGAAGCGGCCAGCCCCTTCGACCTTGCCGCGGCGCCGCCGATCCGGCTGAAGCTGTTGCGGCTCGCCGCGCGGGAGCACGTGCTGCTGCTGACCATGCACCACATCCTCTCGGACGGCTGGTCGGTCGGCGTGCTGACGCGCGAGCTCGCCACGCTTTACGAGAGCTTCCGCAACGGCACGCCGTCGCGGCTGCCGGAGCTGCCCCTGCAATACGCCGACTTCGCCGCCTGGCAGCGCCGGTGGCTCGCCGGCGAAGCGCTCGAGGAGCAGCTCGGCTACTGGCGCCGGCAGCTCGCCGGTCTCGAAGGGACCCTGGAGCTGCCCACCGACCGGCCGCGGGCGCCGATCCAGACCTACCGCGGGGGCACCCGCACGCTGACCCTCGACGGCGAGCTCTCCGGGCGCCTCGACGCCTTGAGCCGCCGCCACAACGCGACGATCTTCATGACCTTGCTGGCGGGCTTCAAGGCCCTGCTCGGCCGCCTCGCCGGTCAGACCGACGTGGCCGTGGGCACCCCCATCGCCGGCCGCGACCGGGCCGAGATCCAGGGGCTGATCGGCATCTTCCTCAACACCCTGGTGCTGCGCACCCGCCTCGACGGCGCACCCTCCTTCGACGAGCTCCTGGATCGCGTCAGGAAGACCACCTTGGGCGCCTACGCGCACCAGGAGATCCCGATCGAAAAGCTCATCGACGAGCTTCATCCGCAGCGCGACCTGTCGCGGCCGCCGTGGTTCCAGGTCTTCTTCAACATGCTCAACCTGCCGGTGCAGGAGGCGCGGCTGCCCGATCTCACCCTGACCCCGTTGGTGGTTCCGGAGCTCGCTTCCAAGTTCGACCTCACGGTCTACGCCCGCCAGGAAGAGCGGGGCATCCACCTCGAGGTCGTCTACAACCGCGACCTCTTCGACGCCGCCCGCATCGACGAGATGCTGCGCCAGTACGAGCTGCTTCTGGCCCAGGCCGTGGCCGACCCGAGCCGCCCGGTGGACGCCCTCGACCTGGTGACGGCGGCGGCCAGGCCGCGACTGCCGGATCCGGCCGCGCCCCTCGATCCGGCGTGGCTCGGTGCCGCGCACGAGCTCTTCTACGCCGCTGCCTCGGCCGACGGCGAGAGGGAGGCGGTCGTCGACCGCGTCGGCCGTTGGAGCTATCGTGAGGTCGCCGCCGCCAGCCACCGCGTGGCCCATCGCCTGCGCGAGGCCGGGCTCGAGCGCGGCGGCGCGGTGGTGATCTACGCCTACCGCGCCGCGCCGCTGGCGTGGGCCGTGCTGGGGACGCTCGAGGCCGGCGGCGCGTTCGTGATCCTCGATCCCGCCTATCCCCCGGAGCGCCTCGCCAACATGGTGCGCCAGGCGGCGCCCGCGGCCTGGATCGCGATCGCCGCCGCCGGGCCGCCGCCGGCGGAGCTCGCGGCGGCGTGCGCCGAGCTCGGCTGCCCGCGCCTCGACCTCGGCGACGGGGTGACGGACGGCTGCCTGGCCGGCGCCGCCACCAGCCCGCTCGGCCTCGAGCTCGGCCCCGACGACCTCGCCTACCTGGCCTTCACCTCGGGCTCCACCGGGCAGCCCAAGGGCGTGCTCGGGCGTCACGGCCCGCTGAGCCACTTCCTTCCCTTCTTGCGCGAGCGCTTCGGGCTGCGCGCGGGCGACCGCTACAGCATGCTGTCCGGCCTCTCGCACGATCCGCTGCACCGCGACCTCTTCATGCCGCTGGCTCTCGAGGGCACGATCGTCATCCCGGATCCCGAGCAGATCTTCACGCCCGGCTATCTCGGCGCCTGGGCCGCCCGCGAGGGCGTGACCGTGGCCAATCTCACGCCGGCCATGGGCCAGGTGCTGGCGCTCGGCGCCGGCACCTCGGAGGTGCCTTCGTTGCGCTACGTCTTCCTGGTCGGCGACGTGCTGAGCCGCCGCGACGTCGAGGGCCTGCGGCGCCTGGCGCCCGCCGTGACCTGCGTCAACCTCTACGGCGCGACCGAGACCCAGCGCGCCGTCAGCTTCTACGAATCGCCGCCGGGCGAGGGCGCCGGCGACGACGGCCGGCAGATCCTGCCCCTGGGCAGCGGCTTGCGCGGCGTCCAGCTCCTGGTCGTCAACTCCGCCGGCGCGCAGGCAGGGGTGGGGGAGCTCGGCGAGATCCTCATGCGCAGCCCGCACCTGGCAGCCGGCTACCTGAACGACCCGGAGCTCACCGCGGCGCGCTTCCAGGCGAACGCGCTGGCCGGCCCGGACGCCGACCCCGCCGACCGCGTGTACCGCACCGGCGACCTGGGGCGCTACCGGCCCGACGGCCACGTGACGTTCGCCGGCCGCCGCGACCGGCAGGTCAAGGTCCGCGGCTTCCGCATCGAGCTCGGCGAGGTCGAGACCTGGCTGGGCGCGGCGCCCGGGGTCGAGCGGGCGGCGGTCGTGGCCCGGCAGGAAGGGGCGGATCGGCGCCTGGTGGCGTTCGTGGCGGGCGCCGGCGGCACGGCTCCCGCCGCGGCGCCGTTGCGCGTCTTCCTGGAGGCGCGGCTGCCCTCCTACATGATCCCGTCCGTCTTCGTCCCTCTGGAGTCGCTGCCGCTGACGCCGAACGGCAAGGTCGACCGCGCCGCGCTGGCCCGCCGCGAATTGCCGGAGGCCGAAGGGGCCGCGGCGGGCGAATTCGTGGCGCCGCGCACGCCGGTGGAGGAGATGTTGGCGGCGATTTGGCGCCAGGTGCTGGGCGTGGAGCGGCTCGGCGTCCATGAAGACTTCTTCGCCCTCGGCGGACACTCGCTCCTGGCGGCCCAGCTCATGAGCCGGGTGGAGCGGGCATTCGGCGTCGCCGTGCCCATGCGGCGGCTGTTCGAGAGGCCCACGGTGGCGCAGCTCGCCGCCCTGGTGACCGAGCTCGGCGGCCGGCGGCAGACGGACGCCTGGCTGCCGGCGCTCGAGCCGTCTCCCACCGGCCGGGACGAGCCGTTCCCGCTGACCGACATCCAGGGCGCCTACTGGGTGGGCCGCAGCGAGGGCCTCGAGCTCGGCGCCGGCGCCACCCACCGCTACCTCGAGCTCGAGAGCCCCGACCTCGACGTGCCGCGTTTCGAGCGCGCCTGGCAGCGCCTGGTCGAGCGTCACGGCATGTTGCGCGCGGTGGTCACCTCCGACGGCCGGCAGAAGGTCCTCCCCGAGGTGCCGCCCTACGAGATCCGGGTGCTCGACCTCACCGGCGAGGATCGCGAGAGCGTCGAGGCCAGGCTCGAGGCCGTCCGCGACGAGCTGTCGCACCAGGTCCTGCCCGCCGACGCCTGGCCGCTCTTCGAGATCCGGGCGTCGCGCCACGACGGGCGCGTGCGCATCCACTTCAGCATCGACCTCCTGATCGGCGACGCCTGGAGCTTCCGGTTGCTGGGTTCCGAGCTCGGCCGGCTCTACGCCGATCCCGACGCGGCGCTGGCGCCGCTCGAGATCTCCTTCCGCGACTACGTGCTGGCGGAGGCGGCGCTGCGCGCCTCGCCGCTCTACGAGCGCGCGCTGGCCTATTGGCGCCAACGTCTGCTCACCCTGCCGCCGGCGCCGGAGCTGCCCCTGGCCAAGTCGCCGGACGCGATTCGCCAGCCCCGGTTCGTGCGTCGCCAGGGGCGCCTCGACCGCGAGAAGTGGACGCGGCTCCAAAGCCTCGGCACGGCGGCCGGCCTCACGTCGTCGGCGGTGCTGCTCACCGCCTTCGCCGAGGTGCTGGCCTGCTGGAGCAAGAGCCCGCGCTTCACCGTCAACCTGACCTTGTTCAACCGCCTGCCCATGCACCCCCAGGTCAACCAGCTCGTGGGCGATTTCACCTCGGTCACCCTGCTCGAGGTCGATCACGCCGGCGCCGAGTGCTTCTCGGCGCGCGCCCGGCGTCTCCTGGAGCGGCTGTGGGACGACCTCGACCACCGCCTGGTCAGCGGCGTGCGCGTGCTCCGCGAGCGCCGGCGGCTGCAGCCCGGCGCCGGGATCATGCCGGTGGTCTTCACCAGCACGCTGAACCTGTCGGCCGCCGAGGCCGCCGACGACCAGGAGACCCCCAAGCTCCAGGGCGAGATGCTCTTCGGCGTGTCGCAGACCTCGCAGGTGTGGATCGACCACCAGGTCACCGAGGCCGACGGCGAGCTCTCCTACAGTTGGGACGTGGTCGACGAGCTCTTCCCCGCGGGCATGGTCGACGCCATGTTCGCCGCCTACCGCCGGCTGCTGGAGCGTCTCGTCGACGACGAAGACGTCTGGCGCCGGCGCCTCGGCGCCGACCTCCTGGTGCCGGCCGAGCAGCTCGACGAGCGCGCCCGCGTCAACGCCACCGCGGCGCCGGTGCCGCCGGGCCTGCTGCACGCGCGCTTCCTCGACCAGGCGCGACGCCAGCCGGACCGCCCGGCGGTGATCGCCGGGGAGCGCCGGGTGACCTACGGCGAGCTCCTCGCCGGCTCGGCGCGCCTCGCCCGCGAGCTGCGCCGGCGCGGCGCCCGGCCTGACCGCCTCGTGGCGGTGGTGATGGAGAAGGGCTGGGAGCAGGTCCTGGGCGTGCTCGGGATCCTGCGCTCGGGAGCGGCCTATCTGCCCGTCGACCCGCACCTGCCCCATGAGCGTCTCGAGCTCCTCCTGGAGCACGCCGAGGTCGACGTCGCGCTGACGCAGCCGAGGCTCGCCGAGGGGTTGGAATGGCCCGGAGGCGTCGCCCGCGTCGCGCTCGACGAGAGCTGGCTCGCCGGCGAGGCGGAAGACGGGCTCGAGGAGCCCGTGCAGACGCCCGAGGATCTGGCCTACGTGATCTTCACCTCGGGCTCGACCGGGTTGCCCAAGGGGGTGATGATCGACCACCGCGGCGCCCTCAACACCGTCGTCGACGTCAACGAGCGCTTCGCCGTCGGCGCCGCCGACCGGGTGCTCGCCCTCTCGGCCCTCA
>DASWIG010000433.1:0-8161 GCA_036397835.1 Thermoanaerobaculia bacterium
GCCGTGCCGGGTGATCAGGAAGCGGTCGAAGAACCGGTTCGCCCGCTCGATCAGCTCCGTGAGACGGGGACGCAGCTCGGTCAGGGAGAGGGTTTCCGTCGCCATGGTGAGCCTCCGCTCAGAGTGTACGCGATCATGTCCGGAAACGCGAGGCCGCAGCTGCGGCCCGTGCTACGCTCGTCCGGATGTGGGATCTGACCCATGCCCTGACCGAGGAAATCGGCGACCCGGACCTCTTCGTGGGCCGCAGGTCGGAGATGGCGCGCCTCCTGGATTGGGCCGACGGCACCCGGCGCCGGCTCTCGAAGTCGATGGGGATCCTGTCGCGGCGCAAGAAGGGCAAGACGGCGCTGCTCCAGCGCTTCTTCAACATCCTCTATACCAGGAACGACCCCCGGCTGATCCCTTTCTACGTCCGCATCCCGGAGGAACGTCTCTCCAAGTCGCTCTTCGCCGAGTGGTTCTATCGCCGACTGCTGACCCAGTACTTCGGCTTCACCACCCGGACCCCCGAGATCCTCGAGCAGGACCTCTCCTTCGCCGAGCTCGAGGAGCTGGCCCGGGACGATAGCCACGTAGCGGCCGACCTCCGCCGGATGCAGGAGATCCTCGAGCGCGCTCCCGGCCTGGCCTGGATCCATGCACGGGAGGTCGGCCATCGGCTCTCGGCCGTGAAGGACGTCCGCATCATCCAGATCCTCGACGAGTTCCAGTACCTGAACCGCTGGATCGTCTCCGACGACGACCAGGACCGGGTGGAGAAGCTGTGCTACTCCTATATGGGTGCCGCCGAGAGCAAGGTCTCGCCTCAGATCGTCGCCGGCAGCTATATCGGCTGGCTGGGGGCCATCCTGCGCCACATGACGGGCCGCTACCTGGAGTGGCAGCTCGAGAGCCTCGCCGCCGAGGAAGCCCTCGAAGCGGTCTACAACTACGCCTACGCCTACCAGGTCCCGATCACCGACGAGACCGCGGCCTACGTCGCCGAGGTCTGCGAGAACGACCCCTTCTACATCGCCGCGACGGTCTCCAATCGGCTATGGGAGAAGGACCTGACCACCAAGGAGGGGGTCCGCGCGGCGCTCGCCCTCGAGACCGTGCTGGGCAAGGGTGAGATCGCGCGGGTCTGGCGAGAGTACCTGCTCGGCGCCTTTGCCGAGGTCAACGACAAGAACGCGCGCCAGATCGTCCTCTACCTGGCGGCCCACGAGCCCGAGGAAATCGGCCGCGACCGGATTCTCGCCGACCTCCGGCTCGACATGACGGACGGCGAGCTCGAGGAGCGCCTGCACAAGCTGGTCAAGGCCGACATCCTGGCCGAGGGCTCGTCGAACTTCCGCTACCGCGGGCTCGGCGACCGGATCTTCGCCATGGTCTTCCGCCGCATCTACGGGGAAGAGATCGAGCGGGTGGGCGCGGAAACCATCGAGGACGACTTCAAGAGACAGCTCGACTCCGCCCGGCGCCAGGCGGCCTGGCACAAGGGCCTGGCGGCGGAATACAAGGTCCGCTACCGCCTGCAGGTGGCGTCGCTTGCGGGAGCCGGCCTCTCCGACATCGTCACCGGGGAGCTGGACGCCCGGACCATTCCCCCGGGGTCCAGGCTCGACCGGTTCAGCACGATCCGGAAAGCACACTTCTTCCTCGACCCTGAGATCAGCGTGGAGATCGACCTCCACGCCGTCAGCGAACGCAGCGACGGCACCGACCTGATGGTCGAGGTCAAGGCCTGGGAGCGGGGGGTGACCGCCGACGTGGTCCGTCGCTTCGTCAAGGTCAAGGAGGCGCTGGCCGGCCACCTCGAGAGGGACACCGCCTTTCTCTTCTACAGCGAGAGCGGCCTCGGGGAGGAGCCGGCGGCGATGCTCGCCGAGGCCGGCATCCTGATCCTCGACCCGGCGAAGCTGGCCAGGTACGAGATGCCGTCCTCCGGACTCGACGAACTTCGGCGACAATAGCCGCGTGCTCGAGTACTGGTACCTCTTCCCCGCCGGCGTCGCGATCGCGATCTGCGCCATGTCGAGCGGCATCGAAGGCTCCAGCTTCTGGACGCCGGTCTACCTGCTGGCCATGGGCCTCGAGCCCAAGGTGGCCTTCTGGGTGTCGCTCCTGACGATGTTCTTCGGCTTCGGCTCGGGCGTCTGGCGCAACCTGCGCGACGGCACCGTCAACGCCTACCTCGTCGGACGCTATCTGCTGGTCGCGGCGCCGGCGGCGGCGCTCGGCGCCCTGGCGTCGGCCAGGATCGGCGCCTTCTGGCTGCTCGCCGGCTTCGCGGTCTTCGTCCTCACCTACGGCGCGCTGCTGATCCGCGAATACGTGCGCCGTGATCCGCTGGAGGAGGCCCTCGAGCCCCACGAGCGCGTCTACCGCAGCGTCGGGGCCCTGGCCGGCGGCCTCCAGGGGACGATCGCCAGCGGCGCCGGCGTGCTCCTGATGCCGGCGATCTTGAACCATCGCCGGTCTAGGCACCACGCCGAGGCCGTGGGCTCGACCGTCGTGCTGGTCTTCGTCCTCAGTCTGGTCTCGGTGTCGCTGCGGGTCGACGCGACGCTCTTCGCGACGCTCGTCGCCGGCGCGGACGAGATCCTCAGGATGATCGTGTTCGCGGCGCCCGGCGTCGTGCTCGGCGGCCAGCTCGGGCCGCGCCTCGCCCGCCGGCTGTCGCGGCGCCACCTGCGTTTGTGGGTGGGCGTCCTGCTGACGGTGGTGGGCGTCCTGGTGGGTTACCGGGCGCTCGCGGCGTAAATCCCCCCAACCAGAAGCCGGTAGCCCGGATTTCGATCCCCGGCTACCACTATCACTATCGCATGAGGCGCTGGTACGAGCTCTGGGTCTGCGCCAGCGGCTCGACGTCGAGCTCCTTCAAGAGGTCTTGCAGGCGCACGTACTGGCGCCGCACGAGGTCGCGCCGGCCCTGGCGCGCGTAGAGCTCCATCACGGCGACGTGCAGGTGCTCCTCGTAGGGTTCTTCGAGGAGCACCGCGCGATAGGCGTCGAGGGCGTCGGTCAGGCGCCCGAGCTCCATCGCGAGGCCGCCGAGGCCCTTCAGGAGGGCCAGGTGCTCGCGCCGCACCTCGTCGCGGCAGCGCACGATCCAGGGCGCCTCCGAGCCTGCCAGCACAGGCCCCCGGTGAAACGTCCACGCCGCCTTCCAGGCTTCGAAGGCGGCGGCGGGGTCGGTTTCCCGGAGCTCGCGGCCGGCGGCGATCCGCCGGCGGAAGTCCTCCACGTCCACCTGCCACTCCGTCTCCGGGTCGAGGGCGTAGATCCCTTGATTGAACACGATGGGATTGCGTCCGGCGCGGCCGCCGGTCAGGGTGCGGCGGGCGTCGCTCAGGGTGGGATGGAAGCTCTTGCGGACCGCCTCGGCGCTCGCCTCGGGCCAGATGGCCTCCACGAAGTCGTCGCGGTCGGTCCGCCGCTGCGGCCGCAACGCCAGATAGGCCACCGCCTGGAGCGCCTTGCGCAGGCGCCAGACGAGCTCGACGCGGCGACCGCCGGGCTCGAGCCGCCAGACCACCGGCGGACCCAGGAGCACCAGCGAGAAACCGGGGCCGCGCACCGCCCTCACCTGCCGCGCAGGCGGTCGCGCACGAGCTGCACGTCCTCCCAGGTGGGACGCTTCCACTCCGGGTTGCGCAGCAGCGCGGCGGGGTGGTAGGTGACGCGCACGGGCACGCCGCGCACCTCGTGCCAGCGTCCGCGCATGCGCGCCAGCGAGTGGTCGGTGCCGAGGAGGAGCTGGCCGGCGACGCGTCCCAGGGCGACCAGGACGCGGGGGGCCACCAGGTCGATCTGACGGTCGAGGAACTGGCGGCAGGCCGCCACCTCGTCGGGTTGCGGATCGCGGTTGCCGGGCGGCCGGCACTTGACGGTGTTGGCGATGTAGACGTCGTCGCGTTTGAGCCCGATGGCCTCGATGATGCGGGTCAGGAGCTCGCCGGCCGGGCCGACGAAGGGCAGGCCGCGCGCGTCCTCTTCGGCGCCGGGCCCCTCGCCGACGAACATCAGGTCGGCGTCGGCGCGGCCGCTGCCGAAGACCACGTTGCGGCGCTTCTCGCACAGCCTGCAGCGGCGGCAGGCCGCCGCCTCCGCCGCCAGCGCGGCGAGCTCCTCGGCGGCCGGCGACGGCCGCAGGTAGAGCTCGCCGTAGCCCACCCCGTCGAGGTAGGTCAGCAGCTCATGAAGCGACGCTTGCTGCTGCGGCGACACGTTCCGGCAGGGCTTCCTGGAAGAGGTCCATGAGGTCGGCGGCGAGCTCGCGCTTGGGCCGGCGGGAGAAGAAGACCGGCTCGCCGTGGCGCCGGTAGACGGTCACCTCGTTGTGGTCGGAGCCGAAGCCGGTGCCCTCGGCGGCGACGTTGTTCCACACCAGGAGCTCGACCTTCTTGCCCTCGAGCTTGGCCTGGGCCTCCCCTTCCGAGGCCTCGGTCTCGGCGGCGAAGCCGACGCGCAGGGCGCCGGGAGCGACGTCGGCCAGACCTTGCAGGACGTCCGGGTTGGCCCTCAGCTCGAGGCGCGGCACGCCGTTGCGCCTCTTGATCTTGGCGGCGGCCACGGCGGCCGGGCGGAAGTCGCCGACCGCCGCCGTCATCACCACCAGGTCGGCCGCCGGCGCGTGACGGTGGAGCGCCTCACGCATCTCGAAGGCCGTCTCCACGTCGACGCGCTCGACGCCGGGCGGCGTCGCGAGCGCCACCGGGCCGCTCACCAGCAGGGTACGGGCGCCGCGCCGCGCCGCCTCGGCGGCCAGGGCGAAGCCCATCTTGCCGCTCGAGCGGTTGCCCAGGAAACGCACCGGGTCGATCGGCTCGTGAGTGGGACCGGCGCTGACCACGACCGTCCGCCCGGAAAGGTCGCCGGCGGGTCCGGCGCTCGCGGGTCCGTCGCCGGCGAATCCGGCGCTCGCGAGCCGGTGCGCCGCGGCGGCCACCGCGGCGACCACCGCCAGCGGGTCGCTGAAGCGGCCGATGCCCCGTTCGCCGGACGCCAGCGGCCCTTCCTCGGGGCCCACGAAGACGGCGCCGCGGCGCCGCAGCGTCGCCATGTGCTGCTGCACCGCCTCCTGGCCCCACATCTCGGAGTGCATCGCCGGGGCGAGCACCCGCGGGCCGCTGAATGCGAGGGCGGTGGTGGTGAGGAAATCGTCGGCGAGGCCCAGGGCCAGCCGGGCCAGCAGGTGGGCGGTAGCCGGCGCCACGCAGAGCACGTCGGCCCAACGGGCCGCCGCGAGGTGACTCTCCTCGCCCCGTCCGGTGGCGGTCAGGTACTCCTCGCCGTAGACCGCGTGCTCCGAGAGCACCTCGAAGGTCAGCGGGGCGACGAACGACGCAGCGCTGCGGGTCAGCGCGCAGCGCACCTCGAAGCCGCGCTCCCGCAGGCGGCGGAGCACCTCCACGGCCTTGTAGGCCGCGATGCCGCCGCAGACGCCGAGCAGCACTCTGGGCGGGCGGCTGGGTGGTAGGCTCATGATCGCGGCCGGCGCGGCCGTCACGCCTCGACGGGCTCGGCCTCGGCGTCCACCTCGGCCCCGTGCTCGCCGGCCGGCCCCTCCGGCTCGGGGCCGTAACCCCACCTGACGGCGTCGCGCAGGACCTCCTCCATGGCGATGCGGGAGGGCTTGCCCTTCGGTCTTTCGATCCTTGGCGACGCGCCCCGGAGCAATTGCTCGGCGCGATGGGAGGCGAGGAGAATGTAGCGGAACTTGCTATCGATGCGATCGGGGATTCTCTCCATGGGCGCAGTCTTCTCCCGGCAGGGGATTCTCCGGCGGTTGGACGCTCGAGAGCGGGCTCAAGAGACCAGGTTCTGGGTAGGTACGGTGCGTGCCGACGGCACAGCGACGCCGGCCATCGAGCAAACCAGCATACCACGCGCCAACCGCGGGCGCAAGGACTAGGATCGACACGATGAGAAACCTGGTCTCCGCCGCCGAGCTCGCCGCCACCGTGCGGCTGGCCTTGCCCATCAGCGTGATCCAGCTCGGCGCGTTGCTCATGGGCACGGTCGACGTGATCATGCTGGGCCGGGTCTCGGACGTGGCCCTGGCCTCCGGGGGCGTCGGCAACGCCCTCGGGCTGGGGCTCCTCGTCTTCCCCCTGGGGCTCCTTTCCGGCCTCGACGCGCTGGCCTCGCAGGCCCACGGCGCGGGCGACGTCCGGCGCCTGGGCCGGTATTTCCAGCAGGGGCTGGTGCTGGCCGTGATCCTGACGGTGCCGATCAGCGTGGTCATGTGGGAGGGACGGCCGCTGCTCCAGGCGCTCGGGCAACCGCCGGAGATCGCCGCCGGCGCCGCCGGCTACCTGCGCGGCGCCCTCTTCGGCAACCTGGCGGTGCTGGTCTACGCGGTCTGCCAGCGCACCCTGCAGGCGATGAGCATCGTGCGGCCGGCGTTCGCGGCCATGGTGGTCGGCAACGTCGCCAACCTGGCGAGCGACTACGCCCTGATCTTCGGCAAATGGGGCTTCCCGGCCCTCGGGGCCGCGGGAGCGGGATGGGCCACCTCGATCTCGCGTTGGGTGATGCTGGCGTGCCTCCTCGCCTTCGCGCGGCGGCCGCTGGCACCCTGTTGGCGGCGCCGCGCCGCCGGCCTCGGGCGCCGGCGCGACTACGCCACCTTCCTCAGGATCGGCAGCCCGGTGGGCTTCCACATCTCGTTCGAGTACTGGCTCTTCATGGCGGTCACCTTGATGATGGGCCACCTCGGCGCCCGCGAGGCGGCGAGCCACCAGGTGGCCATCAACATGACGGCGCTCGCCTACATGGTGGCGGTGGGCTTCGCGGGCGCCGCCTCCACCCGCGTGGGCAACGCCGTCGGCCGCCGCGACGCCGACGGCGCGCGCCGCGCCGCCGCCACCTGCCTGCTCGTCGGGACCGGCCTGATGCTGGTCTTCGGCGCGGCGTTCCTGCTGGCGCCGCGCCTGCTCGCCCGCCTCTACACCACCGACCCGGCGGTGATCGCCCTGGCGTCGACGCTGCTGCCGATCGCCGCCTTCTTCGAGATCTTCGACGGCCTGCAGGCGATCTGCGGCGGCGTCCTGCGCGGCGCCGCGGACACCCGGGTGCCGGCGCTGGTGGCGCTCGTCGGCTACTGGGCGCTCGGCCTGCCGCTCGGCGCCTGGCTCACCTTCGGCGCCGGCTGGGGACCCCAGGGCCTCTGGTGGGGGCTCACCCTCGGGCTCCTGACCGTCGCCTTACTGCTCCTGGGACGCGTGGCCTGGCGCTTCAAGACCGAGGTCGCGGCGATCGAGTGACGGCCACCAGCCGCGGAGGGCTCTCGCGCGGCCGCACCTTCCAGCGGCCGTGGTACCAGAAGTACTGGTCGGGGTGGCGCAGCACGGCCTCGCCGAGGCGCTGGTTGAAGCGCGCCGCGACCTCCAGGCGCAGCGCGTCGACGTCGCCGGCCGCGGGCAGCTCGATGCGGCCGAGCTCGAGGCGGTGCCGGCCGCCGGAGGTGCGGTGGCCGGCCATCGCGAGCAGCGGCAGGCGGTGGCGCGCCACCAGCGAGCCGGGCAGCGGCAGGGTGAAGGCCGGGTGGCCGAGGAACGGCACGTAGACCTGCTGGTCCGACGAGTAGTGGTCGGCCACCATCACGATCGCCTTGTTGGCGCGCAGGGCCTTCAAGATCTCGCGCGGGGCGGTCTTGGCCTTGGAGATGAACTGCACGGCGCCGCCGGGGATGCTGAGGATGAGCTCGTCGACCCGCCGGTTGGTCTGCACGCCCACGAGCAGGGCCGACGGGATGCCGGCGGCGCCGAGGGCGGTCACGTAGAGCGCCCAGGCGCCCAGGTGGCCGGTCACCACCACCGCGCCCCTGCCCTCCGCGAGGGCCTCGCGGAGGACGTCGAGCCCCTCGATCTCGACGAGCTCCAGCACCCTCTCGCGGTCGGCGCCGGCAAAGCGCAGGAACTCGGCGACGGTGCGCCCGAAGTTGCGCGCCGCCCGGGCGCCGACGCGGCGGCGCTCGGCGTCCGCGGCCTCGGGCAGGGCGCGGGCGAGGTTGGCGAGCACCAGGCGGCGGCGGATGCGCGCCCACCAGCCGAGCTGGCCGATGGCGGCCCCCAGGGCCAGGGCGAGGCGCCGCGGCAGGGCCTTGAGGACGACGGCGAGCGCCGCCACGGCGGCGTACTCCAGCGCGTGGCGCAGGCGCAGCAGCCGG
>DASWIG010000434.1:0-16267 GCA_036397835.1 Thermoanaerobaculia bacterium
ATGTCGGGGTTCGAGCCCCCCTCTCCCCCTGGGAGAGGGGGGTTGGGGGGTGAGGGTCGACGAGACGAAGTCTCGTCGATAAAGCCCTTGCGGTCAGCAGGTTGTGTAATTTCCGAGACGTTAGCCTTTGAGGAGGCCGCCACCGTCTTCCAAGACGCGATAAGACCGCCGGAGGCGAGATCCGAATCCGGATCTTCTCGGCTCGACCCGCGACCCGGCGAGAGCACAGGCAGTACGAGGACGGACCATGAAGAAGGAGTACGACTTCTCCGATGCTGAGCGCGGGAAGTTCTACCGACCCGGCGCAAGGCTCAACCTGCCCATCTACCTTGACGATGACGTCCGGAGCTATCTGAGCGCACGAGCGGCCTCCAAGGGAGTCGAGTTGGGCCGGCTGGTGAACGACCTGCTCAAGCGGGACATCGAGCTGATCGAGGCCGTCACGACGACTTAGCATCCGGTTAGAGTCGCCTGGATGACGCACGAGGGACGCATCTTCACGATGGCCTTCGCCGCCGGCCTGCCCGGCTCCCTCGTGGCCCTCGTGATCCTGTGGACCGGCGACTACTCCGCCAAGGTCCAGTGGACGCTCACCGTCTTCATCGTCTGCCTGTGGCTGGGCTTCGCCCTGGCGGCGCGCGAGCGCACCATGATGCCGCTCCAGACCCTCGCCAACTTGCTCGAGGCCCTGCGCGAGGGCGACTACTCGATCCGCGCCCGCCGGCCCCAGGCCTACGACTCGCTCGGCGAGGTGATGATCGAGGTCAACAGGCTGGGCTCCCTGCTGCGCTCCCAGCGCTTCGACGCCGTCGACGCCGGAGCGCTCCTGCACAAGGTCATCCAGGAGATCGACCTCGGCGTCTTCACCTTCGACGAGCAGGAGAAGCTGCGCCTCGTCAATCCCGCGGGCGAGCGCATGATGGCCCAGGGCGCGGAGCTCCTGCTCGGACGCACGGCGGACGAGCTCGGCCTCGCCGACTGTCTCGAAGGCGAGAGCGCGCGCACCTTCGAGCGCGCGTTCCCGGGCCGGACCGGACGCTGGCAGTGCCGCCGCGGGTCGTTCCGCGAGGGCGGGCTGCCGCACCAGCTCCTGGTGCTGAGCGACGTCTCGAAAGCGCTGCGCGACGAGGAGCGGCAGGCCTGGCAGCGGCTGATCCGGGTGCTCGGCCACGAGCTCAACAACTCGTTGGCGCCGATCAAGTCCACCACCTCCACTCTGGCCGGTCTGCTGCGCCGCGACCAGCCGCCCGACGGCTGGCGCCAGGACGCCCAGCGCGGCCTCAAGAACGTCGCCGAGCGCTGCGATTCGCTGACCCGCTTCGTGGCCGCCTACGCGCGCCTCGCCCGGCTGCCGCCGCCGCGGATCCGGCCGCTCGCGGTGGCGCCCCTGGTGCGCCGGGTGGCGGCCATGGAGACGCGATGCGAGGTAACGGTGGACGCGGGACCCGAGGTGACCCTCCACGCCGACCGCGACCAGCTCGAGCAACTGCTGATCAACCTGGTCAAGAACGGCGTCGAGGCGGCCCTCGAGACCGACGGCGAGGTCTCGATGTCGTGGCGCCGCAACGGCACCAGCCTCGAGCTCGCGGTGCGCGACACCGGGCCCGGCATCGCCAATCCCAGGAACCTCTTCGTGCCCTTCTTCACCACCAAGCCGGGCGGCAGCGGCGTGGGCCTGGTGCTGTGCCGGCAGATCGCCGAGGCCCACGGCGGCACCCTGGCGATCGCCAACCGCGACGACGGGCCGGGCTGCGAAGCGCGGCTGCGCTTGCCGGCGTGAGGCGGCGTGCGACCCACCGACGCCGTCTCCGCGCTCGTCAAGGTCACCCCGCCCGCCGGCGGCGAGGCCCGCTGGTGGCGCTTCCGCGATCCGGTGGAGGTGGTGACGGCCGAGCGCCTCGAGGCCGTGCTGCCGGCGCTGGCGGCGGTGGAAGCGGCCGTCGAGCGCGGCCTCCACGCCGTGGGCTTCATCTGCTACGAGGCGGCGCCGGCCTTCGATCCGGCGCTCGCCGCCCACCCGCCGGGTCCCTGGCCGCTCGCCTGGTGGGCGCTCTACCGGCGGCCCGAGGAGAGCGGGGCGCCGCGCGGGCCGGCGATGCCGGCGCTCGACTGGCGGCCGCTCATGGAGCGCGCCGCCTACGACGACGCCATCCGTCGCATCCGCGCCGCGATCGCCGCCGGCCACACCTACCAGGTCAACCTCACCTTCCCCCTCGAGGCGGCCTACGAGGGCGAGGCGTTCGCGCTCTTCGCCGCCCTCTGCCAATGGCAGCGCCCGCCCTACGCGGCCTACCTCGACGCCGGCCGCTTCGCCGTGTGCTCGGCCTCGCCCGAGCTCTTCTTCGCCCTCGACGGCGAGCGCATCGTGACCCGTCCGATGAAGGGCACGGCGCGCCGCGGCCGCACCCTCGAAGAGGACCGCCCGCGAGCCGCCGCCCTCGCCGCGTCGGCGAAGGACCGCGCCGAGAACGTGATGATCGTCGACATGATGCGCAACGACCTGGGGCGCATCGCCGAGCCCGGCAGCGTTCGGGTCGAGGACCTCTGCCGCGTCGAGACCTACCCGACCGTCCACCAACTGACCTCGACGGTCAGCGCCGCGACGCACGCCTCGCTGGTCGAGATCCTGCGCGCGCTCTTCCCGAGCGCCTCGATCACCGGCGCGCCGAAGATCAGCACCGCGCGGATCATCCGCGAGCTCGAGGCCGCCCCGCGCGGCGTCTATACCGGCACCGTGGGCTACCTCGCCCCGGGGCGGCGGGCCCAGCTCAACGTGGCGATCCGCACCGCCGCCGTCGACCGAGCGCAGCGGCGGGTGCGCTACGGCACCGGCGGCGGCATCGTGTGGGACTCGGACGCCGCGAGCGAGTACGAGGAGTGCCGCACCAAGGCGCTCGTCCTGCGCGCCGCAACGCGCGAGTTCGAGCTGCTCGAGACGCTGCTGTGGCGGCCGCGCCGGGGTTATTTCCTGCTCGCGCGCCACCTCGAACGGCTGGCGGCCTCGGCGGAGTACTTCGGCATTGCCTGGCGAGGCGACGACGTCCGCCGCTGCCTGGACGAGGCGCGGCGCGGCGAGACGCGGCAACGCGTGCGGCTGCTCCTCGACGGCGACGGACGCCCGCGCGTCGAGACGCATCCCCTGCCCCCCGAGCCGCGGAAGGTGTGGACGGTGGCGCTCGACGACCGGCCGATCGACGCCTCGGACGTCCTCCGGTTCCACAAGACCAGCTTCCGGAAGGTCTACGACGACGTGCTGGCCCGGCATCCGGGCGCCGACGACGTCCTCCTCTGGAACGAGCGCGGCGAGCTGGCCGAGGCCACTCGCGCCAACCTGGTGCTCAGGCGCGGCCGGGACTACTTGACGCCCCCCCTGGCCTGCGGTCTGCTCGCCGGCACCTACCGGGCCGAGCTGCTCGCGCGCGGACGCTTGCGCGAGGAGGTCCTGAGCGTCGACGTGCTCGACCACGCCGACGAGGTCTGGCTCATCAACTCGGTGCGGGGTTGGGTGCGGGCCCGCCTGAGCGTTGATCCGCGCGGTCCGGGATCCGCTAGAATCGTCGGTTCGGGATCGTCCGACCCCGCCGACCTCGTCCCCCCACGACCGGTGCCCGACGGATCAGGCGCCAGATGACGCAAAGGCCGACATGACGCTGATCGAAGAACCACCCGCGACCCAGGCTCCCACCCGACCGCATCTCGACCCCGAGCGCGTGGCACCCGCGCGGCGCTACGACGTCCCCACGCGCTGGGACCTCTCCGACCTCCTGCCGGAGCCCACGGAGGCGGTCATCTCCGAGCGCCTCGCCCGCATGTGGGAGAGCGTCGAGGCCTTCGAGGGCGAGCGCGAGCGTCTGCGGGGCGACATGGAGCCCCAGGAGCTGCTCGACCTGCTGCGCCGTTACGAGGCCCTGGACCAGCAGATTGCCGTGCTGGCCGGCTACGGCAGCCTGTGGTTCTCGACCGACACCCACAACGCCGCGGCCCTCGGCTACCGCAACCGCATCCGTCAGCTCGTGGCCGAGGCCGACAACCGCACCCTCTTCTTCTCGTTGTGGTGGAAGGCGCTCGCCGACGAGGAGGCCGAGCGGCTGCTGCCCACCGCCGAGCTCGACGCGACGCCCCAGGAGCTGCAGGACTTCCGCTACTACCTCCTGGAGCTGCGCCGCTTCAGCCCCTACACGCTCGACGAGCGCTCCGAGCAGCTCCTGAACCTCAAGAACGCCAACGGCATCGAGGCCCTGGTGACGCTCTACCAGATGCTCGCCAACCGCCTCGAGTTCCACCTCGAGGCGGGCGGCGAGACGACCACCCTGACCGACGACGAGATGCGCAGCCGTTTCTACTCGCCCGATCCCGACCTGCGGGCGCGCTGCTACGTGGAGCTCCACCGCGTCTATCGCAACGAGTCGAGCGTGCTGGCCCAGATCTACGCCAACCGGGTGCGCGACTGGTACACCGAGTACGTGAAGCTGCGCGGGGTGCCCTCGCCGATCTCGATCCGCAACCTCGCCAACGACGTGCCCGACGCGGCGGTGGAGACGCTGCTGGCGGTGGTCAAGGACAACGCGCCGCTGTTCCAGGAGTACTTCCGGCTCAAGGCGGGCTTCCTCGGCAGGGAGAAGATGCGGCGCTACGACGTGTACGCGTCGCTCGCCACCTCGACCGAGACCGTGGCCTACGGCGACGCCGTGGCCACCGTGCTCGAGACGTTCTACGGCTTCCACCCCACCCTGGGGCAGCTCGCCGAGCGCCTCTTCGAGGTCGGCCACGTCGACAGCGAGACGCGCAAGAACAAGCGCGGCGGCGCCTTCTGCGCCACCGTGACGCCGAAATACACGCCCTGGATGATGTTCACCTACACCGGTCGCCTGCGCGACGTCGCCACCCTCGCCCACGAGCTCGGGCACGCCGTCCACAACCAGATGGCGAGCGGCCACTCCCTGCTCACCCAGCACCCGTCGCTGCCGCTGGCCGAGACCGCGTCGGTCTTCGCGGAGATGATGATCACCGACCGCCTCCTGCGCTCGCAGAGCGATCCCGTCACCCGCCGCGAGCTGCTGGCCGCGGCCCTGGACGACATCTACGCCACCGTGCTGCGCCAGAGCTACTTCGTGCTCTTCGAGCTCGCGGCCCACCGGGCGGTGCTCGACAACGCCAACGCCGACGAGCTCTGCGAGCTCTACTTCGCGAACCTGCGCGAGCAGTTCGGCGACAGCCTCGACGTCTCCGACGACTTCCGCTACGAGTGGCTGGCCATCCCGCACATGTTCTCGACGCCTTTCTACTGCTACGCCTACAGCTTCGGCCAGTTGCTGGTGCTGGCGCTCTACCGGCGCTACCAGCAGGAAGGCGAGGCCTTCAAGCCGGGTTATCTGAAGCTGCTCTCCTACGGCGGCTCGGCCTCGCCCGCGAAGATGCTCGCCGAGATGGGCATGGACATCACCGATCCCGCTTTCTGGCAGTCCGGCTTCGAGGTGGTGCGCGGCCTGCTCGACGAGCTCAAGGGCCTGTAGCCGAAGCGGGCGGGTAAGAGCGCCGTGCTTGAGTAACGTCCTCAACGCAGCAGGTCGAGAACGCCTCGCGGCGTCATGACCCGTCCCTCCCCCGGAATCGACGCCCGGAGCCACAAAGCAAGGACGACCTCCCGTCCGTTCACGAACGGCAACCTCTCAGCCTTCCTCCCGAGCTCCCTCAGCAGACGGCCCACGTCGCGCGGCGACGCCCACTTCACCTCGCCGACGAGCACGGCGTCCTTCTCCGCGCTCTCGGCGACCAGGTCGACCTCCAGCGGCCGGCGGTCGAGCCCGCTCCCCCACCACCGGCCCGCCGGCCCCCACGTCCTGCCGAAGAGCTCCTGCCGCGGAACGCCGGCGCGCGCCAGCTCCTCCCACACCTCGCCCACGTGATGGCCGAAGCGGCTGGAGATCTCGGTCTCGACGCCCGCGATCTGCCGCGCTTCCAGCCGCGAACGGTGGGGCTCGACGAAACGGAACCAGTAGCGCAGGAAAGGATCCGCGATTCGGTAGAGCGTGCGCTTGCTGCTGCGCGGCGGCGCGTCGAACGGCGTCTCCCGCTCGACGAGGTCCATCTCGAGCATGCGCTGCAACGGCCGCGAGAGCGACGTGGCGGGCTTGCCCAGCCGGCCGGCGATCTCGGAGGCGCGGTGGCACCCCTGCCCGATCAGGCTCAGGATCGACGCCGCCTGCGCGGTGTCGCGCATGTCGTCCAGCAGGAGGCGGGAGGGCTCCTCGTAGAGCACCCCGAGGGGGCTCAGGACGAGGGCGCGGACCGCGGCCCCGAGGTCCGGATGGTCCGCCGCCAGCTCCCAGTAGCGGGGAGTGCCGCCCCACACCGAGAATGCCTCCACGGCCTTCGCGCCGCCGCGCAGGGAGAGCGCCTCCGCGATCCAGCCCGCAGGGAGCGGCGAGACCTTCAGGACCTCGGTGGCCCGCCCGAAGAGCGGCGCCGTACGGTCGAGCACGAGCCCCTGCATCATCCGCTGCGACGAGCCCGCGAGCAACAGATGGAGCCGTCGCTCGGGGTACCGGTCCAGCAGCTTCTGGAGCACGCTCGGCAGCTCCGGCGACGCCGACGCCAGGGCCGGGAGCTCGTCCAGGGCCAGCACCGCTCCGGGCGGCGCCTCGTCCCACCAGCGGGCGAGCAGGGCCTCCCACTGCGGATAGGCGACGCGGTCGAATCCCGGCAGGAGCCCGGCGATCTCGGCGGCAAGGCCCGCCCTCTGGAGCACGCTCTCGCGCTCGTCGCCCACGTAGTAGACAGCCCGGCCCGCGGGCAGGACCTCGCGCAGCAGCCTCGACTTGCCGCAGCGGCGGCGGCCGTAGAGCACCCCGAGCGAGCCCTCCGGACGCTCCACCAGCCGCCGCAATCGGGCGGTTTCTTCCTGGCGGTCGAGGAACGGCAGTCGCATCGGTCTTATGCACCAGCTACATTATGTAGCTCCTACATAATACCGTACTCGTCCTCGACGGCCAAGCTCAATGCGCCACGTGGTGCGGCATGGCGCCGCGGGCGATCGCCAGGTGGTGCGGACGGTGGTGGTCGCCGCTGGCCATGAAGCCGAAGAAGCCGAGCGCGCGGATCTTCGCGACCTGGCGCGGATCGTCGCTGGTCAGCCGCAGCCGAACGCCGGCGTCCGTGGTCCCGACCTCGACGCCCCACCCGGACGCGCCGCTCATCATGGCGGCGTGGGCCGGCACCATGCGCTGGACGGCGGCGCGCGTGCGCCCTTCGCCGGTGACCTCGACCTCCAGCCCACCCTCCACCTCGCGCTCCCGCGCCTCGGCGTGCAGGGTGAGCTCGTGCATGTCGATCAGGTGGTCGCGCAGCCGCGCGATCGAGACGCGGCTCCAGTCGGTCGCGGGGTCGGCCTCGAGCAGGGCCACGACCTCGGCGATGGCCCCGAAGGCGTCCTGGCCGGGGAGCGCCGGCAGGGCTTGCGGCTCCGCAGGGTGGTGACGGGCGGTCTGGGCGGCCGCCGCGGCGGCACCGACCAGGCCGAGAAGGCCGAGTAGAATGAGTCGTTTTCGCATGATGGTTTCCTCCGTTTCCTCTTGGAGAGGAGTGTCGCGGCGAATCCGTTGATCGTGATCGCACTTTCCCGGCGAGACGGATCCGCCGGCCGTCCTCGGATCAGAGATTCAGCCAGAGATGATGCTCCAGAGCCTCTCGAATCTCCTGCAACCGTTCGGCGGACAATTCCCCGAGCCGGCGGCCGAGGCGCTGCCGCGAAACTGTACGGATCTGCTCACAAAGAGCCTTGCTCTCCTGTGCCAGCCCACCCTCCCCAGCTCGAATCCGAACCTGGAACGGATAGACCCGGTCCACGCGACTGCTGATCGGGACGACGGTGACCGTGGGACTCGAACGATTCGCCAATTCGTTCTGGAGGACGAGGGCCGGCCGCGTCTTGCCGGTCTCCGAACCGACGACCGGGTCGAGCGCAACGAGGTAGATCTCGCCGCGTCTCATGACCAACCGTCGGTCTCGACGTGGGTCCACTCCTCGTCGAGCGATGGGGACTCCGCCTCGGCCCGATAGCCCTCCGCCATCTCACGTGCCAGGGACTCCTTCTCGAGCCGCTCCACATGGCAGCGGACGGCTTCACGGACGAAGTGGCTGAAGCTCCGTCCCTCGGCGAAGGGCTGAGCCGCTCGGAAGAGATCCTCGGGGATGGCGATCGTAGTGCGCATTCTTCATCTCCAGTCGCATCGCTTTCTTGGAGCATACGGTGAAGATGATGAGACGTCAAGGCGGGCCGTAGTAAGCTCGCGAGATGGCGGGCAAAGCTGAACGGGTCGTTCGACGTCGTCCGCTACTACCTGGCGGTGGCGGAGGGCGCGCACGAGCATGGGCGCGACGGGCGGCTCGATCGGGAAACCCGCGACCGGTCGTCCTGGTCCGTCATCCGGCTCTCCGCACGACCTCAGAGTAGCAGGTGTCGGATTCGGATAGGCTCGAACGTCCTTCGGATGGAACCGGAGCAACGAGCGATGAAGTACGCCATCCTGATCTACGAGCCCGAAGCCGTGACCGAGGCGATGACGAAGGACGAGGGGAAGTCACGGATCGAGACGCACCGGGCCCTTCAGGGGAAGCTGCGGGCGAGCGGCAAGCTCGGACCGGTGGCACGCCTCATGCCCACGACCGCGGCGACGACGCTGCGCCGCAGCCTGGTCATCGACGGCCCTTTCGCCGAGACCAAAGAGCAGCTCGTGGGCTTCTACGTGCTCGACTGCGACTCCCTGGACGAGGCGATCGCGGCGGCGAAGATGCTCCCTGACGACACCGGGTCGCTGGAGGTCCGACCGTTGGGTTGGTTTCATCGAGGAGGTTGATGGCGACGGACACGGCGTGGCTGGACGCCTGCCTCACCGCCGCGCGCCCGCGGGCGATCGGCGCGTTGACGCGCTATTTCAGGGACCTCGACCAGGCCGAGGAGGCCTTCCAGGAGGCGTGCCTGCGCGCCCTGAGGTCGTGGCCGAAGTCGGGGCGGCCCGACGACCCGGCCGCCTGGCTGATCTTCGTCGGCCGCAACTACGGCGTCAACGAGAGCCGGCGGCGCCGGCGCCGCGAGGAGATGGTGCCCGAGATCGCGGACGCCGGCGACGCCGAGGCCGCGAAGGTGGAAAAGCTCGACAACCAGGCCTACCGCGACGACGTGCTGCGTCTGCTCTTCGTCTGCTGCCATCCCAAGCTGCCGGCGCAACAGCAGATCGCGCTGGCCCTGCGGGTGGTCGCCGGCCTCTCGGTGCCGGAGATCGCCCGCGCCTTCCTGGTGAGCCCGAAGGCCATGGAGCAGCGGATCACGCGCGCCAAGCGCCGGGTGGCGGAACGCGAAGTGCCGTTCGCGCCGCCCACGGCCGCCGAGCGCGCCGAGCGGCTCGAGATCGTGGCGACGATGATCTACCTGCTCTTCAACGAGGGCTATTCGGCGAGCGGCGGCCAGGCCCATATCCGCGTGCCGCTGTGCGAGGAGGCGATCCGGCTGGCGCGGATCCTGCTGCGGCTCTTCCCCGAGGAGGCGGAGATGACGGGGCTCCTCGCCCTCTGCCTGCTCCAGCACTCGCGCCGCCGGGCGCGCCTCGACGCCGCCGGAGACATCGTCCTGCTCGAGGACCAGGACCGGGACCTTTGGGACGGGGAGCTGATCGCGGAAGGCCTGGTGCTGGTGGAGAAGGCGTTGCGGCGGGGCAGCCCCGGCCCGCTCCAGGTCCAGGCCGCGATTGCCGCCGTCCATTCGCGGGCGCGCCGCAGCGAAGAGACCGATTGGCACCAGATCGACGCTCTCTACGCCGCGCTCGAGCGGCTCCGTCCGTCACCCGTGGTGACGCTCAACCGGGCCGTCGCGGTGGCGAAGACGCGGGGCGCCGCCGCGGCTCTCGGCCTGCTCGAGCCGCTGTCCGAAACGCTGGCGGGCTACTTCCACTTCCACGGCGCTCGCGGCGTCTTCCTCGCCGAGCTCGGCGAGCTCGCCGGCGCCCGCGCCGCCTTCGAACGGGCGCTCGAGCTGGCCGCCACGCCCGCCGAGTCGGCCCACGTCCGCCGGCGTCTCGGGGCGCTAGAAAAGAATTCCTGAGGCTTGTCGGATCGGCGACCACTCATCCGTCCTCCGGGTGATTGATGTCTCGAACAGCGCAAAGGGCGCTCTTCTTCAGGTACTCGTCGCTGTCCGGATCGGCCGCCGCGTTCTGCAGGGCCTCCAACACGGTCTTCGCGGCATCTTGGTTCTGCTTGAGCCGGCGCAAGAACCGCTTCTTGGGCTCTTGTCCCTCCACGGCGGCGAGGCTTCGGCACAGCGCGTTCCTCCTTGCGGCGTCGCCGGGCTGGACGAAGTCGGCAAGGGCCACGACCGCTTCCTCCGGGACAAAACACATGAAAAGGATGAGCGCCGCATCTACGTGCGCCAGGTTGAGGACAGCCTCGAACCGTCCGATGACCGTCTTCGCACCCTCGCCCAGGCCGAGCTTGACGTCGTTGGGAAAACGTTCGAAGTGGTAGATGTTGCACTTGACCCAGTAGACGATCGATTGGAGCACGTCGAGGTCCGTTTGCGGCTCGGTGCAGAGTTGCGCGAGGGCCCGGCCCGCTCCGGCGTTTCCCGATTTCGCCAGGACTGAGACCGCATGAGACCAGTCGGGGATGCTCTCGCCGATCCCTTTTTTGGTGCGGACGATCGAGACCAGGAAGTCTGTGTCGTCCTCGCGCCCGAGCGGCGCGATCGCCTCGATAGCGGCGAGGCGAACCAGGTGGACGGCATCGTACGCGGCGACGAATTTCAAGGCCTCTACCGTCTCGCCCTGGAGCTCCGCGTCCCACAGTGCGCGGTTCGCCTGGAGGAGCGTGGCCATCTCGCGGGCCAGCGCCTTGCGCACGCCGGAGCTGGTGGATGTCTGCATCGCCAGTAGGGCCTGCCGCGTGACCCGGCCGCTGGGGTTCGGGCAGTGCTTGACGAGGACGGCGGTGGCCTTCTCGACGAGGTCTTCGGCCGTCCCGTCAAGCAGGCCCTCCAGGTAGCTGAAGACCGCCTCGACCCTGCCGAGATCGATCTTGAGCCTCGCGAAGACCTGCCCGCGGTTGTCGCTGCTGTGGTAGCCGTAAACGAGCTGGACCGATTTCACGAGCGCGTCGAGCGCCGGATCCGGGCGCGCCGCGGGGCTCCCCCCGGCTGCGGGCGCCGAGGATTCCGCCACGGCCGGAGGCGGCGGCGTTCGCGGCTGGGCCAGAAGCTGATCGAGCTTCTTGACGATGCGGTCCATGTAAAGATGGAAGTCCTTGCCGGGATCCACCTGAGCGGCGTGGCGGTAGGCGAGGTCTTTGAGCTCTTCCGGCAGGTGCTCCTCGAGGGGCATCATCGTCTGCCCCAGGAGGATCGGGACGACACGGATGCCGAGGTCCAGGGCCGCCTTGACCTCGATCCGCACGAAATCGCTCTGCTCATCAATGCGCCGCCGGCCGTCGGCCTGCACCTTCAGCCAATCCCCTCCGATGAGGACGAGCATCACGTCGCATTGGGCGACCGCGTCGGTGAGATGCTTTCGAAAGTCGGTGCCGTAAGCGATGGAGTCCACGTCCATGAACACCGAGGAGCGCCCGAAATGCGCCTGCAGGCGATCGAAAATTCGCCCGGCGACCACCGCGCTATCGTCCCGCCGGTAGGAGATGAAGAGCTTGGGCATGGCGATTACTGTATCTCTTTCGGAAGAGCGTGCTTGCGGACCAACGCGGTCAGTTGCTCGTGCTGCTGCACCGTCAACTCGCCCTTTTGTCTCGCGGCTTCGATCTTCTTGACGAGCGCTGCCCGGGCGTCGAGCATTCGCTTCAGATCCTCGAACTTGTCGAACGCGCCTGGAGCACCCTTCGGAATGCTTGCCTCCTCATCCAGCAGCTCCAAGAAGGCTGACCTCGGCATAGTAAAACCCTCCTCGATGAACGCTACGTTATACCATTCATAGATCGGTCCCGTGCCCACATACCATGGACCCGGATCATACTCGCGACCTTCTTCGCTTCGTCCTTGGTGAGCCACCCGACCGCACTTCCGCAGGAATCACACACGATGCACCACTGCGAGCCGACCTGCCTCAGCGTGAATTCGGGGCCGGGGTCCGAGTCAAACCAGTCCGCCGGTAGGCGCCAGGTGCAGCTCGAGCTCGGACACCGCACGATGCCCGGTGCCCGGAAACGCGGCAGGTCGTGGGTGCCGAGGGGGCCGACCAGGCTCTGGCGCTCTCGGTCTGCGGCGGTCGTGATCAGCTCGAGGATCTCGTCGCAAACCACGTCAAGACCGGCCGCGAGGTCGATCGTCGCCCTCTGGCAGAGAGTTGGGGCCGTGCCCTGTAGCTGGCTGGCGTTCAAGTTGTACAGAACGGGTACGACCCGTAGCCTGCCGTCCAGCGTTTCGACGCCGAGAAGGACATCGAGCTCGCGGACGGGCCAGTCCTTGCGGAGGAAGTGTGGGCTCACGATCACGATTCCGGCATGGCACTGCGTCAGGCCTTGCTCGATCTGCTCTTCGAGCCTGTCGCCCTCGACAAGAGCTCGATAGTCGAGCCAAACGCTGAAGCCGCGGCTGGTGAGCTCGTCCGCGAGCGGGGTTGCGGCGGCATCGCGGTCCTCACTCGCGTAGCTGATGAAAAAGTCCCACGGCTTGCGATAGGAATCTGGCATGTCCCCATTTCCTTGATGGTCGTCATGGTTCACGTCGGCATCACGCGGGGCCAGGAGTCGCCGCGGCCGCACGTGTTGATTCAGATCGCGCCCATGAACGCCTCGATCGCCCGCTCGATCGGAGCGATCTTCGTCTTGTCGGAAAGCAAGGCGTAGATGTCGCCACTCAGATCCGCCGGCATCTTCGAACCCTCCTCGCGGACGATCAAGACGTTGCGCTTTCCCTTCAGGCCGCTGAAGTAGCCCGCCTCGAAGACGACGTTGTCCCGCGGCACGGCTTTGTCCGCCTGACCGCTATCGACGAGGTCGTTGTCCGCCTGACCGCTATCGACGAGGTCGTCGTCTTTCGTGAAGAGGAAGATTCCGCCGATCGATCGGGCCGCGGCCTGCTCAATCTGATCTATAATCGTGCGTCCCGGAATGAAGTCGGTTTGCCAGTCGAGGACGCGTGCTCCCAGGCTCAGGAGGTATCGCTTGATTGCCCCCGCTGTGGCCGCCGATCTGCTGCAGTAGCCAAGGAAAACGTCACGCCGCTCGGCGAGCAACGCTTTCCAATAATCGAAGGGGACGCGAAATGCGTCGGTGTGGAGCCAGGCGACATCAGCTTCGGGGCCGAACTCCCCAACGTACCCGCCGAAGCTCATGTCGAAGACGACCCGGCGCCGGACGTCGCGTTGCACGAGAACAAGGGTCGGAAGCCCCAGCGTCCGAGCCAGCGCCCCTTCATAGTGATTGAATTCCGTCGGAAGCAGCACGGGCCTGCCTTCGCCGTCCTGGAACTGCCAGCGCGGCATCCCCAGAATCGCCGCCCCTACGCAGCGTCTGGCGATCTCGTCGGCGTCGCGCGGACTCCATGCCTTTGCGGAGGCCAAACCGGGTTTGCCCCTCGGATTGGTGAAGATCTCGGGCGTGTAGCCAAGCTTCTCGATCTCTTCGACGATGCCCCACTTGAGGCTGTTCAGATTGGGTGGCAGCCACGGGTCGGCGGGGAGGCTCACGTAGATGCGTCGCGTGATCTGCACGGGAAGGCTCCTGGGATCGATGGACCGATGGGCACGCTAGCACGCGCTGCCGTCGAGTACAAGGCGCGCTTGTTCCTCGAGCTCGCCGGAGGTTGGAGACGGAGTGTCCCGGGGCCGAAGACCGCGGCGGCGCCGCGCCGGCCTTGGAGAGCGCTCGTAGTCCTACGGCGGCACGCCGACGACGACGGTTTGCCGCGGGCTCGGCCGCCAGCGGACCCAGCCCCAGACGCTCCGCCAGCTCCTCGAGGATCCCGATTGCCGCCTCGGGGATTACGGTGCCGGGGTCGAAGATCGCGGCGGCGCCGGCGTCGCGCAAGGCCTCGTAGTCCTGCGGCGGCACCACGCCGACGACGACGATCACGATGTCCTCGCGGCCGAGCTCGGCAAGGGCCTCGCGCAGCCGCGGCACCAGCGTCAGGTGGCCGGCGGCCAGCGAGCTCGCGCCGATCACGTGGACTTCGTTCTCCACCGCCTGGCGCGCCGACCGCGGAACTTTTTCGCGGTCAAAACGAGTGCCGTTTTGGCCGCTGAGCTTTTTCAGCGGCCCGATCGAGGGTCGTCTGGCCCGCGGAACTTGTTCAGCGGCCCGATCGAGGCGTCGTCTGGCCGCGGAACTTTGTCAGCGGCCCGATCGGCGGTCGTCCGGCCCGATGAACTTCGTCAGCGCCTCGGTCGCTCGCCGGCTGATATAGTGAGGCTCGGACCGGCGGCACCCTCGAGTCGCTCGAGAAAAAGCGCTGAGGCGTGTCGGATCGGCGCCGGCTCATCCGTCCTCCGGGTGATCACGCTCGAACCACGCAAAGGAGGAAAGAAATGAGCGCGAATCCGATGACGACCCACGGCGCCTTCAGTTGGGTGGAGCACCACGGCCGGGACGCCGCCGCCGCGAGATCGTTCTACGCCAAGGTCCTCGGCTGGACGGTGGCCGACATGCCCATGCAGAACGGGACCAGCTACGCGGGAATCATGCTCGGCGAGCAGCCGATCGGCGGCTTCTCGCCGAAGCCCGCGGAGTCGGCGTCCTGGCTGGCCTACGTCACCGTCGACGACGTCGACGCCCGTACCCGCGCCGCGGTCGACGCGGGCGCCGAGGTCCTGTCCGAGCCGACCTCGGCGCCGGGCGTCGGCAGAATCGCCGTCGTCCGGGATCCGTTCGGCGCGTCCGTGGCCTTCATCACCTACGAAGACCGGTCGTGAGCCTCTTCGCGGGCGGGTGGCGCGCTATCGCCCGCCCGCCGGCGTCACGTTCTTGGGCGGCGGCTTGGGGGCCGGCGCGGGCTTGGACCGTTGCTGCCAGCGCGACGCCAGCAGCGTCAGCAGGAAGAGGACGGCCTCGTCGACGAACGGCAGCATGTCGGGGATGAAGAGGTCGAGGACGAAGAGAGCCGTCAAGAACATCACGAGCTGCGACGACTTGAGGCTCTCGAGGTATCCGCTGAAGAAGCCCAGGGGCTTGTCGCTGCTCATTACGGCGAGTCTACCGCAACGGATGGGGAGTCGGGTTCCCCACTTCCTCGCCTTGCCGCGGTCGGTCCTCGGGTTTTCGTCGTAGAGCTGCTCCGGAGGCGCGCCCCAGCGGCCCAGGTGCACCAGGAAGTAGAGCACGTTCGTCGGCGGCCCGGGAAGTCGTGAAAGCCCAATGAGGGCTTACTACCGGGCCAAAGCCTCGCAGCGCGCGTTTCAAGACCTCATCTGGGCGTCGCGCCGGCGTCACGGCGCTTTGCAAGGTCTTTACTACGCGGCCCGCTGCCGGCGCGGCCTGCCGAAAGGGCTCTTCTAAGAAGCAGACCAATGAATCAAGGCGTTTCAAGCGCTCTTCTAAGGTTCGATTCGCGAAATGGCGCGTTTTTGACCGGGCAAGAGCCGAGTCTCCGCTGAAAGTCGCGACCTTCCCGGGTGACCTCTCGATCCTGGGTGGAGATCGAGGGCTTCCCCTGGGAAGCCCATGAGATTTCGTGGAGAATCGAGACCTCACATGGTGACTACGTAGGTTCCAGCGCACGAATCGACGCCTCACCCGGTGACTACGGGGGTTTCAGCGGAGAATCACGAGGTCGCCTCTGTCCATGAAGTGCTGACGCTTATAAGCTGATTGGAATCAGTCTGTTACAGGGCAACTAAGTTGCCACTCCGACCAAGGGAGCCCGTAGACCTGTAGAATCCGGGCTGCACTTGGTCAATCATGTCGTCCAACGCCCTTGGCGACGCCGCTCGTACTCGACGTAGCGCGCCGTCTCGTCGGCCACCTCGCGGCCGCAGAGCGTCTCCACGAGGTGGAAGGCCATGTCGATGCCGGCCGCGACCCCCGCCGAGGTCACCACGCTGCCCTCGTCGACCCAGCGCAGCTCGCGCTCGACAAGGGCGCCGGCGTCGAGCGACTCGAGCAGGTCGAGGGCGGCCCAGTGGGTGGTGGCCCGCCGTCCCTTGAGGAGGCCGGCCTTGGCGAGCAGCAGCGCGCCGGTGCACACCGAGGTCGTGCGCCGCGCCCCGGCGGCCACCGAGCGGATCCAGGCGAGGGTCTCGTTGTCGTCGAGGAGCGCCCGGGTGCCGAAGCCCCC
>DASWIG010000435.1:0-3577 GCA_036397835.1 Thermoanaerobaculia bacterium
GCCAGCATGGGGATCACGGTGAGCGCCACCACCAGCGACACGACGAGCGAGAAGGTCACCGTCAGCGCCTGGTCGCCGAAGAGCTGGCCGGCGATGCCCTCGACGTAGACGATGGGCACGAAGACGCAGATCGTCGTCAAGGTCGACGCCACCACCGCCCGCGACACTTCCGAGGCCCCGGCATTCGCCGCCTCGACCTCGTCGAGCCCTTCGTCGCGGCGGCGCTGGATCGCCTCGAGCACCACGATGGCGTTGTCGACGAGCAGGCCGATGCCGAGCGTCAGGCCGCCCAGCGAGACGATGTTGAGGGAGATTCCGGCCACGTACATGAGGAAGAAGGTCGACACCACCGAGATCGGGATGGCGATGCCGATGATCAGCGTGGTCTTCCAGCTCCGCAGGAAGAAGAAGAGCACGAGGACGGCGAGGATGCCCCCCCACAGGGCCGTGTCGAGCACCTCGCGCACCGACTGCCGGATGTAGCGGGCCTGGTCGGTGATCACCGTGAGCTCGAGGTTGGGATCGACCTTGACCAGGCGCTCGCGGAGGGTCTCGAGCCCGGCCTGGACGGCGTCGGAGACCGCCACCGTGTTGGTGCCGCCCTCCTTGTAGATCGCCACCTCCACGCTCTCGCGGCCGTCGATGCGGGTGATGATCTCGCGTTCCTTGTGGCCGGGCACCACGTCGGCGATGTCGGCGAGGCGCACGATTGCGCCGCCCGTGCTGGCGAGGATCACGTTCTCGATCTGGCTCGGCCGCAGCAGCTCGCCCACCGTGCGCACCAGGTACTCGGTCTGGCCCTCGCGCAGGCGGCCGCCGGTCAGGTCGACGTTCTCCTGCGCCAGGCGGCCCACCAGGAGCTCGGGGGTCCAGCCGAGGTTGGCGAGCTTGCGCTCGTCGATCTCCACGTGGACCTCTTCCTCGAGGCCGCCGGAGACCACCGCCGCGGCCACGCCCTCGATGCGCTCGAGGGCGCGCTTGACCTGCTCGTCGGCGACCAGGCGCAGGCGGATCAGGTCGGCGTCGCCCGAGATGCCGATGCGCAGGATGGGATCGAGCGACGGGTCGTAGCGCAGCAGCAGCGGACGCTCGGCGTCCACCGGGAGCTGGAGCACGTCGAGGCGCTCGCGCACCTCGAGGGCCGCGAGGTCCATCTGGCTTCCCCAGGTGAGCTCGAGCGTCACCTCGCTGGTGTCGGCGCGCGAGCTCGAGGTCACCCGCACCACCCCCGAGACCACGCCGACGGCGTTCTCGATCGGCCGGGTGATCAGGCTCTCGACCTCGATCGGCGCGGCGCCGTCGTAGGTCGTGCGCACGGTGAGCGAGGGATAGGTGATGTCGGGCAGCAGGTCGGTGGCGAGCTGGCGGAACGCCACCACGCCGAAGACCACCGCCGCCACCGCGAAGATGAAGACGCTGACCGGGCGCCGGATGGAAAGGTCGATGATCTTCATGGGAGCCGGGGGGAGGATTTCTCCCCGCTCAGGATCCGGATCGGCGTGCCCTCGGAGAGGCCGTCCTGGCCGACGACGATCACCCGCTCGCCTTCGGCGACGCCCTGGCGCACCTCCACGCTGTCGCCTTCCTGAAAGCCGAGCTTCACTTCGCGGCGCGACGCCGTGCCGTCGGCGGCCACGTAGACCGTGTCGCCGATCGATTCGAGCGACAGCGCCGCCTTGGGGATCACCAGGGCGTCGTCGCGCGTCTCGGTCTCGAGGAAGACCTTGGCGAACATGCCGGGGCGCAGCTTGCCGCGCGGCGAGACCTGGAGGGTGACCTTCACGGTGCCGGTAGCGGCCTCGACCACGGGGCTGATGCGCAGCACCGTGGCGGGAAAGCGCTCGCCGCGCCAGGCCTCCGCCGTGACGTAGCCCGGCTGCCCCACGCGCAAGCGCGGCAGCTCGCGCTCCGGCACCTGGATCGGGCACAGCAGCGGATCGAAGCTGGTGACGCGGAAGAGCGGCTGGTTGGCGCTCACGTATTGGGCGAGCTTGACGTAGCGCACCGAGACGACGCCGGCGAACGGCGCCTCGATCGACGTGTAGTCGAAGACGAGCTGGTCGCCGCGGAGCTGGGCCTCGGCCGACTCGTAGTTGGATCGCGCCTGGTCGTAGGCTTCCCGGCTCAGGAGCTCCTGCTCGTAGAGGGCCTGGGCGCGCTCGAAGGCGCGCCTGGCCTCGTTGCGGTTGACGCGCGCGATCTCCATGCGGGCGCGCACCTCGTCCGGGTCGATCGAGGCCAGCACCTGGCCCTTCTCCACCCGCATGCCCTCCTCCACCCTGAGCTCGGTGACCGGGCCGGCGACGCGCGCCACCAGGTCCACGTCGTTCTCGGCCTCGAGAGTGCCGTTGGTCTCGAGATAGGAGGAGATGGCGCGCCGCTCCACCGCCACGACCTCCACCGGCACGGCCGCCTGTTGCTCGCCGAAGCCGCCGCCGCTGAAGCCGTTGCCGCCGCCGGGGCGGGAGCCGCGCCCTTCGCGCGGCGAGCCGCCCGCCGGTGAATCGCCGGCGCCGGCCGCCTCGCCGTTGCGGCAGCCGCTCGCGGCAAGAACGAGCGTGAAGAGCACTCCGAGGGGAAGGGACGAGCGTCGCATCGAGAGGTTCTCCAAGAGAGCGGGAAGGGACTTCACGCGGGCAGGGCCGGAGGTGCCCGGCAGGCCGAAGCGGCGCCATCATGGCAGTCTCGGGGCCCGAATGCAGGCCCCAGGACACTGAATTTACAACTTTTACACGAATCTGACAGGGAGGGAGGGCGGGGGCAGGCCGGCAGGGGCCGCCGCGGGCTCCGGCCTCTGCCACTCGGTGTAACGCCCGCTGTGCGTTGGTGACTAACTCAATGGTGACGGTGAGCCGGATGACCGCGAGCATTACCGGCGGAGTTTTCGGCCCCTAACTGTAATCCGATTCGACCGCCGGTATCGAACTGCCGGTGAAATCGGACCCGGAACGAGGTGAATAGCGTGAAGATCAAGACCAATGTCCAGGCCGGTGTCCGCGGGCAAGTCACCGGATTGGTTTAGGAATCCGCGCGGGCGCTGTTTCCCACGGCGCCGGCGCTTGGCGGCCCTACGCCTGCCTTCCGGTGGTGACTAACTTGATTGTGACGACAACGTATAGGCATCCGATTCGGCCGCTGGTGTCCAGACGCCGGTGGAATCGGACCCGAAAGGAGGTGAGGAGCGTGAAGGTCACGACCAACGACCAGTGCGGTGCGCGAGGGTTTATCGAAGGATGGGACCTGCGAACAGCCGCAGCTCGAGCAGGCGCGCCTGGCGCTCATCGAGCGCCGCCAGCCGGGCAAGCGCCATGTCGAGATCCTCGCAGAATCTATGACCCAGCGGCCTATGCCGGCCCCCGCGCCAGCATGAAACCTATGACCGAACGAAGGTAGCGGCGATATGTTCTAGGTTAGACTCTCCGCGACGAATGACTCAACGAGAGGAGCCCGCCATGCACGTCCCCGCCTACACCGCGTCCGCCGCCCTCGGCCTGGCCCTGCTGGCCGCCGGCGCCGCCGCCACCGAGAGCCCGCAGTTCCGCGGGCCCAACCGCGACGGCGTCTACCCCGCCGAAGG
>DASWIG010000436.1:0-10746 GCA_036397835.1 Thermoanaerobaculia bacterium
GCGCAGCGACCGCGTGGTGAGCACGCCGAGGGTGAGGAAGGTCAGCGGCAGCGCGAACCAGAGCACCGCGGGGCCCAGCAGACGCAACGCTCCGTGGCCCGTGGCGGCGAGCACGATGAAGGCGGTGTAGAGGAGGTAGTAGGCGAAGAAGAGGGCGCCCTCCCAGCGGGCGATCAGGTAGCCGGTGAAGAAGATCGGCAGGCACGCCACGGCCACCGCCACCATCACCGGGACGTCGAACTGCATCGCGCTCGGCGAGACCGCCACGCCGCTCTCCGACGCCAGCGCCGCCACGCCGAGGACCCACAGGACGTTGAAGATGTTCGAGCCCACCACGTTGCCCACCGCGATGTCGCGCTCGCCGCGCAGGCTGGCCACCACCGAGGTGGCCACCTCGGGCAGCGAGGTGCCGGCGGCGATGACCGTCAGGCCGATCACCAGCTCGGTAGTGCCCAGGGCGCGGGCCAGGGCCACGGCGCCGTCGACCAGCCAGCGCGAGCCGGAGACCAGGAGCGCCAGGCCCGCGGCCACGTACAGCGACGACCGCACCCAGCCGGCGCTGGCGGGCGCGCCGCGGCCTTCGGCGTCGCGCTTGCGCCGCTCCTCGCGGCGGCCCTCGACCACCAGGAACACCGTGTAGGCGATCCCGAGGAGCACCAGGAGCGCGCCCTCCGGACGCCCGATCCGGCCGTTCCACCCCAGGGCCACCAGCCCCAGCGACACGGCGATCATGATCGGCACGTCGAGCCGCACCAGCTTGCGCGACACCACCAGCGGCGTGATCAGCGCCGACAGGCCGAGGATGAAGAGCACGTTGAAGATGTTCGAGCCGACGACGTTGCCCAGCGCGATGTCGGCCTGGCCCAGGCCGGACGCCCGCACGCTGACCGCGAGCTCCGGCGCGCTGGTGCCGTAGGCCACCACCGTCAGACCGATGACCAGCGGCGGCACGCCGAAGGCGCCCGCCAGGCGCGCCGCGCCGCGCACCAGGAGCTCGGCGCCGGCGAGCAGCAGCGCCAGGCCCGCCGCCATCAGGATCCAGCTCTCGACGTCCATCGCAGACCTCCGCTCAGCGGTGGGAGTATACGAGCATCCTCCTGTGCTACAATCAGCGGTCATGTTCCTCGGCCCGATTCTCCGGCTCCTGCTCGCAACCGCCCTCCTGGCTTCGGCCGCCGGCGTCTGCGGCCAGGGCGAAAAAGGCGACGAGGAGGAGCAGGGAGAGGAGATGAGCGCCGACGATCCCGTGCTCGCCAAGCTGGTCCCCCAGGCCCGCGCCGACCTCGCCGAGCGGCTGTCGATCCCCGAGGACGACGTCGAGGTCGTCCGCGCCGAGCGGGTGACTTGGCGCGACAGCAGCCTGGGCTGTCCCGAGGAGGGGATGTTCTACATGCAGATGCTCACCGACGGCGTCCTGATCGAGCTCGAGGCCGACGACAAGACCTACGCCTACCACAGCAACCTCGAGGGCCCGCCGGTGTACTGCGAGAGCCCGTCGGCCGACGGTCCGCTGCCCGCGGGAGACGATGGCTCAACCTGATAAGGGACAAGCCGGCGCCACACGGCGACCCTCCGCCCGGCGCTCGAGGCCTTCGAGTGGTCCTTGACGACCGCATGGCCTGCGCTGGTCAAGACCAATCCGTCCTTGACGACCGCAGGGCCTGCGCTGGTCAAGGACCAATCCGTCCCTGACGACCGCAGGGCCTGCGCTGGTCAAGGACCAATCCGTCCCTGACGACCGCAGGGCTTGCGCTGGTCAAGGACCAATCCGTCCTTGACGACCGCAGGGCTTGCGCTTGTCAAGGACTAATCCGTCCTTGACGACCGCATGGCCTGCGCTCGTCAAGGACTTACCCGCCCGATGCCCAGCGGGGAGTCAATCACGAACTTAGCGAGCTTCGCTCGCGAACCCTCACCCCCCGGCCCCTCTCCCAGGGGGAGAGGGGAATGGACAAAGACGGGATCCGCCCAGGCCGTGTCGTCCTCGGCCTCGGCTTCCACCAGCCGATCGATCTCCTCGGCGGAAAGTCTGGGCTCGTTGCTTTTGCTCAAAGGGCCCACTCCCGCAACGCCTCGAGCACCGGACTCTCGACGTCCGTCCACTCCCCGCAGAGGTACGCCACCGGCGCCTTCAACGCCGGCAGCGGATCGCTGCCCGGCGTCATCGCCGCGGACTCCTCGCGCAGCCACGCGAGCGCGGCTTCGACGTCCGCGAAGCGCCCTGCTTCGAGGGCGGCGCGCAGCTCGGGGATCGTGCGCTCCTCGAACTTCTGCTTGCCGCCCAGGTCGACGATGTCCGGCAGGAAGAGCGACGCCTCGCTCAGCGACACGCCGATCACCGCCAGCAGCTCGTTGTAGATGCGGCGGGCGAGCGTGTCGGCGCGGGCGCGCACTTCCCGCAACAGGGCGTGGCCGCGGGCGCCGGACGGCTCGCCATAGGGCAGGAGCTGGCAGTAGAGCTTCAGCTTGGGCTCGGTGCCCGAAGGACGGATGGTGATGACGAACGAGTCGGTGAACATTTGCAGGACGTTGCGCGGCATCTCGTCCGTCTCGCTCACGAAGGGGCCGAAGGCGTCCTCGTCCCAGTAGTCGACGAAGCGGTTCACCGTCTGGCCGCCGAGGACGGCGGGGGGCGAGTCCCGCAACGCGCTCATGATGCGGTCCTTCTGCATCATCCCGGCCGCCCCCGCCATCATGATCGAACGGTTGACGCTGTCGAAGCCGCCGAGCTCCTCGAGGATCGCCACGTAGTAGTCGAGCAGCGTCCTGCCTTCATGAGCGAGGCGCTGGTAGAGCGCCGCCAGGTACATGCAGGCCGGCGTCGAGTCCTTGTCGCGGATCGCCGGCAGCATGACGACGCCGTGGCTCTCCTCGGCCGCCAGCACCAACTGCTCGGACTTGCACTCGAGGCCGCGGTAGTGGCCCTCGGCGTCGAGCTTCTTGAGCACGTCGGCGACGTACTTGAAGCCCACCAGGAGGTCGTCGACGATCCACGAATCGCCCGCCTTCTCCACGATCTCGGCGAGGATCTTGGTCGTCACCAGGGTCTCGATCACCAGGCCGCGGCGGCGCGGGCCGGCCGGGTCGAGCATCAGGAAATAGCACAGCACGGCGGCGATCTGGTTGCCGTCGAAGTGGTACCAGGTGCCGCCCTCGAGCTTGACCTCCACCCCCACGCGGTCGGCGTCGGGGTCGCTCGAGAGCACGACGCCGGAGCCGATGGCGTCGGCGAAGGCGCGCGCCGGCGCCGTCGACTGCGGCACCTCGGGGTTGGGGGCCTTGAAGGGGATGGCGGCGAAGGTGCCGTCCGGGCCGTCCTGGCCGGGCGGCGCCCGGAAGGGGAAGCCGAGCGCGTCGAGCACGTCGCCCACCGTCGTCAGGCCGCAGCCGCACAGCGGCGTGTAGACCACCGGCAGCTCCGGGTCCGGCGCGTGGACGCCGGCGTAGAGGTCGACGTAGCGGCGCACGTAGTCGCGGTGGTGCGAGCTCGGGATCTCGCGGATCTTGCCCGTCTCCAGGGCCTCGTCGAAGGCCAGCGAGGTGATCTGCGTGGCCTTCATGGCGTCGACCAGGCGCTGGTCGTCGGGGGCCACGGGCTGGCTGCCGAAGGCGTCGTAGACCTTGACGCCGTTGTCGTCCGGCGGGTTGTGGGAGGCCGAGAGGTTGATGCCGCCCACCGCGCCGAGCTCGCCGATGAGGAAAGAGAGCTCGGGCGTGGTGAGCACCGCGTCGTCCTGGCGCGGCGCGGCGAAGTAGGCGGTCAGGCCGTTGCCGGCGTAGATCTCGCACGCCAGCCGCCCCAGCGAGCGCGAGGAGACGCCGAGGAGCGGGTGACCGCCGCCCAGGAAGCGATAGCGGCCCGCCACGTCGTGGAAGACGCGGACGTCGTTGGCCACCACCACGGCGAGGTCGTCGCGATCGGGGAAGGCGCCGCGCAGGTACTCGCAGTGGCCCTGGACGGTCATCGCCACGGTGGTGGGGTTCATGCGGTTGGGCCCGTAGCCCACCGGCCCGCGGCGGCCGCCGGTGCCGAAGGGCAGCACCTGCCAGAAGGCGTCGAAGACCAGGTCGAGGCGCTGCGGCGAGAGGTGGCGCTCGAGGATCTCGGGAGAGGCGTGGGGGAGGGCGCCGGACAGCCACCGGCGCAGGCGCTGCCCGGCCTGACGGCCCAGGTCGCCGTAGCGTCGGGGGTCCGCGAGCAGCTCGCAGATCTTCTCCACTGAGGTCGATTCAGACATCCTCTCTCCTCGCTCGGGGCATTTCGCGGCGCGCTAGTCGCCGAGCCCGGCCAGGAACCGTTCCAGCTTGCGGCAGAGCTCTTCCGGCGATTCGGCGTGGGGGAGGATACCGCACTGCTCGAAGACCTCGAGCTCGGCCTCGGGGAGGTGGCGCAGCCAGAGGTCGGCCGACTCCACCGCGGGGCTCGCGGCGCCGCGTCCCCAGGCGATCCACACCGGCACGTCGAGACGGGCGAGGACGTCGGCGATGCCGTGGTTCAGGTAGCCGGAGAGGTAGGCGGCGAGGGCGGCCTGGGCCCCGGGCAGGTGCGAGTGGCGGTAGTGCTCCTCGACCAGCGCGTCGTCGACCAGGGCGGGCGAGGCGTAGACCTCGCGCCGCAGGTAGGCGGCGAGGCCGGAACGGCTGGTGAAGAGGTTCAGGGCCGAGGTGCCGAGGATGGGCAGACGCAGCAGGCGGTGGACGACGGCGTCCTTGAGGTCGGGCTCGTCGCCGTGGAGCTCCATGCCCAGCGGCACCACCAGGGCGAGGGCGCGCACCAGCTCGGGCTGGTCGAGGGCGAGCTGCACGGCGTAGGCCGCCGGCAGGCCGGCGGCCACGATCACCGCCCGGCGGCGGACGACGTCCTTGAGGAAATCGCCCAGCAGCTCGATGTAGAGCTCGCCGTCGTAGGCCGGGGCCCTCTTGTCGGATTGCCCCCAGCCGAGGAGGTCGGGCACGTGGACCTGGTAGCCGGCGCCGAGGATCTCGGCCGCCCGCCGCCATTCGGAGCCGGAATGGCCCGGCCCGAAGGAGTGGGCCAGGAGCAGCGGCGCGCCCTCTCCCAGGCGCTGGAAGACGACGTCGCCCCACTTCCAGGCGTAGCGGTCGCCGCTGCCCCAGGTGGCGGCGGGCAGGCGCCGGGCGCGCCGTGAGACGAGCGCGTTGATCAGCGCCGGCACGCCGATCGCCGCGCTGCCCATGGCGAGGCCCTGGATGAGGCGTTTGCGGCGCCGCTTGCGTTGTTGTTCTTCGCGGGTCTGGGCTGCCATCTCCGGGAGAGAATACCATGCCGCGTCGGCCGCGGCGCGGGCCGCCCCGCGGCGTCCGGGCACGCTAGTGTAGAATGGAGCCAAGGAGAGAGCATGGCTGTCCGCCCCATCGTCCGTCTCGGCCACCCGGCGCTGCGCGCGCCGGCGTCTCCGGTGCTCAAAGAGCGCCTCGGCGACGAGGATCTCCAGACCCTGATCGACGACATGATCGAGACCATGCTCGCCGCCGGCGGCGTGGGGCTGGCGGCGCCGCAGCTCGGCCTCGACCGCCAGCTCATCGTCTACGTCGTGGTGGACCCCGAGAAGACGCCGGCACAGGCCGACAAGCGGGTGCTGGTCAACCCCATGCTGGAGCCGCTGCCGGGCGAGCCGGCGTACGACTGGGAAGGGTGCCTGTCGATCCCCGACCTGCGCGGGCTGGTGCCGCGCCACCCGGCGGTCAAGGTGCACGCCCTGGACCGCGAGGGCCGGCTGGTCGAATTCGCGGCCGAGGGCTACGAGGGCCGCATCGTGCAGCACGAGTTCGACCACCTGAACGGCGTCGTCTTCCTCGATCGCATGCGCGACCTGCGCTCCCTGGCCTTCAGCGCCGAGTGGGAGGAGTTCATGATCGAGGGCGAGAAGGCGCAGGTCGGGTAGAGCGCCGTGAGCCGCGAGTTCGTGGTCCTGTGGGCGGGCCGCCACGTGCGCCGGGGTTGGGAGGAGCTGTGCGCGGACTACCGGCGGCGGATCGCCCGGCACGTGCCGGTGCGCGACCAGCCGGTGAAGGCGCGCTCCGGCGGCGACGGCGCCGAGCGCCTGCGCGCCGAAGGCCATGCCCTCCGGGCGGCGCTGCCCGACCCCTGCTGGACGATCGCCCTCGACCGCCGCGCCCGGGCTCGGACTTCCGAGGACCTGGCCGGGCACCTCTCACGGCTGCGCGAGGACTGGCCGCACCCCGTGGCTTTCCTGATCGGCTCCGACCTCGGCCTCGACGAAGCCGTCCTGGACGCCGCCCGCGAGCGTATCTCCTTCGGACCGATGGTGCTCGGCCACGAATTGGCGCGCCTGGTGCTCTACGAGCAGCTCTACCGGGCCCTATGCATCGAGCGCGGAATAATGTACCATCGGCAACCGTTCTGAACGGTGAAACCGGGCCGCCGGGGGCCCACGTCCATTCGAAGGGGATAAGGACTTGCCTACTACCAAGACTGTCGAGCCCTTGACGGACCCCGCCGACCTCGAAGCGCTCCGGCAGAGCCTCGAGACCAAGCGTCGCGAGCTCCTCAGCCTCTACGCGCACGACGTGCGCGTGGGCCAGGAATCCAACGACGAGAGCGCCGACGACAGCGTGGACCGCGCCAACAACTCGTTCAACCGCGAGCTGATGTTCTCGCTCTCCGACGCCGAGCGCCAGATGCTGATCCTGGTCGAGGAGGCCATCGACCGCATGGCGAAGGACGAATACGGCCACTGCACCCACTGTGGCCGGCAGATCGGTCTGGCGCGGCTCAAGGCGGTCCCATGGGCGCGGTACTGTATCGACTGCCAGGAGTCGGAAGAGCGCGGCATCCTGGAACGATGAGGCGCGGTGGTGAGGGCGTAGGAGCGCGATGCAAGCCCGCACGTATCTCGGGATCTTGCTCGGCGGAGTGGTGGTCATCGCCGCCTCGTTCCTGACCACGCTCAACCGTGAGCTGCTCGAGCAGCGGTTCCACCTCACCGGCGAAGCGAGCGTCCCGGTCTTCGTCGCTTTGCTCGCGGTCTTTCTGGCCGGATTCCTGCCTTCGGTGACGCTGCTCTTCGTGCGCACGCTCAAGCGCGACCTGCGCGAGCGCCGCGAGCGGCGGCGCACGCGCGAGGCCGAGAGCCTCGAGCAGCGCCTGCGCCGGGCCTGGGACTACCACGCCGACGGCCAGTGGCGCAAGGCCGCCGCCGAGCTCGAGGTGGTGCTCACCGACCGGCCGGAGGAGTTCTCGGCCCTGCTGCTCTACGGCGAGGCCCTGCGCCATCAGGGCAAGGCCGCAGAGGCCCTGGACGTCCACCGGCGCGCCTCGGTGCTCTACCCGCGCTCGCTGGCGCTGCTCTACCAGCTCGTCGAGGACTACGAGGCCCGCGGCGAGACCCAGGTGGCCCACGAGATCCGCAACCGCATCCTGCGCGATTTCACCGGCCACGGCCTCGCGGTCATGCGCCGCCGCCGCGACCGCGCCCTGGCGGCCCGCGACTGGGAGGCGGCGCTGCGCTGGCACGAGAGGATCGAGGCCGTCCTGCGCGACGAGGACGACGAGCGCAACCTCGCGCGGGAGTCCACGGTGAGCCTCGGGCTCACCTACCAGCGCGCGGTGTCGCTGCTCGAGAAGGACCGTCCCGCCGAAGCGGCGCCGATCTTCCGCAAGCTGCTCGAGCAGGAGCCGCGCTTCGTGCCCGCGGGCATCATGCTCGGCGAGGCCGAGCTCCTCCAGGACAACGAGGAGCTCGCGCTCGAGGAATGGAAGCGCGGCTTCCTGTCGACCGGCAGCCCGGTCTTCCTGCAGCGCATGGAGGACCACTTCATCGAGGCGGCGGAGCCGGCCCGCGCCATCGAGACGCTGCGCGCCCTGATCGCCCGCGCCGACAACGACCTGCTGCTGCGCTTCTTCCTCGGGCGGCTCTACTACCGGCTCGAGATGCACGAGGAGGCCCTGAAGGTCCTCGCCTCGATCGGCGAGAGCATGGACTCCTCGCCCACCTACCACTACCTGATCGCCCGCATCCGCCAGCGCAGCGGCGACGCCCGCGGCGCGGTGGCGAGCTTCCTCGCCTGCCTGCAGCGGCTCGGCGTGCCCAACGCGGCCTACGTGTGCCGCACCTGCGCCGCCAAGTACGACGAGTGGCAGGACCGCTGCCGGACCTGCGGCACCTGGAACTCGGTGGAGCTCGACGTGCAGGAAGAGCAGCTCAGCGAAGAGGAGCTGGGCGTGGCCGAGCGTCCGGTCTGGGGCGGCTACGCCGACGACACCCAGGCCGTGGAGATCCGGGCGGAGAAACCGGCCGCCCCCTGACGGTATGCCCGTTCTGCAAAACCTCGGAACCCTCACCCCCAACCCCCTCTCCCAGGGGGAGAGGGGGCTAGAGCCCCGAGATCTGACTCCCCTCTCCCCCTGGGAGAGGGGACGGGGGTGAGGGTTCTTCGTGGCCACCCTCGACGACCTCCTCGGCGTCGCCGCCGATTCCGCCCACCAAGTCTACCTGGTGGAGGGCGACCTGGTGCTGGCCGAGCCGCAGGCGGCGAGGTTGGCCGAGGTGCTGGCCGGCAAGACCGGCTGCCAGGTCCGACGCTATCGCCGGCCGCCGACGCTGGGGCCGATCCTGGCGGACCTGCGCACCTATTCGCTCTTCGACCCCGCCAAGGTCGCGCTGGTGGTGGACTCGGCCCTCCTCGCCGACGAGAAGGCCGCCGCGGCCCTCGTCGACCAGGCGGCCGAGGTGGTGCCGCTGGCCGCCGGGCACGACGCCGAAAGCGACCCGGCGGTGCGCGAGGCCGCCTCGCGTCTCCTCCAGGCCCTCCACGTCTTCGGCGTCGATCCCGCCGCGGACGCGCCCGCCACGGTCCTCGAGAAGCTGCCGGCATGGGCGCTTCAGGGCGGCGGCTCCGCCGGCAAGGGGCGCACTGCCAGCCGTACGGCGGCGCAGGCGAAAGCGTTGCGCAAGGAGCTCGCGGCCCTCCTCGCCGCGGGTCTCGCCGCCGGCCTGCGCGGGTTCGCCGAGGGTGACCTGGCGCAGCTCGGAGAGATCGTGGCGTCGGGCCTGCCGCCGGGCCACGCGCTGGTGCTGGCGGAGCACTCGGCCGCCAAAAAGCATCCGCTGCGCGAGCAGCTCGAGCGCCGCGGCGCCGTCGCCGTGCTCGGCAAGGTGGAAGCGGGCAAGGGTGGGCAATGGCAGGGCCTGGCCCCCCTGGTCGCCGAGCTGGCGCGGGAGACCGGCGTCGCCGCCGACGCCGCCGCCGCGGCCGAGCTGGCGCGCCGTACCTTGCGCCAGACCGGCGACTTCGGCAGCCGCGGGGTCGACGCCGAGTCGACCTCGCGCTTCGGCGCCGAGTACCGCAAGCTGGCGAGCCAGGCGGCCGGGGGCCGCATCACCCGGCAGCTCGTGGAGCAGTCGGTCGAGGACCGCGGCGAGCAGGACGTCTGGCAGATCCTCGACGCTCTCGGCCAGGGCCGCGGCGGCGACGCCCTGGCCCAGCTCCGCCGCTACCTGGCGGCGGCCGACGACGAGATCGGGGCGCGCCTCTCCTTCTTCGGCATGCTGGCCCGCTTCTGCCGCCAACTGGTGGCGGTCGCCGGCGCCGTCCAGCTCTTCAACGTCCCGCGCGGCGAGACCTACTACAAGCGCTTCGAGCAGCGCTGGGTGCCGGTGCTGCAAGGCGAGCTGCCCAACGGCGACGCCAATCCCCTGGCCGGCCTCAAGGCCTATCCGCTGTTCCGCGCCTACCAGACGGCCGCCGCGATCCCGCCCGGCGAGCTCGCCCGGCTCCCCTGGTGGGTGCTCGAGACCGAGCAGCGCATCAAGGGCGAGGCGAGCGACGCCGACGCGGCGCTGACCGAGCTGATCGCGCGCATCGTCGGGCTCGTCCGCAAGTAGCGAAGGACGCGAGCGCCGGTCCGTGCGTTACAATCGGCGCCGTGAAGCGACGCGAAGGTTGGCCAAGCTCACCGGCCGCGAGCCCTACGTGGACGACCTGGCCGTCGACGGCGCCCTGTAGGGGATGACGGTGCGCTCGCCGGCCCCCCGCGGACGCATCCGCGAAGTGCGCTTCGGCCCCGGATCCTCGCTCGGCGCAAGCTGCGGACGGTGCGCGCCGCCGGCCACTACCCGCTGGGACCGATCGCCGCGTCGCACTGGATCCCCTTCATCCGCGAGAAATTCCTCGCCGGCGACAAGAAAATCGCCGACGAGCACGTCTTGGAGATCCATGACCTGACGCAAGGCCATCCCTTCTACACCCAGCACCTCTGCCACGCTTTGTGGGAACGGTGCGAGCCGAGGACGACGGTCACGTCCGAGCTGATCGGCGACGCCTTGGAGCTCCTGCTCGAGCGCGAGAGCTTCGCCTATTCCACGCTATGGGAGTCGTTCACGAACAACCAGCGCCGGTTCCTGAAAGGGCTGGCGGCCGAGCCGGACGGCGTCCAGCCGTTTTCGAGCGCTTTCGTCCAACGCTACGGCCTGCGCTCGTCGTCCAACGCGCAACGCGCAGTCGAGCCGCTGCTCAAGCGCGACGTCCTCGACCGCGACAACGGTTCCTTCATCTTCCTGGACCGGTTCTTCCGCCTTTGGGTGGGGGGCGGCTTCAGGGGTAGACGGAGTCAGCCAGCCGCCACCTACGAGAAGCACTTCCGGGCAATCGGCTTGGGCTTCCGCCCAAGGATGAGCGGCCAGCGTGTTCGTCCAAGTGCTGGGGGGACTCGACGATTCGATTCTTAGACGTTCGAGCACGGATCTGAGCCAGTCGGGAACC
>DASWIG010000437.1:0-32974 GCA_036397835.1 Thermoanaerobaculia bacterium
GTAGCGGGGCCAGGCGAGGCCGCCGCGCAGCTCGAGGAAGAACCAGTCGCGAAAGGCGCTCTGTCGGTAGATCATCTCGAAGCCGTACGACTCCACCGTCACCGGGGCCTCGGTCTCGCCCTTGACGCTCAACTCGTAGGCGAAGGCGCGGGAGCCGCCCAGGTAGTGGTAGAGCGTCAGCCGCGACTCCCAGTCCACGCCGTCGAAGGCCTCGGCGATCGTCCCGAGGTTGCTCCAGCGGACGTGGAGGTTCCTCGCCAGAAGCCGCTCGATGTCGAGGTGGCTGGTCGTGCCGAGCCCCCTCTCGCCGCGCCAGAAGAGCGTCTGGCGGAAGCGCAGGAGGCTCACCTCGTTGAAGAAGTGGTAGCGTTGCGAGCGCACCCGCACGAAGGGGTCGAGCGGGAAGTCGAGCTTCACCCCGGCGTCGATGTCGATGCGCCGCCGTTTGCCGCGCAGCGGGCTGTAGCCCAGGCCCGCCAGCCATTCCTGATCCGTGTTCTGCTGGAACACCTGGGGCAGGCCGCCGAAGCTCGGTGAACGGTCCTGCTCGAACTCGTCCTCGTCGTAGTTGCCGAGGAAGGCGTTGAGGCGCTTCTCGAGCCGCGGCAGGTGGATCTTGGCCTTGAACCGGACCTTCAGCTCGAAGCCGTCCTGCTCGCTCCAGTGCGGCGCCAGGCCGGCGCGGCCGAAGGTGGCGTCACGCTGGCGGTAGGCGTCCTCCTCGCCGAAGAAGCTGTCGAACCAGAAAGCGGAGCCGCAGACCGAACGGTACACCGCGTGGTGCATGCGGTCGATCCAGGCGACGGATGCCAGGTCGGGAAGGTCGCAGACGTTCTTGATCCTGACGTCGGTCTCGCCGGTCTCGCCGGCCTCCGCCTCTGCCGGGGCGGCGCTCTCCTGGGCACTCTCTTCGGGAGCAGACTCCTCGGGAGCCGTCTCCTGGGGAGCAGCCTCCTCCTGTGGGGAGACCGAGGAGGACGCCGCGAGCCCCGGCGCGGCGAAGAGCAGCAGGAGAATCGCTGGCGTTGCGGGCCTCATGGGTCGATCTCAGTTCATGACCAGGACCTTAGCGCCCCTGATCTTACCGCGCTTGAGCTCGACCAGGGCCCGGTTGGCGTCCTCCAAGGCGTAGGTTTCTACCGTCGGCTCGATCGGGATCTCGGCGGCGATCGCCAGGAACTCCTCGATGTCCCGGTGGGTGACGTTGGCCACGGACTTGATCTCCTTCTCCATCCACAGGTGGTCGTGGTAGCTCAGCTCGAGCAGGCAGCCCTGGTCGCGGTCTTCCTTGCGGATGGCGTTGATCACCAGCCGGCCGCCGGGCCGCAGGTTGGCGAGGGCCTCGACCACCGGCTTCCACGCCGGCGTGGTGTCGATGATCGCGTGCAGTCTCTCGGGAGCCTGATCGGCGGTGTCGCCGGTCCACGCCGCGCCGAGCCCGCGGGCGAACTCGCGCGCGTTCGGATCCCGCGCGAAGACGTAGATGCGCGCGGCGGGGTAGAGGTGACGCGCCAGTTGGGCGACCAGATGGGCGGAGCCGCCGAAACCGGTCAGACCGAGCAGGTCGCCGTCTTCGAGGTTGGCCAGCCTGAGCGCGCGATAGCCGACGGCGCCGGCGCACAGCAGCGGCGCCGCGTGCGCGTCCGAGAAGATCTCGGGGATCGGACAGGCGTAGCGCGCGGGCACCCGCATGTACTCCGCGTAGCCGCCGTCGGCGTCGCGGCCGGTGGCCCGGAACTCGGGGCTCAGGTTCTCGTCGTCCTCGCCGGTGGAGTCGAAGATCCAGCCGACGCCCACGCGGTCGCCCACGGCGAGCCCCGTCACGCCGTCCCCCAGCTCCGCGACACGTCCGACCACCTCGTGGCCGAGCACCACGGGCAGCCGCGGCGGCGCCGTGCGTCCTTCGATCTCGTCGAGCTCGGTGTGGCAGACGCCGCAGGCGGAGACCTTGAGGAGGACCTCGCCGGCGCCCGGCTCGGGCACCGGCAGGTCGACCAGCTCGAGCGGCGCGTCGACCTCGTCGAGCGAGACGATCCTGGGCAGCACCATGGCCTTCATCCGCGGCTCCTCAGAGCATTCTAGCTAGCAGATCGAAGCGCAGCGCTCACGGCTCCATCACCGCCGCGATCCACAGCAGCACCACGAGGGCCTGGCTGAAGCTCAAGGCGAGCGGAGCTCCAGTCGGAGCGAATGCGCCACCAGACGATCGAAGCCCAGAGCGAGCACCGCCCACGCGCGTAACCGGAGGCCCTCTCCATGTCGATCCCGGAGCGCGCCGGCGTAGCGGCGCAGTTGCGCATCAGCCTCGCCGAGCGCTTCCGCGACCGCGGGCAGCTCGAGGAGCTCGGCTCGCGCCGCTTTCCGGACCTCGTCTCCGGTCATGCCGATCTCGCCGAGCGGAAGGCGCTTGAACTCGAAGAGCAGGTCGGTAAGGATCGAGTCTCTCGAATCAGGACGCAGCAACAGACAGAGGTCGGCATAACCCCTCTCGAGCTCCGGCTCGGAGAGCATCACGTAGTTGATCTCGTTCCACAACAGGCAGACGAAGACGGTCTTGACCATCAATTCGTCGGCACCCTGAGCGTCGCGATTGGAAAAGGTCGGAAAAACCGTCGTTTCGACGAAGTCGAGCAGGGGCTCGATCACGCCGTCGGTCAGCAGGGGTCCCTTGGCCTCCGCGGCAGCGTCACGCGATTTACCGAGAGGGAGGAGAAACTGTAGGATTCGGTCCACGTAGAGCTTGCGCACCACGAGATTCGGTGGCGAGAGCAAGAGCTCGCGGATCTTGCTCCGACCATCGAGGGTCAACATACCGAAATAATAGAGATAGGAGCCGAGAAAAGTAGCGTCCTGGGACGAGCGATCCAACATCGTGCGCAAGCTGAAGCGTTTCTCCAAACGCTCGATGCCGAGCGGCTGCCCGCTCCGGATCAGGTCGATCACCGACTCCTGACCGGACGCGACTCGACCGAGATACTCGAGCTTGCCCTCATCGGCGGCGAGGTTGTTGTCGAGCATCTCGCCCGGATACGTACCTTCGCGCTGCAAGTGACTCAAGAAGTAGAGAGACAGAGTAGGGTTGTAGATTGCCGCCGTGGCGTTCTCCGCGAATCGGTAGCCATCGTACCAGACGCGCATCATCTCATGGGCCTCGGCAACAGTCCAATTATCTTCGGTCCGGCTCTTGATCCTTTCGAGGAGGCTTCGGAGCTCGTCGCCGGTGAAGCCGCAGAGAGCGTTGAGGTCGGCCTCCAGGTAGACGTCCTCGGCCATGTTGAGCCCGCTGGTGACGTCGCTCATCACGATCGGCGAGACGCCGGTCACGAAGAGACGCTCCAGGCCTTTGCCGGCCATGACGCCTTTCACCCACTTGAAGAGGTACTTGAACGGGCCGTCCGTGTGGACGAGATCGTCGTAGGTGTCCGGGTCGGAGGCCATCACCTCGTTGGCGAAGTTGTCGTACTCGTCGACGAGCAGGTAGAGCTGGTAGGGAGTCTGGCGAATCACGGCGAGGATGCCGTCGAGGGTGTGGAGGGCGTCGGCCTCGATCGTCACCGGCTCCGGCAGGTGGACGCGGTAGTCGCTGACGAAGCTCTTGAGGGCCCGGTTCAAGTAGTCGTGGATCTCGTTACCGATCCTGTCTACGCGTGAGCTGACGTCCCTGTTGACGCCGCGAGGCGGCGGCTCCGGGTTGATCAGCGAGAAGTCCAGGCTGAGAACGAAGTAGCGGTGGGCCAGCGGCGTCGGATCCCTGCCGACCGCGAGATCTCCGAAGAGGCGCTCGTGCTCGCCGGCATAGCGCAGGTCGTAGTAGCAGGCCAGGGTGCGCAGCCAGAGGGACTTGCCGAAGCGCCGCGGGCGCAGAAAGAGGAGCGCCTCACCGCGCTCTTCGACGGCTCGGACGTAGCCGGTGCGGTCGACGTACTCGTAGCCAGCGGTCCGCAGGTGGTAGAAGTCGGCGATGCCGTACGGCAGCTTCATGGGTTCCCCAGCCCGAGGATCGGTGGCAGCCGGATCGGCCGGGATCAGTCTACCATCGTCGCGCGTCGCCGGCTCGCCCGTGGAGGCGGCCCCTTTTCGTTTCCTGCTTCCCCGGGAGAGCGCGGGCTCGCCTCAGGCGCGGTGTCTGCCGCGGGCAGGTTTCTACGCCGGCGGACGGTTCGCGTCCGCCCGGACGACCAGCACCGGACATTGACAGAGGCGCACCACCTGCTCCGTGGTGCCGCCCATGGCGACGCGGTGGAAGCCGGTGAGACCCTGGGTGGCGATCACGGCGAGGTCGCTCTCGTGCCGCTCGGCGAAGGCGCTGATCTCCATGGCCGGCCTGCCCACCGCCACGTGAGCCTCGAAGGGGACGTCCGCACCCTCGACTTCCGCCATCCACGCGCCGAGGACCTCCAGCGTCCGGACCTCGACGTCTTCGGGGTGGGGAGGCAGGGTGGCGGCGTAGAACTCCGGGACGGTGACCTTCTCGATGACGTGCAGCAACTGCAGCCGCGCGCCGAAGCGCCGGGCAAGGCGGACGGCATAAGCGAGCGACCTGCGCGACGGCGCGGAGAAGTCCACCGGGACCAGGACGCGCCGCGGGGCCTCCATCGTCCTCGGCTCGTCGAGCGCGGAGAGGGTGAGGACCGGACACGGCGCGCGGCGGATCACCTCGTCGGCGACGCTGCCCAGGCGCGGGCGCGAGCCGCCGCGGCGCCCGTGGACGCCCATGACGATCAGGTCGATCCCCTGCTCCTCGGCGTAGTCGAGGATCACCGGGCCGGCATAGGCGCCGCGCCTGTGGACCTGGAAGATCTTCGTCCGGGCGTCCTCGCCCGCGACCAGTTGGACCATCTCCGCGCTCGCGACCGTGTGGGCGCGGCGGTCGAGCTCGTCCTCGGAGCCGCGGAAGTAGTAGGCAGGGTTGTCGGGATCGTCCTGCCGCAGCGCCACCGCGTGCAGGATGTAGAGCTCGGCGCCGAACAGCTCCGCCAGGGAGACGGCATAGGTCAGGGCGTGCTTGGCGCCGCGCGAGAAGTCCGTCGGATAGAGGATCCTGCGGACGGTCATTTCGTCATTGAGCTCGGGCATCGCTTGTCCTCGTCGTGGTCTTGCCCGTCCAGGGTATGCCGAACCGCTTGCGCCTTCAAGCGGATCGCTGGGAGCGCAGGCGTCCCGCTCGCGCACCGCCTCACGACCGGCGGGCGCTCAGGGGTTCAACGCTGAATCCCGTTGGGAGCGCAGGTGCTGGCCCGCAGCGAGTGGATCTCCCCGAAGACCGGGTGGATCTCGGCCTCGCGCCCTATCTCCAGGCGCCGGATCGCCTGCTCGAGGGCCGCGTCGCCGGCCGGCGGCAACGGCGGCCACTCGACGGTGACGCGGTTCAGGCCGCGCCGGCAGCCGGGGACTCGCAGGCGTTGGCTCGTCCACCCTTCGCCGAGACGGCAGCGGCCGGCCTCGCGGCCGTTGACGCGTACCCGCGCCTCGCCCGTGCGGGAGCCGTCGAAGCCGTCGATCGCCGGCAGCCGCGCCGTAAGCTCCAGCGCGACCTCGCCGCGGCCCTCGTGCACCAGGCAGAAGCTCGAGCTCGGCCACGGCGCGCGCAGGGTGGCGCGGCCGTCGAGATCCGCCGTCGCCATGACCTCGGGATAGAAGCGCTCCAGGGGCTCCCACAGGTATGGAGGATCGACGAGCTCGACGCCGCGGGCCGTGACCGCGAGATGATCGGCGAAGAGCCGCCGGGCCTCGGCGCGCGCCGGCCGGCCCGCCGCCTCGAGCACGTCGCAGATCGTCTCCACGAGGTCGGCGTCGACGAAGTCCCAGCGCCAGCCGTGCTGCAAGGAGAGCCGGTAGGGCGAGCGGTAGTTGCGCTCCTGGGCCGCGGTCAGGAGCGCCGGCCCCGGCGAGCTGCGGGCCTCGATCACGTCGAGCATGGCGGCGCCGACGCCGGGCGAGGCGGCGAGGGCCTCGCGGCACCAGTGGGCGAGGATCGGACGCTCGCCGCCGACCGTCAGCAGACGGTGGGCGCCGTGGAGCGCGGCGCCGAAGCAGGCCGTGGCCTCCACCTCGGCGGGTACGTTTACGGCCACGTCGAGGAAGGCGTCCGCCGTCAGCTCGCGCGTCTCCAGACGCTCGACGAGGGCTCGCGCCACCGCCGCCATGGCGACGCGCGCCGCCTCCGACGTCAGGTGGCAGTAGTCGAGGAAGAGCCGCCGGCCGGGCAGGTCCGAGCCCGCGGCGAAGAGGCGGGGAAGGTCCACCAAGGCCCAGCCGTGGCGCGCGGCGGCGCGGCGCAGGAGGTCCTGCGCCTGGCTGGTGGCGCGCGGCGCGTCGAGGAAGGCGAGGGTGGCGTAGGACGTCAGGTCGACCTCCTCGCGGGCGGCCTCGCGGGCCGCCGCCGGCCGCCCGCGGCCGAGCTCGGCGCGGGCGAGGACGCGGGCGGCGGTGCCGTTGGCGTCGCCGGCGAGGTGACGCATGGCCTCGGCGCGGCCGGCCGCCGCCGGCCAGTCGCGGCGCCCGAGCGCGTCCACGGCCTCGCCGTAGAGCTCGTGCCAGCGCGCCGAGGCGTCGCCCGGCAGCCACGGCACCGGCTGGCGGCTCTCCCAGTCGGCCAGGTTGACCTCGGGCACCACGACGATCACCGCCGCGCCCGCGGCGCCCGCCGTCCGCGCCACCGCGGCGAGCGTGCCGGCGGCCTTGCGCGCCAGCTCGCGCGCGGCGAGCCGCGCCGGACCCGCGGCGCCGCCGTCGGCGAGGGCCTGGGCGTAGCGCTGGCGCGCTTCCACCGAGGGCACGAAGGGCGAGACCTGGGGCGTCTCCAGGAGGTTCCAGTTGTTGCCGGCGAAGATCACCAGCGCGTCGGGCGCGAGCTGCAGCGAGGCCGACGCCGTGGCCGCCAGGCCCGCCAGGGTCTCGTTGGTGCGGGCCAGGTCCACCACCTCGTAGCGGCCGGCGGCCGCGAGCTGCGTCTCCAGGATCGCCGCGGGCGTGAGGCGCGGCGCGTAGAGGTAGCCCGCCACCACCGACTCGCCGAGCAGGACCACCCGGCGGGTGCCGGCCCCCTTGCGCGCCCGGATCTCGCGGCGGGCCGCGTAGTGGTCGCCCAGGGGCAACGGCTCGGGACGCGCGAAGACGAGCTCGCCGCCCTCCTCCCGCGGACGCCAGATGCTGATCGGGCGCGGGCCGTCCTCCGGCACGGCGTCCTCGGCGGCGGCCGCCGGCGCGGCGGCCGCCGGCGCGGCGGCGAGGTGCAGCAGACGCGCGGCGCGCAATCCGTCGTCGGTGGCCAGCGTCGCCGCCAGCTCCTCGCAGAGGTCACGGCGGGGGTCCGTGCGGCGGGGGTCCGTGCGGCGGGCGTCGGCTCGCTTCGGGTCGTCCATGGCCTCAAACGAAGGTGTAGAGGTGCTCGCTGATCGCGCTTCGACTCCGCGTGAAGGCGGGCGCCGGCGTCCGCTCCCACGACGGCAGGACCTCGAGCCACGCCGCCGGCAGGGCCGCGCGCTCGACCAGGAAGTCCTCGAGCACCAGGACGTCCAGCCCCGAGGCGGTGAAGCTGAGGAGGGCGTCGGACGGCGTGCAGACGATCGGCTCGCCCGCCACGTTGAACGACGTGTTGAGCAGCACCGGGCAGCCCGTGCGGCGGTGGAAGGCCGCGAGCAGGGCCGCGAAACGCGGGCAGACGTCGTCCGCGACGGTCTGCGGACGCGCCGAGCCGTCGACGTGGGTCACCGCGGGCAGCGCCAGCGGCGAGGTGACCTGGCAGGTCAGGAGCATGAACGGCGACGGACGGTCGAGCGCGAAGTGCCCGGCGGCGTGGCCGGCGAGCACACTGGGCGCGAAGGGCCGGAAGGCCTCGCGCTTCTTGATCCGCCGGTTGACGCGCTCACGCACGTCGTCCCCGCGCGGGTCGGCGAGGATCGAGCGCGCCCCGAGGGCCCGCGGCCCGTGCTCCATGCGGCCGTGGAACCAGCCCACCACCTGGCCGCCGGCGAGGCGCTCCGCCACCGTCGACAGCAGCTCGGCCTGGCGGCCGCGGTAGTCCTCGGCGGCGACGCCGGCGCCGCGTACCAGCCGCTCCACCTCGCCGGCCGCGAAGCCGGGGCCCAGGAAGGCGCCGGCGAGCGGCTCGACGCGCTCGCCGGTGAGCCGACGCCAGGCGAGGGCGGCGGCGCCGAGACAGGCGCCGTCGTCGCCGGCCGCCGGCGGGACGAAGAGGCTCGCGAACGGTCCTTCGCGGGCCAGGCGGCCGTTGGCCACGCAGTTCAGGGCCACGCCGCCCGCCAGGCAGAGCCGGCGCGAGCCCGTGCGCTCGTGGAGCCAGCGCGCCTTCTCGAGCAGCGTCTCCTCGACGACGAGCTGCAGGCTGCGGGCGACGTCCTGGTGGAAGGGGGTGATCTCGGCGCCCGGCCGGCGCGGCGGCGCGCCGAAGAGGTCGCAGAGCTCCGGGGCGTACATGCGCTCGCCGCGCACGAAGTCGAAGTAGCGCGGGTTGAGGCGGATCTGCCCGCCCGGCCCCATGCCCACCAGCGAACAGACCTCGTCAACGAAGCGGGGCTCGCCGTAGGGCGCCAGTCCCATGACCTTGTGCTCGCCGTCGTTGACCCGGAAGCCCAGGTAGGAAGTGATCGTGGAGTAGAGCAGACCCAACGAGTGCGGGAAGTCGACCTCTTCGAAGATCTCCACGCCGGCCTCGCCGCCGCGGCCGTAGGCGATCGTGGCCCACTCGCCCACGCCGTCGGCGGTGAGGACGGCCGCTTCGTCGAAGGGCGAGTAGTCGAAGGCGCTGGCGGCGTGGGAGAGGTGATGGGGGAAGGTCAGCACCGGGCCGTCGAAGCCGAGGCGCTCGCGGATCAGGCGCTCGGGGCGCCGGGGATCGAGGGCGGGCGATCCGACGCCGAGCGCCCCCGACCAGAGCTGCCGCGCCACCTTGCGCTCCGGCGACTCGTAGTAGGCCACCGCGTCGACGTCGGCCACGGTGAGGCCGGCCGCTGCGAGGCACCAGCGGAAGGCTCGCACGGGCAGCCGCGGGTCGTGCTTGACGCGCGAGAAGCGCTCTTCGGCCGCCGCCGCCAGCAGGCGTCCGTCGCCGAGCAGGCAGCAGGCCGACTCGTGGTAGAAGGCGGAAAGACCAACGATATGGATGGAACGACTCCTCGGAACGTGGCCCCACTCGCTGTGGGTAGCGGATAGTATGCCCTCCCCAACGGACTTCTAAAAGAGGAGCAGGACATGGCTTGGGACGAGGAAGAGGACGACCAGACCTACCGGGTCGTCATCAATCACGAGGAGCAGTACTCGATCTGGCCGGTGGACCGCGAGAACGCCCTGGGCTGGAACGACGTCGGCAAACAGGGCACCAAGCAGGAGTGTCTCGACTACATCGAAGAGGTGTGGACCGACATGCGGCCGCTCTCCCTGCAAAAGAAGATGGAGGAAGACGCCAGGAGGGCAGCCGAGGGGTCGAACTAGCCCCGTCGGCGCCGAGTAGGGGCGCATCGGGCGCACGCCGTGCGCCCCTACATGGTTGCCTCAGGGATAGTCGTCGAGCTCCTGGAAGGGCAGCCCGCACGGGTAGAAGAGGTTGAAGACCGGCTGCTCGATGACCTCCGCAAAGCCGAGCAGCAGCGGGCCGAATCGCTCGATCGGCGACTTGCCGGCCTCGATCTCCAGATAGGCCTCCTCGGACATCTCGAGCGCCTCCGCCAACTCCTTGACCGACTTCTCGCGCCGTTCGCGGTGGCCCTTGATCAGGGAGCCCGCCTGGCCCTCTTTGGTGTCGGCGAAGCGACCGCTCTCGGCCAGCAGCCGCGAGGTCGGCGTCTCCAGCGTAATGGCGATCTGGGCCAGCGTCGGGCCCCACGACTCGGCCGGCGATTCGCCGTTCTCCATCTGTTGGTAGTCCTCGAGCGAGATGCCGAGCCGCTCGGCCGTCTCCTCCTGCGAGACCTCTTTGTTCACCCGTTCCTTCTTGAGCACGTCTCCGAGTTTCATGTTGTCCCCCTCAGTGTCTTGCGATCAAGGGTGGTTTGTCGGTGAGCCCGGCGGCAGAGTCTAGACCAAATCCGTGTCGACCGAAAGCTCCACGTCGCGTCATCACGTCGCTGCCAGGCGGGGCATGAGCTCCTGGGCCACGGCGGCGAGCAGCGCCTGCTGCTGCTCCTGGAGGAAGAAGTGCCCGCCGGCGAACATCCGCAGGCGGAACGGGCCGCGGGTGACCTCGCGCCACGGCTCGAGCTGCTCGCGGGCGACGTCCGGGTCCTCCAGGCCGCCGAAAGCGGTCACCGGGCAGGCCAGAGGCGGTCTGTCGGAGGGCTCGTAGGTGTCGTTGAGCTCGAAGTCGGCGCGCAGCAGCGGCTCCACGAGCTGCATCAGCTCCGGATGCACGAGCACCTCCTCGGGAGTCCCCTCGAGCTCCTGGAGCTTGGCGCGGAACTCGGCGTCGGGCAGATCGTAGGTCGGCTCGTCGTCGGGCGGCACGCGCGGCGCGCGGCGCGCCGAGACCAGCAGACACAGGGGGCTCTTGCCGGCCTCGTCGCGCAGCTTGAGCGCCGTCTCGTAGCCGACGACGGCGCCCAGGCTGTGGCCGAAGAGGGCGAACGGCAGGTCGAGCAGCGGGGCGAGCGCGTCGCAGATCGCGGCGGCGAACGGCCCGACGCGCAGGAACCGCTCCTCGGAGAGCCGGTTCTCGCGTCCCGGCGGCTGCACCGGGCAGACCTCGACCTCCGGTGGCAGCGCGGCCTGCCAGGTGCGGTAGATCGAAGCCCCGCCGCCCGCGTAGGGGAAGCAGAAGAGGCGCAGGCGGGCGTGCGGCCTGGGTTTGCGATACGCGATCCAGCGATTGGCGGCTGCCGTCGTCGTCGTCATGGAAAACCCCCGAAGGTGAGCGGGGATGTTACCTCAGAAGCGGCGGAAGGAGAAGGAACGCGGGCGCCGGCGGCGACCCGTGCGGATCCGGGTATGATAGGACCCTCAGACCAAAGGAGACTCCGGCTGACCCGTTCGGCCGGGCGTCCGCGAAAGGGGGTCCCGATGCGTGGATTGTGGCGAGACGTCGTCTTCGGCTGCCGCGGCTTCGCCCGCAAGCCCGGATTCACCGCGGCGGCGCTGGCGTCGCTGATGTTGGGGATCGGCACCTGCACGGCGATCTTCGCGCTCCTCGACGCGATCTTCCTGCGGCCCCTGCCGCTGTCCGAGCTCGATCGCCTGGTCGCCGTCTACGGCACGCTGCGCAACCAGGCCGACGAGTACGCGGGCGAGCAGCCCCTCTCCTATCCGGTTTACCGCGACTTGCGCGAACGCAACCGCAGCTTCTCGCAACTGGCGCTCTATCACTGGTGGCCGATGAGCCTCACCGGCGGCAGCGAGCCGCAGCGCGTGACCGGCATGTTCGTCTCCGGCAACTACTTCGACCTGCTGGGGATCGCGGCCGCGCGCGGCCGCGTGATCGAGCCGCGCGACGACGAGAAGACGAGCGAGCCGGTGGCGGTGCTGACCCACGGCTGCTGGCAGCGGCTCTTCGGCGGCGAGAGCGGCGCTGTGGGCAGGACCCTCGCCGTCAACGGCCAGCCCATGACGATCGTCGGCGTGGCGCCGCCGGGCTTTCGCGGCACCGAGATGCTCGCCAGCGTCGACGTCTTCATACCGCTCGCCACCTTCGAGCGCGTCTCACCCTTCGGCTCCTGGTTCGAGAACCGCGGCGTCGCCCTCTTCCCGGCGCTCGGCAAGCTGCGTCCGGACGTGAGCGTGGAGAAGGCCCACGAGGAGATCCACGACCTCGCCCGCCGGCTCGCCGACGAGTATCATGAGACCCTGGAAGGCCGCCTGGGGGGCAAGGTCGCGCCGCTCGCCGCGAGCACCATCCCGGAGCGTTTCCGCGACCGCTACCAGGGCTACGCGATGCGGCTGCTGATCGTGCTGGTGATCCTGCTGATCGCTTGCCTCTCGGTGGCCAACCTGCTCTTCGTGCGCGGCGTGGAGCGGGCCCGCGAGCTCTCCGTGCGCCAGGCCCTGGGCGCCGGCCGCGGCCGCCTGGTGCGCCAGCTCCTGACCGAGAACCTGGTGCTCTTCCTGCTCGGCGGGCTGGGCGGCCTGGCGGTGGCCAGGCTCTCGCTCACGGTGCTCTGGGCGCTGCGGCCGCCCGACGTTCCGGCCACCGCCCTCGACCTGCGCCTCGACGTCGCCGTGTGGGCGGTGGCCGTGGGCGCGGCCCTGGCCCTGGGGCTCGCCTTCGGGCTGTGGCCGGCGCTGCGGGCCGCGCGCGCCGACCTGGTGTCGAACCTCAAGGAGTCCGAGCCCCTGGCGGGCGCCAGGGGCCTGCCGCTGCTGCTCAAGCCGCGCAGCCTGGTGGTCGTGCTGCAGGTCGCCCTCGCCCTGGTGGCGCTCATCGGCTGCGGCCTGCTGCTGCGCAGCCTCGAGCGCATCTTCGCCATCGACCTCGGCTTCGACAGCGAGCGCCTGGCGGTGGTCACCGTCTCGCCGGGCGAGCAGGGCTTCGAGCAGGAGCAGGCGCGCGAGATCTACCGCGCCCTGCTCGAGCGCACCCGCGCCCTGCCCGGCGTCGAGGCGGCGGCGCTCTCCGAGAATCGTCTCCTGCGCGGCGCGGTGATGCGGCGCGAGGTCTACCTGCCCGGAAGCGAGAGCGCCAGCGAGATCGCGGGCAACTCCCGGCACCGCGTCAACACCGTCGGCGCCGGCTTGTTCGCCACCGCGGGCATCAACCTGCTCCGCGGGCGCGACTTCAGGGACGATGAGCCGGCCGACCAGCTCGTCGCGATCGTCAACGAGACCATGGCGAAGGGCGCCTGGCCCGGCGCCGAAGCGATCGGCCAGCGTTTCCACTTCGACTACCCCAACACGCCGCCGATCGAGGTCGTCGGCGTGGTGGCCGACGCCAAGTACCGCGAGGTCCGCGAGGAAGACCAGTTCTTCGTCTACGTGCCGCTCGACCAGCACTTCGCCTCCACCATGACGCTCCACGTGCGCGCCGCCGGCGCGCCGGCGGCGCTGCTCGAGACCCTCGCCGGCGTGGTGCGCGAGATCGACCCCAACCTGGTGGTCGCCGACCTCCGCACGATGGACGACTTCGTGGCCGACGCGCTGTGGCTGGAGCGCACCTCGACCAAGCTCCTCGGCGGCTTCGGTCTGCTGGCGCTGGGGCTGGCGGTGATCGGCGTCTACGGCCTGGTGGCCTATTCGGTCAGCCGCCGGCAGCGCGAGCTGGGCATTCAGATCGCCCTCGGAGCGCGCCGCGGGCGCCTGCTCGCGAAGGTGCTCCTCGAAGCCCTGCAGGTGGTGACGGCCGGCGTCGTGCTCGGCCTCGCCACGGCGTCCATCGCGCTCGAGCCGATCATGGCCAGCCAGCTCTACGGCGTCGACGTGATCGACGCGCCGACCTACCTGGTCGGACCGCTGGTGCTGCTGGTGGCGGCGGGCCTGGGCAGTCTTCTGCCGGCCTGGCGCGCGGCGCGGACCGATCCCATCGAGACGCTGCGCACCGAGTGAGCGGGTGGCGGCGCTTGATCCGCGGCGCCGCGGGTGGTACGCTGGCAGGAGTCGATGAGCCCTTTCCCGTACATGGTCAAGCCCGTGTCCCGCCGCTCGAGGCGTCGTTCTCGCGGCCGGGACCCGGTGTGGACGAATCGCGGACGAACCGCGTGCCGACAGGCACGCCAAGCAGGAGGTCCATGATGCAGATCGATCCCGTCAAAGAGAGGCTGCTCGCATCCGATGAGACGTTTCGCCAGCTCTTCGAGGAGCACAAGGAATTCAAGCAGCGACTCGGAGTCCTGCGCCAGAAGTCTCTTCTCTCCCAAGAAGACGAGATCGAGATGAAACGGATCAAGCTCCACAAGCTGACGCTCAAGGACCGCATGGAAGCCATCGTGCGCCAGCACGAGGAGGAGCTCGCTTCCGTCACCGCTTAGAGCGGCCCTCGCCGCCGACCAGCCCAACGCGGCCTCGCCGCGGCTGCGGCGGGCCGCACCGCCATGCCGATGTCGTTCGCCAAAGAAGCCCGGCCGTTCGTCCTGCCCGTCGCGGCACTCGCCGCCGCCCTCTTCTACTTCCGGGAAACCGCCTGGGCATTGGCTGCCGCCGTGCTCGCCGTAGGCGTGCTCCTCTTCTTCCGCGACCCTCGCCGCCGCTTCGACGGCGAGGCCGGCGTGGTGCTGGCGGCCGCCGACGGCCTCGTCACCCGCGTGGACGAACTCGAGGATCCGGCGGTGGGGCCCGGCCGCTTCCGGCGCGTGGTAACCTTCCTCTCGGTGTTCGACGTCCACGTGCAGAAAACCCCCGTCGAGGGTCGGGTGATCGCCTCCGAGCTGACGCGCGGCCGCAAGGTCGCGGCCTTCCGCCACGACGCCGGCGACCTCAACGAGAAGCACCTGACCGTCTTCGAGCGCGCCGGCGGTGAGCGCGTGGGCGTGCGCCAGATTGCGGGGCTGGTGGCCCGCCGCGTGGTGTGCTACCTCGAGCCGGGCCGCCAGGTGGCCCGCGGCGATCCCCTCGGCATCATCAAGTTCGGCTCGCGGGTCGACGTCCTGGTGCCGGAGCAATACGAGATCCTCGTCAGCAAGGGAGATCGGGTCAGGACCGCGGCGACGCCGATCGCCCGGCCGGCCGAGACGCCGGCGGCGGGCCCATGACGGACACGGAGGCCGAGCCGATGCCGGAAGTGGAAGGGCGCCGCCGCCGGCGCCGGCCGGGAGAGCGCCGGGCGCGCCCGCGCGTGCGCCAGGGGCTGCGCCGCGGCGCCTACCTGCTGCCGAGCCTGTTCACCATCGGCAACGTGCTCCTCGGCTTCTACGCGGTCGTCCTCGGCTTTCGCGGCCGCTTCGACGACGCCGCCGTGATGGTGATCATCGCCGGCATCCTCGACGCCCTCGACGGGCGCATCGCCCGCCTCACGGGCAACGAGAGCGAGTTCGGCAAGGAGCTCGACTCGCTGGCCGACGTGCTCACTTTCGGCTCGGCGCCGGCTCTCCTGGCCTTCCTCTGGGGCCTCGAGGGCTACGGCCGCGTGGGCTGGCTGGTGCCGCTCTTCTACCTGCTCTGCGCCGCGATCCGCCTGGCCCGCTTCAACGTCCAGACGCGCACCGTCGACAGCCGCTTCTTCGTGGGCCTGCCGGCGCCGGCGGCCGCCGGCGCCCTGGTGGCCCTGCTCTTCGCCGCGCCCACCCCCAACGCCCTGCTGACCTGGGCCAGCTTCCTGCGCCCGGAGCTCGTGGAAGGCTTCATGATCCTCGCCCTGATCGTCATCGGCGGCCTCATGGTGTCGACTTTCCGTTATCCCAGCTTCAAGAACATCGACCTGCGCCAGCGCTGGAGCTACCGCGCCTTCATGGCCGTGGCCGCCGGCGTCCTGGTGCTGGCCTACCGCCCCGCGGCCTTCCTGCTCTCGGCGGCCGGGATCTACACCCTCAGCGGACCGGTGGGCTGGCTGTGGGGCTTTCTGTGGGGCCGGCTGCGCCGGCGCGACGAGGAAGCGCCCGCCGCCCAGCCCGATTCATCGGAACCGGCATGACGCGCCTTGCCCTCCTCCATCCGTCGAACCTGCTCGGCAGCGAGGTCCGGGAGACCCTGGGCCGCAGGCGCGAGCTCTGGCACGAGATCCGCCTGCTCACCGACGACGAGGAGGAGGCCGGCACCCTGACCGACGTGGCCGGCGCCGCGGCAATGGTCACCGCGCTCGAGGCCGGCGACCTCGACCGCGTGGACGTGGCTTTCTTCTGCGGCGGCATCGAAAAGAGCCGGCCGCTGATCGCCGCGCTGCCGGCCTCGGCCACGCCCATCATCCTCTCGCCCGACGCCGCGCCCGGCGACGGCGAGGCGGTGGTGGCGGGGGTCAACCTCGAGTCGGCGCGGGCCGGCGCGCCGCTGGTGAGCCCGCACCCGGGCGCCGTGCTCCTGGCGCACCTGCTCCACCCCCTGCGTGACCTCCGGCCCGCGCGGGCCTCGGCCACCTTGCTGCAGCCGGCGTCGGCCCTGACCCGGGCCGCCCTCGACGAGGTCTTCGAGCAGACCCGCGGCATCCTGCGTTTCGACCCCAAGGCGTCGCGCCAGGTCTTCGGCACCCAGGTGGCCTTCAACGCCATACCGAGCCCGACCTCGGCCGAGCAGCTTGTGCCGCACCTTCGCGCGGTGCTGGATCCTCCTCCCGAAGAGCTCGCGGTGCAGGTGTTGCAGACGGGGGTCTTCCACAGCTTCGGCGCCAGCCTCCACGTCGTCCTGGCCGAGGATCCGGGACCCGAGGAGGTGCGGCGAGCGCTCGCCAAGCACCCGTTCAACGACCTCGCCGTCGATCCCGAGCTGCTCGGCATGATCGACGCCGCGGCCCGCGACGAGGTCCTCGTGGGACCCGTCGAGCCCGATCCCGGCTGCGGCGGCGGCTACTGGATCTGGGCGGTGATGGACAACCTCACCTGCGGCGGGGCGGGGAACGCGGTACGGATCCTCGAAGCCATCCTGCAGCCACTCGTCCACTGACGGCTTTTGTGTGCCGGCCCGACATCTGGAAGGGCCTGCGCTGAAAGGAGCCCTTTTCGCCGCCGCGGAGACGACTATGTCCATGTCTGTGCAACCTTCACCGTCCCACTCTACAAGACCGCCAAGTCCCAAGAAAGCGAGGCGGATCCCGGTACCTGTCTGCGCACCTCAGAAACCAGAAACACACTCTCTAAACCGAAAAGGTCGAGAGCTCTGCTGTAGGCTTCCTTGAATGATGAGTAAAAGCCCACAGGCCGTTGATCCTTGAAGACCACGAACTCACCTTCATGATCCTCCAAGAGCTCCTCACGAGCGGCCTCGAATGCGTCCTGCTCCTTCTGGAGCGGATCCTCGTCTTGGACGAGACGATTATAACCCGGTCCGGGTACTGCGTCCAACAGAGGCGCGCCCCGTCCTGATAGTCTTGTCCCGCAGCAGACGAGACCTTCAAGACGGAGGCCCCATGGACCGCAAAGCACTCTGGCTCCTCCTCCTGGCCGGCCTGACCGCCGTGGCCGCGGCGGCGCCCGGCGGCTCCGATTCGAGAGCACCGGGCGGCGGTCGCGCTCGCAGCCGGCTGCAGGCAGGTCGGGAAAATCGAGCCTGGCGTCCACAGCGCGCCTCCGGGCGTCTCGAGGGCGCCAGGGGCTCTCTACTCCAACTGCGGACGGGTTGAAAAAATCGCTCGAGCCGTCCGCAGTGCTTCGGAACGCTTCTCCGCCGGATCGGAGCCCCCTGTCGGGGGCTTCTGGACGTCCGGCGCAGGGTCTGGGCGCCTTCATGGCCACTGCGGACGGGTCGGAAAAATCGCTCGAGCCGTCCGCAGTACTTCCTTCTGGGGCTGACGCACCTCGGGACGCGGCCCGGAGAACTGCGGATGGGATGGAAAAATCGCTCCAGGCGTCTGCAGTGGACCGGGAGGCCCCTCGGCCGGGGCCCTTCCGGCCGGCGCGATGGCCCGCTCTCGTGTAGAGTTGGGAGGCCATCATTTCGACGCCGACGACGGCCCGTGGAACGTGCTACGAGGAAAACTCCAGGGAGAGCGACCGTACTCTTGGCGGTTTGCACCGGCCTGCTCTCTTGCTCCGACACCCGCGACCTGAGCCTGCGGCTCGACGCCGAGCTGCGCGCTGCGCTGGTGGAGCGATTCGCGCCGGTGACGCGGCCGACGGGTGTCTCGGCCTCACGACCGTGCCCCGATCGTCGCCTCGCTGATGATCGGCCCGACCCGACTTGCCGCGACGCGCGCCTCGGCACCGGGTGGAGGGAGCTCAGCGCGGCGATCCGTCACCTCGACGATGCCGGCGACGACCCGGCCCTATTGCGCGTCTACGGGCTCTGGGCGCTCGCCAACGGTGCCTACGACCGTGCCGTCGACGAGCTCGCGGCCGCCGTCGATCGCGACCCTTCCGCCGCGCGCCACAACGACCTGGCCGCCGCCCTCCTCCTGCGTGCCGCTCGCGGCGAGCGGGCCGGCGACCTCGCCGACGCCCTCGAGCACGCCGCGCGGGCCTCGGCACTCGATCCTGGCCTCACGGAGGCCCATATCAACCGTGCTTTCGCCCTGTCGAGCCTGGGCCTCCGGCACGCCGCCGACCGTGCCTGGGCGGAAGCAGAGACCGGCGCCGCCTCTCGGCTGGCCGCCGCCTACCGCGCGCTCGTGGCCGGTCATGGTCCGCCCGCGGCGCGCCCGAAACGGGCTCGCGGCGAGGCGTTGCTCGGTCGGTGGGCGGCGAGCTGCCTCCGGGGGGACACCGCCGGCGCCGACGCTGCCCTGGAAACGGCCAGCTCCCTCGCCGCCGGCGTTGCCGCCCGCGGTGATTCGACGCTGCTCGAGGCCGTCACTGCCGTCGGCGGCGCCGATCCGGCGCGCCGCGGCCTCCTCGCCTCGGGCCACGCCGCCTTCGGCCGGATACGCGGCGACGCTACCTATGCCACCTGCGACCTCGAGACCCTTGCCGCCGCCGAGGGCGATCTCGAAGCCGCAAGGACGCCCTTCGTGGCCTGGGTCGGGATCGATCGCGCGATCTGTTCCTACTTCGAGGGCGACTTCCCGGCGGCGGTCCGCCGGCTGACCGACGTCCTCAACCGCTGGGGGACGCCGGCTCGCGCGGCGATCGTGGCACGGGTCCACGCACTGCTCGGTCTCGTCGCCATGGTGCAGGCCCGCTATGCCGACGCCGACGCCCACTACGGCGAAGCGATCGCTCGCTACAGCGCTCTGGGGGAGACGGGCGAGACGCTCTACCTCCACGCCTTGCGTGCCCGCAACCTGGCCTTCGGCGGTCTCGGCCAGAAGGCCTGGGCTCTTCGCCTTTCCGCGCTCCATGGCCTCCACCTGCTCTACGACCGCGAACGCGCGGCCACCATCGTCCAGGACGCCGTCGAAGCCCTGCGCCGGGAAGGTCGGTCGTGGGCCGCGCTCGCCGCCATCGACGAGCAGATCCATGTCGCCGAGGGGGCCGCGGCGCAGCCCGGCGGCGAGGAGGATCTCGTGGCCTACGCCAGGATCGCGCGCTCGACGATGCTGGCGACGCTCGACCGGCCCGAGGAGGCCGCCGCCGAGCTCGACCGTGCCGAAGCGGCGTGGCGGCGGCTGCCAGCCGGCCAGGAGATTCGCGACAGGATCGCCATCGAGCTCGGCGTGGCGCGCGCCTCGCGCGCCGGCGGTGATCCCTCGGCGATCGACCGCGCGCTCGCCTTTCACGCCGAGCGCGCCGGCGCCGGGGTCGGCAACCGGGTCGTGGTGGTGAGCCTCCTCCGGCAGCGCGCCCGAGCGGCCTGGCGGCGGGGCGATCTCGCCGCGGCCGAGGAAGGCTTCGCCGCCGGGCTCGCAGAGGTCGAGCGGCAGCGAAGCGAGATCACGGATCCCGAGCAAGGAGCCCGCTTCGCCGCGCATGCGCGGGACCTCGTCGCCGACCTGGTCCGGCTGCTGCTCGACGAGCGCGGCGATCCGCTCGCCGCGCTAGCCGCGCTCGACCGCGGCGAGGGTCGGCTCGTCGAGCGCGGCCCCGAGGAGACGGCACGCGGGCCCCTCGCCGCGACGCGTCTGGCCGCCGCGGTGCCGAAGGGAGGCCTGGTCTTGCGCTGGGGTCAGCTCCCGGACCGTCTGCTGGTCTGGACCATCGATCCCGAGGGCCGAGTCGTCCTGGAGCAGCGAAGGGTCGCTTCCGAGACCGTCGCCCGACGGGTCAACGCATTTCGCCGTGGGATCCGAAGCGAGGCCTCCGCGGAGGAACGTCGGCGCCTCGGCCGCGAGCTCGCCCGGCTCCTCTTGCCGGCACAGCTCGCCGCGCTGCCACGGGACGCCTCGCTGGTCCTGGTGCCCGCGACCTCGCTGCAAGGCCTCCCTTTTGCCGCGCTGCCGCTCGAGGGCGGCGACTACCTGATCGAGCGCCACGTCCTCGCTTTCGCAGCGAGCCTCGAGTCGCTGCTGCGGCCCACCGCGCGTGGCCGCTCCGGTGCTGCGCCGGCCGAGCTCCTGCTCGTCGCCGACCCGGCCTTCGACGCCTCGCGCTTCCGTCTCGGCCGTCTCAAGGACGCCGCGCGCGCGGTGGAGGACTGGGGCGGTCCCGGAACCACCGCCCTGGCCGGCGAGGCGGCGACCCGGCGGGCAGTACTCGCGGCACTGCCGCGCCATCGGGTGCTCCACGCCGCCGCCCACGGCATTACCGACAACGCCTTTCCGCATCGGGGAGGCATCCTCCTGGCCATGGACCCAGCCGAGCCCGGCGCCGATCTGCTCACCGCCGGCGACCTCGAAGGCCGCGACCTCGGCCACCTCGAGCTGGTGATCCTCGCCGCCTGCAGCACCGCGCTGGGCACCGTGCCCGAGACCGCCGAGTACGCCGGGCTCGCCGCGGCATTCCTGGCGCGCGGCGTGCCGGCGGTGGTTACCGCCGCCTGGGACGTCGAGGACGCCGCGACGGTCCGGTTCTTCGCGACCGTCCACCGGCGGCTGGCGGCCGGCGAGCCCGTCGCCGAGGCCTTGCGCGCCGCTCAGCTCGAGAGCCTCGGCGCGGCCGATCCGAGCCTCGCCGCGCCGCGGACCTGGGCCGCCTTTCGCGTCGACCGGGCGGGTCAGGCCCGCGAGCTCGGAAAGAAGCCGGCCGCGTCCGTCTTATCCGGCAGCGGGTAAAGTTCAATAAGAAGGTGCGAGGAGATCCGGGGTGCAATTTGGAGGAATCGCAATGAAGCGACTATGGACGATCTTGGTGCTCACGGTCTGGATGGCCGGTTGTGGCGCGCCGGCACCCGAGCCGTCGGTCGTGGGCGAGAATCTCGGAGAAAGGCAACAGGAGCCACGGACGCCCGCCGTACGGATGGCGGCAGGATCAGCGACGGCAACCGTCATCTTTCAGGGCCTTACGGCCTTCGTAGCCGAGTCCGCCGACACGCCGTCGCTGCCGCTCACCGCGTTGTTCGTCGATGCGGATAGAATGCCCAAAGGCCAGGGGGAGCTGCCGAATGTAGTTCAGGGAGCGATTCTGGACTCATTGACCCTGTTGCCTCACGCGCCCTACGTCGGTTTCGACGACAATGCCATAGTTTCGGAAGCCTGCACCCTCGTCGGTGGCCCGGCGACGAAGTTTCGTCTGTACTCCTATGAATCCGATGGTGAAATAGAGATTGACGCTTACAAGCTCTGCGGAGGTGCGGCCTGCGAACCGAAAGCGATGGCGCTTCGACTAGGATCGAGCTCCGTCGCTGAGATCGATCTCGAAACCCTTGTCGCCCGGGACAGCCTGTTATCGGGATGCGGCGATCAATTCTTCAAGGTGCCGCGCGAGTATGACGTCCACGAAGTTCTGGCGAGCGTCGAGATCATGAACGCGCGGACCGTTGTTGGCAGGACCTTGCCGCATCGGGACGGTATCTATCCCGTCTTCGGATACAAGATGCTCGTCGGCGAAGAGGAAATCCCGGAGGAAGACTGCGCTTTGCGGCCTCGCGGGCCTCAGACCTTCGCCGAAGAGGTGGCGGTCGCGGGCGATCCGCCGATCGTCTTCGAGGCTGGAGGAAGCGAATGCACGATCACGCCACGCGACGGCTCAAAGCCGCTGCTTGTTTGGCTATTCAACGTCAATCCTCATTCTTACGATCCGAGCACCGAGCCGGCGCCCCATCAGGAGGTGTTCTACTGGCTCTACGATCTCGCACCGGCGGCGTGCAGGGAGTTCGGCGGTCTCAAGGAATATCCTCGGCCCTGTGAAGTAAGTCCTCCTCTCGGCGACCCGAAGTGCCCTCTCGGGCTCCTGGAGTGGGAGGACGGATAACCATGCGAGCGCTCGTCTCACATACCCCCGGCTACAAGCAGCTACGTCAGTGTGCCGAGAATGCTCACAAGCTCCTGTTAGCAGAGACGTGCGGCCAGGTTGATCTCATCAAGGACTCGGTCGCGGCGCAGTTCGTCAGTGCTCGCGACACTCCGCACCAAGCCGGGCCGGCAACGATCGAAGCCTACGACTTGACGGTTCACGTCGCCCACGGGAATCAAACGCAGTTCTTCGTTTCGCAGCGCCTGGCCCGAGGCCGCGGCCCTGTTGCCGTCAATGTCAACGAGATAGCGCCGGGCGATGGCCGTGCCCGCTATCTCTGGCTGGTCGCCTGCAGCGTAATGGCACACGGCAATGGCCGCGAGCCGGATAGGTTCAACGACATCTGCGCCAGCGGAATTCCCAACACTGTCGAGGAGGCGAATTTCTTCGCCCGTTGGGGGGAGAAGAATCCGAGCTCGGGAACTTCGCCGCTGGGAAACGGAATTCGCATGGTCTGCGGCGGCTCGACGCTGATTCGGCCGACTCCCACGCTTCTCGCTCCGGTCTTCCGCCTGACCGATCAGGGTTTCATGCTGGCCGACGCCTTCATCATGGGCCTGGTCAGAGAGAGCCAGACGCCGCTCTGCGCTACGTTGGCGAACAGAGATCGAAACAAGAACCCGCTCTACGACTCTACGTGGAGCAAGGAGCGTAACGTCGGCGGCGACCACCTGCACATCCAGTACCCGATTTGGGGAGAGAGGCCCGAGACGTGGGCAGCCGGAATTCCACCGGCACCATCGTCGCCGCGATCCCTGCCGGATGGTGACCCGCCAAAGAAGCTGCCGGTGCTCGAAGCCCGTATCGACCAGGAAGCGCAGGAGCTGTTCGCACGCGTGGCGGACGAGACCGGCGAGAGCGGAGCGATCAGGGCGGAGCACCGGCACTATGAGGGCTCACTCCTCGTGTACGGCACTGAGACGGAAGCAGGCCTCTCGCAACCGGCGACGGCGGCCCTTGCCCGCCTGCTGTCGATGTTGGGAGCAGGGCCGGTCGTCGATTCGTCGCTTCTCAGGGCAGACAGGTGCCAAGGCAGGGTCGTAAGACAGCAGATCGACAGCTTCCCCATCGACAAGTTGCCCGACGACGAATCGATGCCCTTTCCCCGCTGCCAGGTCGTCTCGGAGGAGAAGTGCCGTTATCTGGCGCTGGTCGCCAGCTTCCAGGACCAGGAGAATAGCGGCGCGGTTTATGAGATTCTCGATCCCGATTTCAAGGTGTTGCTGCGATACGAAACCGCGCCCGACACGGAGTCGGGCCTCTCGGCCCGAGGTCTCCGGCTGCTCGCACGGGGATGGCGCTTCGAGGAGGCATCCGGGAAAGGGCAGATGGACGTGCTCGATATCGAGGAAGCGAAGAAGCGGGCCTGGAACGTACTCGAAGAGAGCAGCGAGCCTGAGGACCTGGAGAAGCTCGATAGGAAGCATCCCTCGGTGGCGATCGGCTATCGACTTCATTCCGGCGACGGCAAACTGGGTCTTCTGAAGCCGTACTACGCGGTATCCTTCCCGTACCGGCCCACCTATGAGCTGGAGAGCGCGGTCGAGACCCCGGCCCGGGGTCGGGGACTCACGGTCGAGACCCCGGCCCTGGAAGATTGAGGCGGCCTGGGGGCCTCCAGCCGGCGACGACGGGTAGCGCGTCGAGCCGTCGGCGTCGAGCTGATAGTCTTGCCCGGCAGCCAAAAAGACGCCAAGACTTCACGACGGAGGCCCCATGGACCGCAAAGCATTCTGGCTCCCCCTCCTGGCCGGCCTGCTCGCCGCGTCTGCGGCGGCGTCCGGCCATTCCGTCCGCCCCTTCCACACCTACTCGATCGTCGCCCACGATCCGGCCACCGGCGACTTCGGCGTCGCCGTACAGTCGCACTGGTTCTCGGTGGGCTCGGTGGTGAGCTGGGCCGAGGCCGGCGTCGGCGCGGTGGCCACGCAGTCGTTCGCCGAGATCTCCTACGGCCCGCTGGGCCTCGAGCTCATGAGGGCTGGCAAGACCGCGTCCCAGGCCCTGGCGGCGCTGCTCGCCGCCGATCCCCACCCCGAGGTGCGGCAGGTGGCCATGGTCGACCGTCACGGCGGCGTGGCGACGCACACCGGCGCGAAGTGCATCGCCGCGGCCGGCCACCGCCAGGGCGAGCACTACTCGGTGCAGGCCAACCTGATGGAGAAGTCGACGGTGTGGGACGCCATGGCCACGGCCTACGAGGCCACCGGCGGCGACCTCGCCGAGCGCCTGCTCGCCGCCCTCGAGGCCGCCGAGGCCGAGGGCGGCGACGTCCGCGGTCGCCAGTCGGCGGCTCTTCTCGTGGTGCCCGGCGCCTCGGAGGGCGCGCCGTGGCGCGAGCGCAAGGTGGACCTGCGCGTGGAGGACCACCCGGCCCCGCTCGGCGAGCTGCGGCGGCTGCTCGACGTCCACCGCGCCTACCAGCACATGAACCACGGCGACGAGCTGCTGGCCGCCGGCGACGTCGACGGCGCCCTCGGCGCCTACGCCGCGGCCGCCGGCCTGCAGCCCGACAACGTCGAGATCCGCTACTGGCAGGCGGTCACCGCGGCCGGTGCCGGGCGCCTCGACGAGGCCCTGCCCATCTTCCGCGAGGTCTTCGCCCGCGAGCGCCGCTGGCACGTGCTGACGCCGCGGCTGCGCGCCGCCGGGCTCCTGCCCGACGACCCGGAGATGCTCGCGGCCATCCTCGCCACCGCTCCCGAATGAGCCGAGAGGACGCGATGAGCCGTCTCTGCGTCGTTGCTTGCTCACTCCCCCCGTGACCTCTATACTGGATTTCATGGACACCTTCGCATCCAAGATGGAAGCCCGCGCGTCCACGGTCGACGCCCCACGGGCAGTACGGGACCGGGAGCGTCCGGCCTCGCCGGGCGCCAAGGATCCCTTCCGTCTCGGCTATCGCTGGCGTCGCACCACCACCCCCGACGGGCGGGAAGACCTCGAGCAGATCCCCCTGACCCCTGAAGATCTCGTCTATCCCCAGGAGGGCGACCAAGTGTCCCAGGGCCTTCCCCACTTTTCCTTCCTCCATCCGCAGGCGGACGCCATACGCCGCCACCTGGAGAAACGCCCGGGCATCCGCGTGACCTCGGACGTGGTGCTCGTGCTCCGGCACGACGGGAAGACCTGCGGTCCTGACGTGGCGGTGATCGAGGGCGACGTCGACACCTCGAAGATCACGGGTGCGGTAGGCCTCGCGGCCGTCGGCGGGCGACTGGCCTTCGCGTTCGAGGCGGTGTCGACCTCGGAGAAGGAAATCGAGGACAAGGATCTGGAGAAGAACGTCGTGCGCTACGCCAGGGAAGGGGTGGAGGAGTACTTCACGGTCTACCCGGTGGTGGAGCGTCGGGTCCGGGACCTGGTGGGCCGGCGGCTGGAGAAAGGTGTCTACGTCGAGATTTCACCCGACGCCGAGGGGCGGGTCTTCTCGCAGAAGCTCGGCCTGTTCTTCCAGATCGACGCCGCGAGCGAGGAGCTGGTGGTGGTCGACGCCGAGACCGGTGAGCGTCTGCTGATCTCGGACGAAGAGGAGGCGGGACGCAGGAAGGCGCAGGCGGCGCTCCAGGTATCAGAGATGGCGCGGCGCCAGGCTGAGGAACGGGCCGAGAAGGAGGCCGAGGCGCGGCGCCAGGCTGAAGCACTTGGTCTCCGGCGCGGCGTGGAGGACCTGTGCGCCGTCCTGGGACTCGCCTGGGATGCCGAGCGCCGCGCTCGAGTCGACCACATGAGCCCATCGCGGCTCGAGGCGCTTCGACAGCACCTGATCAAGGAAAAAAGCTGGCCAGAGCAGGTTGCTCCGTCGAGTTGATAGCCCCGGAGATGCTCGCGGCCATCCTCGCCACCGCTCCCGAATGTACCGAGAGGACGCGATGAACCGTCTTTACGCGTTGCTCCTCGTCGTGATCGCCGCCGCCGCGGCGCTCTGCGTCTACCTGCCCCTGCACCTGCTCCGGCCGATGGAGCCCCAGACGGCGGGCGAGGTGGCGGCGGCCTACGCCGCGGCCCGCTGGAGCCCGCTCGTCACGCTCGTGCTCCTGGGGGCCGGCGCCGTGCTCCTCGCCCTCATCTGGAAGCGCTCGTCGTGGTGGCTGCGGGCGCCGGCGGCGTTGCTGGTGGCGGTGATCGCCGTCACCAGCTACGCGGCGCGCCTCAACCCCTTCCTGAGGTTCTTCGCGCCGCTCGCGGAGAACCGCTTCGTCAGCGTCGCCGAGGCCGGTCTCGAGGACGAGGACATGGTGCTCGGCGTCGTCGTCGACGGCGAAGCTCGGGCCTACCCGGTGGGATTGCTGGCCTACCACCACGTGGTCAACGACGCGATCGCCGGCGAGCCGCTGGTCGTCACCTACTGAACGCTCTGTCACACCGGTCTGGTGTGGAAGGCGGCGGTCGACGGCCAGGTGCTCCACTTCGAGCTCGCCGGCATCAACAACCAGAACTTCATCATGCGCGACGCCGAGACCGGAAGCTGGTGGCAGCAGGTCACCGGCGAGGCCATCCAGGGACCGCTCAAGGGCCGGCGCCTCGAGCTCGTCCCCTGGGACGAGGTGAGCTTCGCTCTCTGGCGCCGCGAGCGCCCGGACAGCCGCGTCCTGCGGGCCGACGCGCGCTACGCCGAGCACTACGCCGCCGCCGACTGGGACCAGGACATGGACCGCTACCCGACCGTGGTGCCGCCGCCGCCAGGCGATCCGCTGCCGCCGCGCGAGCTGGTGGTGGGCGTCGAGATCGGCGGCGAGGCCAAGGCCTATCCGTTCGCCGTCCTCGCCGAGCGCAGCCCGGTGGTCGACGAGCTCGGCGGCGTGCCGCTGCTCGTGGTGGTGGGCGAGGACGGCAAGTCGGTGCGCTGCTTCGATCGCCGGGTGGACGGCGAGGCCCTCGACTTCTACCGCCTGCCCGGCCTCGCGCCGCTGCGCCTCGTCGACGCCCGGACGGCGAGCGAGTGGGACTTCGCGGGGCGGGCTCTCGCCGGTCCTCTAGCGGGGAGGGAGCTGGCGCGCGTCCGGACGCTCAAGGACTACTGGTTCGACTGGCGGCTCTACCACCCGCAGACGCGTCTGTACGCGGCGGGCCTGAGCTCCCCGGGAGACTAGATGAGCGAGCCCATCCCCGCCTTCGATTACGGCAGCAGCGAGTACGACGTGGTCTCGCTGCGGATCCGTCCGGGAGTGCTCTCGGTCGTCTGCGGCCTGCTGACCGTGGCCTTCGCCACCAGCATCGACGAGCTGCCGTTCGTGCTCGGAGGACGGCTGCGGCCCTACGTCAGCGGCGCCGTCGCCGCGGCCCTGGGGCTCAACGTCGTGGGAATCGTCCTCGGCGTCTACGCCGCGCGGACTCCGTCCGGGCGCGCCGCGGGTCGCCTCGGCGTGATCGTCAACGCCGTCGTCCTCGTCCTGCTGGGGTTCTTCGTGCTCGTCTTCCGCCGCATCCGCTGGGGCGTGTGGTTCTAGTGCTGGCCGAAGCCGGTGACCACGTAGTTGCCCGAGCGCTGGTCCCGTTTCAGGCGGATGATGTGCTTCTTGGCGGCGTCCTCGAGCAGGGCGCCGAAGGAGCTGTAATCGTAGGAGCCTTCGCTGAACGAGGGCCGCTTGCGCTGCATGGTCTGCTTGATCATCGAGCCCCAGATCACGCTCTTGTTCTCGCGGATCAGGGCGAGGATCGAGTCGATCAGGAGCCCGAAGACCTCGGCGTCCTTGGGCGAGAGGTGGTCCAGGCGCGGCGTGCGCTGCAGGTCGCGCCACACGTCCTCGTAGTAGATGAACTCGTCGCAGTTGTCGATCAGGTGGCTCGACGTGGAGTTCTTGACCCCGATCCCGATCACGTACTTGTTGTTCTCCTTGAGCTTGGAGACCAGGGGCGAAAAGTCGCTGTCGCCCGACATGATCACGAAGGTGTCGAGGTGCTCCTTGGAGAAGCAAAGGTCCATGGCGTCGACGACCATCTTGATGTCGGCGCTGTTCTTGCCCGAGTAGTGCTTCTGGGGGATGTCGATGAGCTCGATCGCGGCGTCGTGGAAGGCGCGCTTGTAGTCGCTGTAGCGCTCCCAGTCGGCGTAGGCCTTCTTGACGATGATCTTGCCCTTCTCGAGCAGCCGCTCGAGCACCAGGCCGATGTCGAACTTCTTGGTCTCGGAGTTGCGCACCCCGAGGGCGATGTTCTCGAGGTCGCAGAAAAGCGCGATCTTGCGCTCGTGGCTCACCACGGCACTGCGCTCGGGCGGCCCGAAGTCGAAGACGATCTCCCCCTGGTCCAGCGACCTGCGGGAATGGGCGCGTTCGGCCGGGCCGCGCTCGGCCGGGGCGCGTAAGGCCGGGCCGCGTTCGGCCGGGCCGGGGGCCGCCTCGGCGGCCGCGGCGGCGTCGTCGCGCGGCGCGGACGCCGGGTCCGGCGCGGCGGCCACTGGCGCCGCGTCGTCGCCGGCCGGCGGCTCCCCGAGCGCAGCCTCCGCCCTGCGCTTGCGCTTGCGGCGGCGTTTGCGCCGGGACTTCTCCGGCGGCTCAGCCGCCGGCTCGGCCGTCGCCTCGGCGGCCTCGGCCGCGGCGTCGGCGCGCGGGTCGTAGTCCTCCTCCTCGTCTTCGGGCTCGGGCTCGACGGCGATCGACGCGAGGGTCTCCTCGTCGATCTCGAGGGGGTCTTCGTAAGGCTCGTCCTTCTTGGAACGTAACCACCAGGGCGCCAAAATCTCTCTCCTATCGCTGGAATCCGCGGGCCTCTCCGCACCGCGGCGCCGTCGACACGGGCGGGCCGGCCAGGGGCGGAGGGCGTCGGGAGTCGGAGCCGCGCGCGGCGGCGGGGCGGGCGGGAGCCGTCACGGTTCCGCCATCCTACCACGCTGCCGGAGCGGCCGTGAGATATACTGTCCCATCGACGGCCGCCCCGACCTCCCCATGCGCAATCGCTGATGGACGCCGCCCTTGAGCACCGAGTCGCTGCCCTACAACTACCTGGCGATCGACGGCCCGATCGGGGTCGGCAAGACCACGCTGGTGGACCTCCTGACCCGCCGCTTCGAGGGCGTCAAGGTGCTCGAGGACGTGGAGAACCCCTTCCTCGACAAGTTCTACAAGGACCGTCCGGGCGCCGCCTTCCAGACCCAGCTCTACTTCCTGCTCTCGCGCTTCAAGCAGCAGCAGGAGACGATCCAGCGCGAGCTCTTCCAGCGTCTGGTGGTCGCCGACTACCCGTTCCACAAAGACCGCATCTTCGCCTACATGAACCTCTCGGACGACGAGCTGCTGATCTACGACAAGCTCTACGCCATGCTCGAGCCGCAAGTGCCGCCGGCGGACCTCGTGCTCTACCTGGAGGCCGACGTCGACACCTGCATCGGCCGCATCCGCCGCCGCCAGCGGGCCTACGAGCGCCACATCGCCCGCGAGTACCTGGTGGAGCTGATCGACGCCTACAACCACTTCTACCACCACTACCGGCGCTCGCCGGTGCTGGTGGTGGACACCCGGCGGCTCAACTTCCCGCAGCGTCCGGGCGACTTCGAGGAGCTCGTGGAGCAGCTCCGCGAGCCGATCAAGGGCACCCACTACTTCTCCCCCCTGGGGACGCGATAGGAGACCGACCATGACCACTGCCGCCGCCGAGCACCCGCCCGTCGACGCCGCCGTCGCCGTCCAGCCGCTGACGATCGCCGGCCGCGCCTTCCGTTCGCGGCTGATCCTGGGCACCGGCAAGTACCCCGACACCGCGACCATGGTGCGGGCCCTCGAGGTCTCGGGCACCGAGATCGTGACCGTGGCCCTGCGCCGCGTGGACCTCGCCGACCCCGACGCCGACGCCTGGGTACACCACGTCGACCGCGAGCGCTACCTCTTCCTGCCCAACACCGCCGGCTGCTATACCGCCGCCGACGCCGTGCGCACGGCCCGCCTGGCCCGCGAGCTGGGCGGCTGGAGCTGGGTCAAGCTCGAGGTGCTCGGCGACCCCAAGACCCTCTTTCCCGACAACGTCGAGCTGCTCAAGGCCACCGAGACGCTGGTCAAGGAGGGCTTCGTGGTGCTGCCCTACACCAACGACGACCCGGTGGCGTGCAAGAAGCTCGAGGACCTGGGCGCCGCCGCGGTGATGCCGCTGGGGGCGCCGATCGGCTCGGGCATGGGCGTGCGCAACCCCGCCAACCTGCGGATCATCGTCGAGCAGGCTGGCGTGCCGGTGATCGTCGACGCCGGCGTCGGCACCGCCTCGGACGCCGCCGTGGCCATGGAGCTCGGCGCCGACGGCGTGCTCATGAACACCGGCATCGCCGGCGCCGCCGACCCGGTGCGCATGGCGCGGGCGATGAAGCTGGCGGTCGAGGCCGGGTGGCTCGCGGCCCACGCCGGACGCATCCCGCGCAAGCTCTACGCCACGGCCTCGTCCCCCGAGACCGGCCTCATCGAGTAGCCCGGAATTTTTCCGCGGGCAAGGGGGTTGCAACGGACGGCGGGTTGCTCTACAATCCTCCGTCCGCACGGGTTCGCGTGCAGCCATAGCTCAACTGGATAGAGCATCTGACTACGGATCAGAAGGTTGGGGGTTCAACTCCTCCTGGCTGCACCATTCACCCCTTCCTCCTCAGCACACCATCTCCCAGCACGCCAGCCGGGCCGAAGAGCGCGAGCTCAGTGCTCCACGGCGGTCTCGATGTCGACGGCGGGCACCTCGCCCTCGGGCTCGCGCACCGAATCGACGAGGTCCTTCACCTCTTCGCTGGGCGGCGGGAACAGCGGGGTCAGGGCCGCCGTCACGGCGAAGTTGAGCGCCATGCCGATGGCGCCCACGCCCTGCGGGTTGATGCCCTGCGCGAAGAGCCCGAACGTCCACGGCTTCATGCCGCCGTAGACGTTGGCGACGATGTAGAAGAGGGTGAAGGCGAGGCCCGCCAGCATCCCGGCGACCGCCGGCACCGTGCCCACCCGCTTGGAGAAGATGCCGAGCACGATCGCGGGGAAGAAGGAGGCGGCCGCCAGGCCGAAGGCGAAGGCCACGACCTGGCTCACGAACCCCGGCGGGAAGATGCCGAAGATCCCCGCCACCACCACCGCGACGCCGATCACCGCGCGCCCCACGAGCAGACGCTGCGCCTCGCTCGACTGCGGGCGGATCACCCGCGCGTAGAGGTCGTGCGCCACCGCCGACGAGATCACCAGCAGCAGCCCCGAGGCCGTGGACAGGGCCGCGGCCAGGCCGCCGGCCGCCACCAGCGCGACGATCCACGCCGTCAGCTCGGCCATCTCCGGCGTCGCCAGCACGATGATGTCGCGGTCGGGTCCGCTGAGCCCCGCTGCCCGCATGACCGGCCGCCAGTCGCGGCCCTGGGCCCGTCCTGAGGAGATCCATTTCTGATGGTCGGCCGTGATGGCGGGCAGCGCCGTCGCGCTTCCGTCCGCCACGACCTTGCCGGCGCCGTAGCTGAAGACCTCGTTGTCCTCGCCGGCCGAATAGCGCACCCGGCCGTCGCCGTCGTCGAGCCACAGGATCAGGCCCGTCTTCTCCCAGTTGCGGAACCAGTCGGGCAATTGCTCGGCGGTCTTGCCCTGCAGCGAGTCGATCATGTAGTAGCGGGCGAAGGCCGCGGTGGCCGGGGCGGTGAGATAGAGGAGCGCGATGAAGAACAGCGCCCAGAAAGCCGACCAGCGGGCCGCCTTCACGCTCCTGACGGTGTAGAAGCGCACGATCACGTGCGGCAGCCCGGCGGTGCCCGCCATCAGGGCCAGAGTCACGAAGAAGACGTTCGGGCGGTCCCACTGGCCGGACTCGAAGGCCGCGGTGTAGCTGGCGAAGCCGAGGTCGGCGTGGATCTGGTCGAGCTTGTCGAGCAGGTAGCCGCCGCCCAGGAGCTGGCCGCCCAGGCCGAGCTGCGGCAGCGCGTGACCGGTGAGGCGGATGCTGATGGCGATGGCGGGGATGAGGAAGGCGGTGATCAGCACCCAGTACTGGGCCACCTGGGTCCAGGTGATCCCCTTCATGCCGCCCAGGGTGGCGTAGACGAAGACGATGCCCATGCCGACCACGACGCCCACGTTGACGTCGACCTCCAGGAAGCGCGAGAAGACGACGCCGACGCCGCGCATCTGTCCGGCGACGTAGGTGAAGCTCACGAACAGCGCGGCGACGACCGCCACCAGCCGGGCCACGTTCGAGGCGTAGCGGTCGCCGATGAAGTCGGGTACGGTGAAGTGGCCGAACTTGCGCAGGTAGGGCGCCAGCAGCAAGGCGAGCAGCACGTAGCCGCCGGTCCAGCCCATCAGGTACACGCCCCCCGCGTAGCCCATGAAGCTGATCAGGCCGGCCATCGAGATGAACGAGGCCGCGCTCATCCAGTCGGCGGCGGTGGCCATGCCGTTGGCGGCGGCCGGCACGCCGCGGCCCGCCACGTAGAAGCCCCGAGTGTCGCGCACCCGCGACAGCCAGGCGATGAAGAGGTAGAGCGCGAAGGTGAGCCCGACGAAGACGTACGTCCAGTGGAGCACGCTCATCGCGCGTCCTCGGCGGCCGAGCGCTTCAGGGTCTCGATCTCTTCGTGGTGCCGCTCGTCCAGCTTGTTGAGCGCCAGCGCGTAGACCAGAATGATGAGGACGAAGACGATGATCGATCCTTGCTGGGCGAACCAGAACCCGGCCGGGTAGCCGCCGATCCGGAAGCGATTGAGGGCGTCGGCGAAGAGCACGCCGCAGCCCAGGCCCACCGCCGCCCAGAGCGCCAGCAACGCCGCCATCAGCTTCACGTTGGTGCGCCAGTAGCGGCGCAGGGAAGCGGCGACCGCGGGGCTCAGGTGCTGTGGCGTGCGGAATCCGTCGCCGGCATGTTCCGCGTCGGATCGTTCGCTGGGTGAGTCCATGTCTGAGGGTCCTCCGGATCAGGGTCCGCGCGGACCTGGCCCGCAGCGTCCGGGCATGGTACCGCACCGGCGCCGGACGTCACTCCTCGTCGTCGGCCCGCTCCGAGCCCCGGGTCCTCGCTTGCTCCAGGCCCCGTAACCTGCTGCGCTCCCGCGCCAGACGAGCCGGCGCCGGACATCGAAGCGCGCGCCGACGGGGAAGGATCCAGATAGACCGCGACGCTGTGCGCCCGATTCGGCGGGAGGGCGCAAGGCCTTGCGTCCCTACATCCGGCTCCGCGACCCTTGCACCGGCCACCGGCACGTTTGTGCCGCCGACCGCGGACCTTTGCTTCGGCCGCCGGCGGCATCCCGCCAC
>DASWIG010000438.1:0-4287 GCA_036397835.1 Thermoanaerobaculia bacterium
CGAAGACCCGGCCGGTGCCGTCGCAGCCGGGAACGTTCACCTCGTAGACGAACGACGAAGAGTAGCGTTCGAAGTCCGGAATCGATTTGTCTCCGATGTCGTCGAAAGGCATCCGCAAACGGTGCGCGCCCGTCGCGGCGCGGGTCAGGAACTCGCCCTGCTGGCCCGCCTCGCCATGGCGGAACACCTTGACGGTGTAGGATCGCAGCACGTTGAGCCCGCTCTCGTCGCCGCCGCGGATCTCTCCGGCGTTGACCTGGGCTATCGGGACCGACTCCTCGGCGCCCGGCAAGCCCACCTCGAGCTCGAGTGCCCGGAACCGCTGATCGAAGTTGAAGCGGAAGGTGACGTCTTCCTCCGCGTCGCCGTCGTTGGCGACGTGGATCTCGTAGATGGCGCCGGTGTCCAGAGGGTAATGGTTGGGACCGCCGAAAGCGGGCTCCTGCAGTGGATTGTAGGTGGCGATCAGGACCACGTAGCCATCGCGGCCCGGCTCGTAACTGCGGAACAGGAAGAAGTCGGCGGCGTCGACTGCCGGGCTGCGGCTCACCGCGGTCGCCTCGCGGACGCTGCCGGCCTCGAGGGCGGCGGCGGCGAGGAGCATCGAGCAGGCCGCCACGAGCAACGGCGCAGGCCGCCAGTACCTCACCCAGAGACTTCGCGATTTCTGTGCTGACTCGACCATCGTTTTCTCCTTTCACCAAGAGTTGCTTCTCCAGGCTGGTATCAGAGAAAACGAAGATGAACGGTATTTCCCTCAGGTATCTGGTATCTGGTATCCGTCCTCCGTCGATAGATAGGGTCTCGTGAGATCTTTGACTGCCCCGTTTTCGAGCTCCGCGTCAGGCCAGGACGTGAGGCATCCGCTCCGCGATCCGCTCGGCGAGCGCCGAGATGGTGAGGAACGGATTGACGGCGATCGGCGCCGGCACGATGGCGCCGTCCACCACGAAGAGCCCGCGGTGGATCCCGCCGCCGCCGTCGAAGACCTGGCCGTCGGGGTCGACCACGCCGCCGCCGGCGTCCTCGCCCAGACCGCAGCCGCCGAGCGGGTGCGCGGTGATCAGGTTGTTGGCGCCGAAGAGGTTCGGGCGCTCGAGGTGTACCCAGGTGCCGCCCAGCACCCGCGCGTGCTCCTTGAGCTCGTTCTCGATCTTGGTGAAGATCGGGTCCTTGTGTACGGAATCCCAATCGACGTTCACGCGGCCCTTCTCGTTGAGGAAGATGCGGCCCTTGGCGTCGTCGACCGCCATCACCAGGTAGACCATCGAGTGGTTGAGGGCGCCGTTGGGGTTCCAGGCGAGCTGGTCCTGGCCGATGCGGGCGAGCTCGTGCGCCTTGTCCTTGAGGCCGTGGTCGGTGTCCTTGCCGGTCAGCGCGGCGAGGCCGGGGAGGGTGTGGCGGAAGGTGTCGACGAGCGCGCTCGGGACGACCGCGAAATCCTCCACCGTGATGCGCTCGGCGAAGGGCCGCGAGCGGTCGTATTGGATCGAGGCGACGATCGTCGGCCCGGGCTTGACCTGGGCACGCTTGCTGTCAGGGTGGTTGCCGTAGCCCATCACGTCGCAGCGCACGTCGTTGTTGTAGGCGACCCCCAGGTAGTCGCCGTTGCCCGAGAACCCCTCGCCGAGCCGCGGAGAGCAGTCAAGCCCTTCGGCGCCGGAGCGCAGCAGGATCTCGGTGGAGCCCACGGCGCCCGCCGCCAGCACCACGTTGTGAGCGACCAGGCGCCGATCCTCGCCGCATTTCTCGTCCGAGTTGTGTCGATAGACCACCTCAAAGCCGCCGTCGGCGCGTTTCGCCACGTGTCGCACCTCGATCTGGGTGTAGATCTCGGCGCCCTTGGCCTTGGCGTAGGGCAGGTAGTTCATGGCGAGGGTGTTCTTCGCCCCCACGTTGCAGCCCGGGAAGCAGTCGCCGCAGTCGATGCACCGGTACTGCTTCACGCCGGCGTGGTTGGTCTCGTCTTCGAGCTCGAAGTTCACGGTGATGTTCACGGGACCGAAGGCGGCGTCCTCGAGCTCGTCGTAGCGCTGCTTGATGCGCTTGACTTTGGTGAGCTGGTCCCACCGCGGGTGGTGGTTCGGGCGCAGCATCGACTCGGCCCGCTCGTAGTACTTCCAGAGGTCGCCCGAGGCGGCCAGGTCACGGTAGGTCTTGGGCCAGCGCGGATCCTCGAAGTACTCGCGGTCGGGCCGGTAGGCGACGTTGAGGTTGATCAGCGACGTGCCGCCGAGGCCGTTGCCCTTGAGCACGTCGATGTCCTCGCAGAGGTAGTAATCGACCAGGGCGAGCGGTTTGCTCGTGGAGCGGAAGTTGCCGGCGAGCTCCCGGAAAGTGTCGGGGAAGTCGCCGGGAAGCCATTCCTTGCCGCGCTCGAAGAGCGCCACCGAGTGGCCCTTCTCGGCGAGACGGGCGGCGACGATCGAGCCGCCGTATCCGGAGCCGACGACCACGGTCTTGTATTCGTCCTTGAGCTGGCCCGAGGGGTTCGAGATCTTGTTCCACATGGCGTCCTCCTGACCTCAGAATGAGTAGGAGAGCGAGACCAGGCCCGAGACGAGCCGCTCCGAGATGGTAAAGAAGCCGCCGGGCACGATCTGGTCGTCGTTGACGTCGAGGGTCCCCGGCCCGGTGTTGAGGTCGCCGGCCAGGAAGGGGCTCAGCAGCGGCCCGGTGACGCTGTTCTCCGGCACGTAGTAGGCGGCCAGGTTGAGCTGGATCTTCTCCGTGAGCTGGTAGCCGAGGCCGAAGGTGTAGTGCTGCTCGAAGGTGGGCGGCGTGCCGAGGCTGGTGAAGGCCTTGCGCTCCTGGATCGGCGTCTCGCTGTAGTTGAAGCCGCCGCGCACCGTGAGCTTCTCCGAGGCCTGATACGTGACTCCGATCGCGCCGATCAGGATGTCGTCCCAGCCGATCTCGTTGAGCCCGCGATCGGTGCGGAAACCGCCGACGTGGCCGGCGCCGTCGACCGAGGAGTAGCCGTACCAGCGGCCGTCGATGCCGATCCTGAGCTTGTCGTTGGGCGTGAAGCCGACGCCGACCGCGACGATGGCCTGGCCGTCCAGGGGATACTTCACCGTCCGGTGCCGGCCGAAAGTGTCGCAGCGGCCGTCACCGTCGCTGTCGGTGAAGGGAGCCGGGCACTGCTGATTCGGGCCGTTGTTGTTGTTGGGGACGTTGGCGTCGACGTTGAGGACGATCGTGCCGTCGGCGAGCCGGTGGTAGGGCATGGCCCAGGACGAATTCCACTCGTAATCGTTGAAGTCCGGCGCGCTGGAATAGGAGAGACCGACCGCGAGCTTCGGGCTGACCTTGTAGTAGAGACCGAGGTGGGCGCCGAGGGCATAGGCCGGCACGGTATTGTCGGCGTCGGAGAACCAGCAGTCGACCACCCGTCCGGAGCCCGGCGCAGGGTTGGTGCACTGGGGCGCCCCCGGCGGCAGCGGCGAGATCGCCAGCGTGCCGGCGTAGAAGTCGAGGGCGAAGCCCACGGAGAGCTTCGGATTGACCTCGTAGGCCAGGGCGAAGGGGATCTTGGTGATCGCCAGGTTGGTCTTCACCGTGCCGAAGCCGTCGGGCTGGGGAGCGAAGATCGGATTGTTCGGATCCTGCGGCCAGTCGGTGCGGAAACCGGCGATCGCCAGCAGGCCGAAGCCGATCGTGATCGGCCGGTTCTTGAGGCGGTGGGAGAAGGCGATGGCCGGCAGCACGCCGAGCTCGGTGGAGGCCTCGGTGGTGAAGGACTGCCCCGACGCGGCGAAGCTCGCCGTCGCCTCGGGTTGGTCCGAGAAGAGCTCGACGCTGAACGCGACCTGGTTGCCGTCGAACTCCGTGAGCACCGCCGGGTTGACGTGAAGCGCCCCCACGACGTCGAACGGCACCGCCGTCGCCACGCCGCCGACCGAGCTGTTGACGGCGCCGATGCCGTGCAGGTAGTGACCGTTGCCCGCCCACGCCGGGGCGGCCAGGAGGACGACGAGACAGGCCAAGCAAGTTCTCTTCATGTTCGATCTCCCGCTCTCTTGAGGTTCTTGGCTTGACGACGTTGAAGTAGGTGACAAGACTCTCCCTCCTAACGGATGGAAGTGCCGGCATCGGGAGCACGTACTCCGGAGAGCCGGGTTGCGGCGGTTTCGGCCCCCGCCGAGCGCTGGTCAATCCGCTTGTAACGAGCCCGTGAGTGTTATGATGCCTCTCCGAACCGGGAAGGACAAGGGATAGGACGGTTTAAAAAGGATTCATAATCGGTCCGGGTGGGATGAGACTGGATCTAGCCCCGGATCCAGG
>DASWIG010000439.1:0-42101 GCA_036397835.1 Thermoanaerobaculia bacterium
GTAGAATTGGACGAAGCGCAGACGCAGCGCTTCATCGCTGAGACCCGGAAAGACGAGGAGGTCCGAAAGATGGTCATCACCTGGGAAGAGACGCTCGCCGAAAGGGAAGCCCGAGGCGAGGCCCGAGGCGAGGCCCGAGGCCTCGAGGCCATGCGCAACAGCATCGTGCGGGTCCTCCAGGGACGCCTCACGTCGGTGCCACTCTCCACCCGCGAGAAGCTGGACGCCATCCGCAGCGTCGAGCGCCTCGAAGAGATCCTCGATCAGGCGCTGACGGTCAGCTCCGTGGACGAGCTCCGCCTCGACGGCGAGACGTCGAACTGACGCCGTGCCGGGGCCATGGAGCCGACGTCGGCAGGGACGCACGGCACATCCGTCCGTCCTCGGCCGTCTTTGAGTCTTACGCTTGGCAGCCTGCGGTATTTCCGGACCCGCGTGCTACGAGCACCACCCCTGATCCCTCCAGCGCCCGAAAGGGACGTTCCATACGACGCTCTCCGATTCACGATCCCGTCGACGTCTCACGCTGATGGAGAAGGAGGACCCCAACGACGAAAGGAAGGGGCCATGAAACCCACCGGCAGCTCTCTTCTCCTCGCCTTCGCCCTCGCGGCCCCCGCGACGGCCGACGATCTCTGGATCGCCGAGGCCGTCGTCCGCGAGCACGCCGTGGTCGTCGACCCGGCGGACGGGTCGACGATCGTCGCCGGCGCCGTCAGCGGCGCGGCCGGAGGCTGCCCGTCGCGCTCGCGGGCTCTCGTGACCAAGGTCGACGCCGGCGGCGCCGAGCTCTGGAGACGCGTCGGGACCGCCACGGCGGACAGCCTCTGCGGTGACGGCGGCGAGTCCCCGCTCTTCGACGAGCACACCACCTTGAGCGCCGAGCACGTGGTCTCCGCCATCGTCCACGGCCTGGCGCTCGACGGCGCCAGCGGCCTCGTGGCCGCCGCGGGAGAGGTCCTCCTCGCCTGGGAGAGCGGCGAGGCCGACCGGCTCGTGGGGGCGCGCGGCGCCTTCGTGGTGCTGCTCGACCGTGACGGCAGACCCGTGGCCGACGCCTACCTGGGCACGCTGCCCGCGGGTCCGCCGCCCGCCGAGATCGACTGCCAGGCCCTCTGCAGGCGAGGCGACGACACCCGCGGCGAGCAGCTCGGCGCCCGCGGCGTCGCCGTGGACGCGGGCGGCAACGTCGTCCTGACCGGCTGGCACCTTCCCGAGTACGACGGCGGCGCGGCGCCGTCGCGGGATCTCTTCGTTGCCCGCTACGCCCCGGGCCTGGGCTTGCTCGACTGGCTCGCCGTCGACGGCCGCGAGGGTCACGACTGCGGCCTCGGCGTCGCTGCGGGTCCTGACGACGCGGTCTACGTGACCGGCTACGGCGGCTTCGGCCGCGACCTCCTGGTCGCCAAGTACCGGGCGGACGGCACGCGCGAGGCGCTTCTCTACGGCGTCGGAGACCAGGACGACGAAGGACGCTCCGTCCTCGTCCGTCCCGACGGCAACGTCCTCGTCCGCGGCCGGCTCACCGAGCAGTGCTCGCTGCCCGGCATGACGCTGGGCGCGGCAGGAAAGGGCCAGCAGGACTTCAGCGTGCTCCTCAGCCCCGACCTGGAGCCGCTCTGGGGCGAGACCACCGACCCCTTCGGTTCCGAGAAGAGCGGCAAGAGCCTCGACGTCGTGAAGACCACCGCCTATCCGGCGGACTTCAGCGTCGTGCTGGGCGACGTGGGGACGGGCGGGCTCGACGAGCTCTCCGCGTCCGACGACTATCACCTGCGCGCCTACGCGGGGGGCGCCGGCGTGGTAAAAATCCTCGCCTACTTCGCGCCCATGCCCGAGCCCATCCTGCTCACCGCCGTCAACGTCGAGCTCGCCGTCGAGCGCTGCTACGCGTTGACCCTCGAAATGCACGGCTACGATTCTGACGACTTCGTCACCGTGGGCGAGCGCGACGTCTGCCCCGGCGACGAGCCGCTCCTGTCCTTCAAGGTCTCGCCGGAGCTCTCCCGCGAGCTGGGCGTCGACGGCGTGCCCAGCATCGACCCGACGGACCGCCTGATCGTCCGCTTCGGCCTTCGCTATCCGGGCGCGGAGCCGAAGTCGGGGCTCGCCGCCAAGGACTCCACCGCCGGCCTCGACGCCGGCGTCGACCAGATCAGCGTCGACGTGGAGTATTGACGTGGACGGCTACAGAAGCGCCCGATAACGGGCGGCCTCGTCGGGACGCTCCCAGACCTCGTAGAGCTCGACGGCGCGGCGCAGGGTGCGCACGGTCCGGGAGTCGCCGTCGCCGAGGCGTCCGCGGAAGGCCGCGAGGCTCTCCAGGAGTAGAGGCTCCGCCTCGGCGTAGCGGCCGAGCGCCGTGAGGCAGCCGCCCAGCAGGCTCTGGGTGCTGGCGACCTTCACCCACTCCTTCTCCGGCCACTGCCGCCACAGGTCCAGGCCTTCGCGCAGAGGCGCCTCGGCGCGCTCGGGCGGTCCGCGGTCGGCGAGAAGCCACCCCAGGCCGAAGAGGGTGTCCGCGGTCAGACGGTGTCCGTCTCCCAGCGTCCTGCGGCGGACCCGCAGGGCCTCGCGGTAGAGCTCCTCCGCCTCGTCGAAGGCGCCGCTGCGAAACAGCAGGCCCGCCAGGTTGTGACGATCGGTGGCCACGGCGGCGTGCTCGGGGCCGAGGAGATCGAGGCGCAACGCCAAGGCTTCGCGATAGAGCGGCTCGGCCGCCGGATCGGCCTTCCTCGCCAGGACCGAGGCCAGGTTGCTCAGGTTGGTGGCGACATCGAGGTGCTTGCCGCCGTCGCGCCCGCGGTTGACGGCCAGCGCCTCGCGATAGAGCGACTCGGCCGCGTCGAGGTCGCCGCGGTCGAAGTGAATTCGGGCGAGGTTGTTGAGGCTGTCGGCGACGTCGGGGTGGGCGGGGCCCAGGGTTTCGCGGCGCAGCTCCAGGGAGGCCCGGTACAGGCGCTCGGCCTCGCCGTCGCGGCCGACGTCACGCAGGCAGCCGGCGAGGTTGTTCTGGAGCACGGCCAGCTCGGGATGGCGCTCGTCCAGGATCCGCCGCTCGATCGTCAGCGCGTCCTCCCAGAGGCCGATCGCCTCCTCGCACTCCCCGCGGACGCGGAGCACCTGCGCCAGGTTGTTGAGGCAGGCCGCCAGCTCCGGGGCGCCCTCGCCGAGCCGGCCGCGCAGGATGGGAAGTGCCTGCCGGTAGAGGGCTTCGGCTTCCTCGAAGCGGCTGGCCGAGCGCAGCACCAGCGCCAGGTTGTTGAGCGTGGTCGCTACCTCCGGGTGCTCCCCGCCCAGGGCGCGCTCCTGGAGCGCGAGGCTGCGGCGCAGCAGCTCCTCGGCCTCGTCGAAGCGACTCTGCGGGTAGAGCGCCAGGGCGAGGCTGTTGCGGCTCTCGGCCACGAGCTGACGGCCCTCGCCGAGCTCGGCGAGACGCAGCTCCAGCTCGCGGCGGTGCATACGCTCCGCCTCCTCGTAACGTCCCTGGGCCGCGCGCAGCTCGCCGACGTGGTGGAGGCTCGCCGCGACCTCCGGATGGTCCGGGCCGAGCGCCGCGCGGCGACGCTCGAGGGCGTCGGCGAGCAGCGGCTCGGCGCGCTCGTAGAGCCCGAGCTTGAAGTAGGCGCGACCGATGTTGTCCATCAGCGCGGCCTGCACCTCGGGCCGCTCCGGCGGCTCGCCGGCGATGCGCCGCGCGCCCTGGTCGAGCAGTTGCACCGCGGTCACCGTCTCGCCCTGGGCGGCGCCGGGATGGGTGATCTCGAAGAGGTCCACCAGGAAGCCCGACACCCACTCCGCCGTCGCCCGCTCGGCCCGCGCCACCCGCGCCTGCCAGGCGGCCGCCGCCATGCCCGCCACGAGCGAGAGGAAGACCAGGGCGGCAGCGGCCATGCCCCAGCGGTGGCGGCGGACGAATTTGCCCGCGCGGTAGACGAAGGTGTCCTTGCGGGCGAGGACCGGCAGTCCCTCGAGGTGGCGCCGCAGGTCCTCGGAGAGCTGGTCCGCCGACCCGTAACGCCGCTCCGGGCTCTTGGCGAGGGCCTTGAGCACGACGGTGTCGAGATCGCCGGCGAGGGCGCGGCCATGGCGGCCGGCGACGACGGCCGATGGCCGCGGAGGCTCCTGGTCGCAGACGACGCGCGCGATCTCCGGCGCCGTGTAGGCCGCGAAGGAGAGTGGCCGCCGCCCGGTCAGGAGCAGGTAGAGCAGCACGCCGAGGGCGTAGACGTCGCTGGCGGTGGTGATCGGCCCGCCGCGCACCTGCTCAGGGCTGGCGTAGTCGGGCGTCATCGGCTTGAGCGCCCCCACCGTGGGCTCGCCGGCGGCCTCGGCGTCGAGCAGCTTGGCGATGCCGAAGTCGAGCAGCTTGACCTCGCCGTCCGCGCTCACCAGGATGTTCGACGGCTTGAGGTCGCGGTGCACCACGAGGCTGCGGTGGGCGCTGTCGACCGCGGCGCACACGGTGCGGAAGAGACGCAGGCGCTCGGCCGTGCCGAGGCCATGGCGCTCGCAGTAGATGTCGATCGGCACGCCGTCGACGAGCTCCATCACCAGGTACGGCAAGCCGTCGTCGGTGACGCCGCCGTCGAGGAGGCGGGCGATCGAGGGGTGCTCGAGGTTGGCGAGGATCTGGCGCTCGCGGCGGAAACCGGTGACGATGGCGTCGGTGTCCATGCCGCGTTTGATGAGCTTGACGGCGACCTGCTTGTCGTACTGGTCGTCGTCGCGCACCGCGGCGTAGACGACGCCCATGCCGCCGCGGCCGATCTCGCGCGCCGCCCGGTAGGGGCCGAAGCGGCGCCCCGCCGGCTCGTCCGACTGCCCGTCCGCGAAACCCGGCGCCAGCACGGCCGGGAGGACGTCGGCGAGCGAGCCGTCGAGGAGAGTCGCCGGACGCGAGTCCGAGGCGAGGAGCGAGGCGACCTCGTCGCGCAGGCCGCGGTCGGCGCCGCAGGCCGCCTCGAGAAAGGCGTCGCGCTCGCCGTCCTCGCGCGCCAAGGCGTCGTGGAAGAGCTCCTTGATCCGTTCCCAGCGCTGCGGCGTCATCGTCGTCTCCGGTGAGAACGTCCTCCGTGCCCGGATTGCGGATCAGGTTTGGGCGGCGCCCGCCATCTCGCGCTGGAGCCAGGCGCGGGCGAGGCGCGCCTCGCGCTTGACCGTGGCCGTGGAGAGGTCGAGGCAGGCGGCGGCCTCCTCCACGGTGAGCCCGCCGAAATAGCGCAGCTCCACGATCCGGCCTTGGCGCGGGTCGATCGCGGCGAGACGGGTCAGGGCCTCGTCGAGGGCGAGGAGGTCGGCGGCGCTCTTCTCCCCCGCCCGCTCGGCCTCGTCGAGCGACACCCGGACCGCGTCGCCGCCGCGCTTGCCGGCGCCGCGGCGCCGCGCGTGCTTGAGCACGATACGGCGCATGAGCTGGGCCGCGACGCCGAAGAATTGCGCCCGGTTGCGCCACTCGACGCGGTTCTGGTCGACGAGCCGGAGGAAAGTCTCGTGGACCAGCGCCGTGGGCTGCAGGGTGTGGTCGCGGCGCTCGCGGCGCATGAAGCGCTCGGCCTGCCGGTGGAGCTCGTCGTAGACGAGGGGCATGAGCTCGTCGAGCGCCTCGCGGTCGCCGTGGCACCAATCCAGGAGCAATTGAGTGACGTCTCGGGTTTCGGTCACGGCTCCTCCGGACGGGACGGCTCTCAGTATACGTCCGCGTCATTCTCCTGCGTTGATCCCTCCCGCCCGCCGAATGGACGTTCCGCTCAAAGGAAGGAGAGAACTATGACGCAACGCGCCTTGACGAGGATCCTGACTCTGAAGCTGACGATCTGCGCCCTGACCGGCGCGGCGGACGTCCCCTTCGACGCCCTCGACAACGTCGAGGGCGACCACGTCGACCTCCTCTTCATGCCGGTCGACCCGATGGTGCTTGCTCCCGGCGGCGCCACGCTGTGGGCGGTGAATACCCACGGCAGCACGGTCGTCGGCTACGACCTGGCGACCGGAGCGCCGGTGAGGACGATCGCCGCGCCCTGGGGGCCGGTGTCGATCGAGTACTGGGTCTCGCCCGTGGACGGCCACCACGAGCTGCTGGTGGCCAGCCGCGGCACCTATGGCGTAACCCGCCTCGACCCGGCCACCGGCGGCCTGCTCGGCTTCATCGAGCTGCCCGCCGAGCCCGCGGACCTGCTCGTGGACCCGGCCAGCGGCCACCTCTTCGCGGCCTGCTCGGCCCAGGACGTGGTGATCGAGATCAACCTGCGCACCGGCGCCGTCTACGACCGCTACGAGATCGAGACCACCCGTCACCTGCTTTTCCTCTCTTCCGACGGTGCCGGCGCCGTGCTGGTGGCGCCGATGCTCTCGGGCAACAACTCGATGACCAGGTCCGGTGGCCAGGTGGGCTTCAACCAGGCCTTTCCCGGGACGAACGTGGTCGACATGGCCGATCCCACCGTGGCCACGGTAGGGCTGCCCGACCACGACCTCTTTCGCCTCGTTCCGGGACCGACCCCCTTTACCGGAACGGTGGCGGTGGCCGCGACCGCCCTCGGCACCAACCTCTTCGCGCACGGCGTCAACCCGCGGACCGGCGATTTCTGGATCGTGGGCACCGAGGCCAACAACAAGGACCCGGATCTGCAGAGCGAGCCGGCGGTGAAGGGCGAGATCGTCTTCAACCGGCTGACCATCACCACCCTCGATCCCCAGGGAGCCGTGGGCGCCGCGGACCACACCATCGTGCTGCTCGACGACGCCGATCCATCGACGCCGGCGATCGACTACCAGGCAGGCTTCAGCGTCGGCCAGCCCTACGACTTCGCCTTCACCCCCGAGGGCGGCGCCGTGGTCGTCGGCATACTGACCGACAACGCGGTTCTGCTCGGCCCCGCCGGCGCCCGGATCCGCGAGTGGAACGTGGGGGAGGGCGCCATTCCCCGCGGCGTCGTGGTCGCCGGCGACAAGGCCTACGTCTACTGCTGGGGGACCAACGAGATCGAGGTCTACGACCTCGCCGGTCACGGAGTGCCGATGACCGGCCGGCTCGATCTCGGCTACGACCCGACGCCCCGCGACGTCCGCGAGGGGCGCGCGCTCTTCTACGACGGCGACAACTCAGAGCTCGGCAACGCCTCCTGCAACAGTTGCCACCTCGACGTGGGCATGGACTTCCTGGTCTGGAACCTCTCGGACTGGCCGGTGGACGACAAGGGGCCGATGGCGACCCAGAACCTGCGCGGCATCGAGCCGCTGTTGCCCTACCACTGGCGCGGCGAGCGCTCGTTCCTCGACTTCAACCCGGCGTTCGCCGGCCTGCTCGGCGGCACCCCGCTCGGCGAGGAGCCGGGCGGCACGTTCGAGAAGTTCCAGCGGTTCGTCTTTCAGGTGCAGAACCCGGCCAACCCCTTCGCGCACCCCGACCGCGTGGTCAGCGACGACCCCGCCCTGCTCTACGGCTTCAACCCGGCCGGCACCGTGGCGATCCACGGCGCCCTCTCGGCGGTCAACGGGCAAAACGTCTACTTCACCAAGCCCAACGTGGGGCCGGCGACCTGCCAGGACTGCCACACGCTGCCCACGGGCACGGCGAACGACTTCTTCCACGACGGCGCCGCCGACCAGGACCACCGCAGCAGCTTCGACGTGACGGCCTACAACGCGCTCTGGCGCAAGGAGCTGAAGAGCCGGGTGACGGTGGCGTTCCCGCCGCCGCCCAATCAAACGGAAGACGTCACCCAGGTGCGCGCTCCCCTCGGCGTGGGCACCGCGCACGCGGGCAACCGCGCCGGGGTGTTCGAGTTCGTCTTCGAGCAGTTCGGTGCCCTGACGCCGGAAGAGCGCCAGGACGCGGCCTTCTTCCTGCACCAGCTCGACAGCGGCCTGGCGCCGGCGGTCCACCGCGCCGCGCTCCTCGACGAGGACCATCCCGAGACCGAAGGCTTCGTCGGCCAGTACCTGCTGGCCCAGGCGCAAGCCGGCAACTGCGACGTCGCCGCCTTCGGCTCGATGGCGACGCCTCAGGGTCTCGAGCAGACCCGCTGGTATTGGGACGGCGCGAGCTTCGTCTCCGACGACCCCGGTCTGCCCGCGCGCCAGCTCGCGGACTTCGCCGCCGCGGCGTCGACGGGCAACGAAAGCCACCTCTTCCTGGGCCTGCCCGTGGGCATGGGGAGACGCTGGGCCGTGGACTACGACGGCGACGCCCTGATCAACGGCGCCGAGGCCGCCGCGGCGACCGACCCCTACTCGCCCGACAGCGACCGCGACGGTTTCTACGACGGCGTCGAGGTGGCCTACTCCGGCGATCCCCTCGACCCGCTGAGCCTTCCGGCGGACGACGACAAGCCGGTGATCGAGCAGGTGCGCCTGATCTACGTCACCACCCAGGTCGCCAAGCTCATCGTCGAGACCAGCGAGCCGACCCGGGTCGAGCTCGACTACGCGACCGCCGGCGCCCCGGCCGTCACCGCGACGTCACCGGGCTGGAAGGACCGTCACACGATCGTCCTGACGGGCCTCGAGAAGTCCTACGCCACGACCTCGACGTTCCACGTCTACGGCGGCGAGGTGCGGGCCCACGACCAGGCCCAGAACCCCGGCGACCCGAAGCCCTTGCCGAGCTTTCAGACCGAGCCCTTCATCGTCGCTTTCGAGCAGAACAACGACCCGCCCAACACCGAGACCGTCCTCGACGAGCTCAGCTTCGTGAACGCGATGCCCGCGAGCGGCGGCTACACTCTCACCTGGTCGGCCCGGGTGATCCACCAGAAGGACGCCTATCCCACGCCGCTGGCCGACCACGTGGTGGTGGCGCGGGTGCTGCTCAAGAAGGCGGGCGGGGACGACTTCTTCCGCGTCCAGAGCTTCACCATGCCCGGCGCCTCGTTCACGCCGGTCCTCATGATCGACCTGCTCGCCGGCGTCTTCTCCATCGGGAGCCCGACCTTCTACGCCGGTCTCGGCCCGTTCCTCTTGAGCACCGTGACCGGCGGCGACGGCTACGCGACGCTCGAGGTCACGCTGCCGAACGCCGAAGCGGGCGACCAGGTCCGCCTCTCGATCGAGACGGTGGCCCTGGTCGATCCGGCGTCGTGGGATCCGGCGTCGTGGAGCGAGACCGTGTTCCCCACGCTCGAGGCGACCAGCCTCTGGCACTTCCCCGCCACGGCGACGGCGAACCGGGCCACGGAGCCGGTGACCCTGCCCTGATCTGGGGCGTCGGGCCCGTCGGACGGGTCGGACCTGTCGGTCGGGTCCGACCTGTCTGGCCCGATCAGGCGCCTACCGGTACCCCCGGCGCGTGCGCACCCGCGCCCCTTCGACGTCCACCGTCACCTCGACGCTCCGGTACCCGGACGCCTCCCCCGCCGGCTGGTACGCAACCAGGTAGCGCGCCCGCAGCTCCCCGAGGACGCCGGCATAGACGGCCGCGAGGCCGTCGAGCCCGTCGAGGAAAAAGGCCCGGCCGCCGCCGGCCGCCGCCAGCTCCTCGAGCTCGCGCCGCGCCTCGCGGTCCGGGAACGCCGCCGCGAGGCCGATCGCGTAGACGGTGACCGCGGAGCCGCGCGCCGCCTCCAGCACCTGCTCCCAGGTCAGGCGGCTGGTCTCGTCGCGGCCGTCGGTGAAGAGCACGAGGGCCGGCGCTCCCGGCCCTTCGCCGAACTGCTGAAACGCCCGGGCGAGGCTGTCCCACAGCGCCGTCCGGCCCGTGGCCGCGAAGCCCGCGAGGGCGCGCTCGACCTCGCCCGCGGCGGCGGTGAAGCCGGCGTCGATCGTGAAGTCCGCGGCGAAGGAGAGGACCGCGAGACGGTCCTCGGGCGTCGTTATCGCTTCCCGGGCGAACGCGAGCGCCGCCGCCGTCACCTGGTCGAGATGGGGCTCCATCGACGCCGAGCGGTCGATCAGCAGCGCCGCCGCGAGCGGCCGCTCCCCGGCCTCCTCGAAACGCTCGATCGTCTGCTCCACCCCCTCCTCGAAGACGCGGAAGCGCTCGCGGCCGAGGCCGCGGACAGGACGAGCGGCCTCGTCGGTCACCAGCACCGGCAGCTCCACCAGCCGTACCGCGACCTCCTCGGTGAAGCCGGCGGCGTTGATCACCACGGCGTCGTCGGCCCAGCTCCCGTCGGCGAGGTAGGCCACGGCCCGCACCACCGCGGCCGCGGTGCCCGCCAGCTCGACGCCTTTCACGTACGGCGGCTCGGTGAAGGTCGCCACCAGGTCGTCGCCGAGGAAGAGCTCCACCCGCGCCGGCGGCTCGCTCTCCGGGGTCTCCACCTCGGCGCGGGCGGTCACGGTGCCCGGATAGATGCCGCCGGGGCGAGGCTCCACCAGCCGCACCTGGAAGCGCATCGCCCCCTGGTTGAGCCACACCTGGTCGGTCGCCACCTCGCGCTCGTCCACGAAGGCCACCACCCGCACGCGGTGGGGCTCGGGGGCCTCGCCGAGGTCGAGCTCCACGCTGTAGGGCGGGCTGCGTTTGGTGAACACCGGCGCGCCGTCGAGGTAGAAGGTGACTTTCTCGAAGACGCCGGAGGCGCGCGCGCCGAAGCGCGCCTTGCCGGCGAAGACGTCGCCCGGCGGCGGCACCAGCCGGAGCGAGGGCCCTTCGGGCCGCAGGTCGGCGGTCAGCGACGGGCCAGGCGCCGCCGGCAGGCCCTCGGGGCTGGGCACGTCGATCGCCGTCACCACCTGGGCGTAGCGGCCGCTGTAGACGTCCTCGAGCAGGAGCCGCAGCTCCGCGGGCCCGGAGCGCAGGTAACGCGTGAAACCCAGCGGCACCGCTGCCGCGTGCTCCGGGGTCGGCCCCTCGAAGAGGTAGCGGAAGCTCTCGAAGAGCTGGCCGTCGCGGATGATTTCGCCGGCGAGGCGGAAGTGGTGGAAGAGCCGGCCGTCGAAGCGCCGTCCCGGCGCCTCGCCGACCGGCACCCGCAGCAGCACCCGCACCGCCGCGCGGCTCTGGTTGCGCGCCGGGTGGTCGATCTCGGCGGAGACGGAGAAGACCTCGGCGCCGTCGGGCAGGTCGGTGGCACTGGCCGAGAAGCCGGAGAGCCACTCGGGCGAGGGCAGCGGCGGCGCCGTCACCTGCTCGAGGAGCTGCTCGTAGTTGCCGTAGCGCGCCATCTCGGCGATGGCGTAATTCAGCAGCTCGTCGGCGCACAGGCCGCGGATGTCGGTCGTCGGCAGGCCGTCGCGGCGCAGCACCGGGCGCAGGCGGTCCCCCAGGTGGTAGATCTCGTAGGGCGTCTCGTAGGAACGGCGGAAGAGGATCACGGCGAAGCGCCGCGTGGTGCGCTCGCTGTCGCCGTAGAACCAGATCTCGAGCTCGTTGGCGCGCGAGAAGCAGCGCGCCACCGGCTGCCCGTTGGGCAGGCTCCAGCCGCCCGGCGGCCCGTTGAACAGGAGCAGCAGGAAGCGCGGGTCGCCGAAGGGCATGCCGCCGCCGGCGTTGCGCCGGTACTCGTCCCAGCGCTCGCGGAGCTCGTTGCGCGGCGTCTGGGGCTCGGGGTCGCGCGGCTCCCAGAACGCCTCCATGAAAGCGTCGCGGCGGTAATCCTCGGGCAGCCGCAGGAAGTAGTCGAGCTCCGCCTGGGTGATGAGGCCGATCACGCTCTCGATCCACTCGCGGTAGCGCGGCGCGAGCTGGTTGAAGGCCTCGGTGCGGGCGGCGGCGGTCAAGGCGTCCGGCGGCGGCGCCGCGCTGCTTTCCTGCGCGCGGACCAGGCCCGGCGCCATGACGGCTAGCATCGCGAGGAAGACGGCGAGGGTGCGAAGCGGCGACATGACCCCTGATCTTAACCCACGCGATACCTTATGGGATGGCTCATAGGATCTGCTGCCCGTCCCATAGGGAATATGGAGCGCGCGCGCCGCGAGGCTTCAGTGCGAGCGTGCCGCCGCGCCGTAAACCTTTGATTCCACGACCAATCGCCCCGTCGCCCGCGGCGCTCTCGCGAGCTGGAACGTCTCTTGCTGTGGCCCCCGGCAGTTCCTTCGTCAAACCTGAACCAGCATGAGGGTCTTATGAGCTCACGAGCACCGTTTTGCTCCACCCGCGCCGCCGCGCTTTCGCTCCTTGTGACCGTCCTCACCGCCGGCACCGCCGGCGCCCTGGACCTCAACGGTTTCCTACCCGCCCGGGGCCACGGCGCCGTGGCGTTCGCCTATACCGGGGAAAGCTATGACGAGTTCTGGGCGGGAACCATGAAGGTCTTCGTCCCCGACGTGGGCGAAGTGACCACAGACAGCTTCACCACCTGGATGACCTGGGGCTTCACCGACGACCTCGCCCTGGTGCTCAACCTCGCCTACGTCGACGTCACCTCCGACGGGCTCGCGGGCTTCGAGGACTCGGGTCTGCAGGACGGCGCGGTGCTCGCTAAATACCGCTTCGCCAGTTTCCAGAGGGGCAACGCCAGCCACAGCTTCCTCGGCGCCGCCGGCCTGCGCACGCCGCTTTCGAGCTACGAGGGCAACGCCCCCGTCTCCCTGGGCGACGACACCACCGACACGCTCGTGCGTTTCATCTACCACCTCGAGAGCGGACGCTTCTACTACTCGCAGCAGGTGGGCTACGACCTGCGCAGCGACGACGCGCCCGAGGGCATTCCGATCTACGCCGAGCTGGGCTGGAGCACCGGCCGGGCGACGCTGACTCTTCTCTATTCGCAGTACTTCGCCGACGGCGGCACCGACATCGGCGACCCCGGCTTCACCTTTCCCAGCAACAAGGACGAGTACCAGCGCGTGGGCGCCAAGGCGTTCATCCGGCTCGGCGAGCGCTACGGCGTCTCCCTGCTCGGATTCACCACCCTCGACGGCAGGAACTCGGGCGACGCGACGGGCTTCTCGGCCGGCCTCAGCGTGGACTTCTGAGCCCGGCAACCGAGCCGACGTTCAGCGGCCGAGGAACGAACGCTTCTTGCTCCTCTGCGCCTGCAGCGCCTTGAGGGCCTCGATCGGCCGGCGGTCGGGCGCCATCATCTTGATCGCCCGCTGCAGGTGCTCCTCGGCCTCGTCGAGCTCGCCGGTCTCGCGGTGGATCTCGCCGGCGTAGTACACGGCGAGACCGAACTTGGGGTCGATGCGCGTCGTCTCCTTGAGCTCGGTGAGCGAGCTCGCCGCTTCGGCGGTCGGCAGCTCGAGGAATTTGCAGTACGCGAGCTCGGTGCGGTAGATCGAGTTCTGGGGGTCGCAATCGTAGGCGAACTGGAGCTGCACGAGCGCTTCGCGGTAGCGGCCCGCGTTCATCAGGGCCTTGCCCTTCTTGAACTGGCGCTCGGAGTCGAGCAGGTCCGACTTGATCGCGAAGCGGTCGGCGTCGGGCGTCTTCTCGCGCTGCGCCCGCAGGTTGGCGCGCCGCTGGATGAGGGCGTTGCGGCGCTCGACGTCGCAGAGCTCGCCGAAAGCCATGCCGCCCGCCACGAAGAGGTCCTCGGCCTTCTCGCGCAGGCCGGCGAGCTCCGCCGTCTCGAAGCTCCAGGGCGCGAAGCGGCGCGAGAGCTCCAGGAAGCGCTCCCGGATCGCTTCGAGCGTCGCCGACTCCTCGAGACCGAGCAGCTCGAAGGCGTCCTGCTTGCGGTGCTTGAGGTAGGCCTCGAGCACCTCGTCCTGCCGCCGCGCCGGATCGGCGGCCGCCGGCGGCGCGGCAGCCGCCGGCGCCTCGGGCTCCTCGAGCTCGCCAGCCGCGGCGGTCAGCAGCGCTTCCGCGGGCAGCCATTCCTCCGGCACCACGATGCCGAGGATCGCCAGCGAGTAGAGCAGGCGCATGATCTGGTCGAAGGGGATCGTCGTCTCCGCCGCCAGCTCGTCGATCCGCTTGCCGCCCGCCAGCAGGCGCGTGAGCTGCCGCTGCTGGTCGGTGAGGTAAATCTCCTTCAAGGTATAGGGCGGCGCCGGGTGGACCAGGAGCCGCTTGCCCACCAGCGGCCCGACGGCGGCGTTGACCTCCTCGTCGAGGGCGAACTTGGAGATGCCGGTGACCACGAGCTGCGGCGTCCTGACCTTGAGCGGCGAGCTCACCTTGGGCGCCTCGGCGTGTACCTTGAAGGTGCCGCTGCGCCAGGTGAAGCCGTCGAGGAGCTTCTTGGCCAGGTTCTGCTGCAGGATCTTGTAGAGCTCGGAGGCGGTGATGAGACCTTCGAGGATCATCGTCTCGCCGAAGGGCAGGCCGAGGCTGATGCTCTTGTTGGTGCAGCGCTGGAAGTCGTCCTCGGAGAGCAGGCCGCGGCTGACCATGAAGCGCCCCAGCGTCTCGTGCCAGAGGTTCGACCGGCAGTCCACCGGCACGCCCTTCTCGAGCACGATGTCCTTCTTCATCGGCTTGCGCTCGATCTCGAGCACCACTGAGCGCTCGCCGATCGACAGGGCATGGAGCACCACGGCGAACGGGATCTCGGCGAGATCGCCGTGCCGGAGCTTGGCGATGGCCTGCAACTGGTCGGGGTTGGGGATCAACACGGCGTTCCTCCCGAAGGCTCGAAGTCTACCCCAAGGTATATAGTCGAGGGAGCCAGGGCCGCCATGGAACGAGCTCTTCCCGCCAGCGGACGCACCGAAGTCTCCCCTACCCTGGCCCGCGCCTTCGCGGCCTGGGGCCTGCTGCTGCTCGCCGCCGTCCCCGCGGCGCAGCACCTCCCGTCCCTCGACGCGGGGCCCTTCGGCCCTTTCCTCGCCGACTTCGCCGCCGTCCTGCGTCCCCCCGACGACGGCGGCCGCCTCTTCTTCGCGGTCAACCGCCGGCTCCAGGCCCGTATGGAAGCGCTCGAGCGCGGGCTCGAGGAGGGCTCGTGGATCCTCGCGCGCACCCAGGGCGCCGTGCAGTGGCTGCTCGCGGGCCGGGGGGGCGCCGGCAACGAGCAGGTCTACGTCGGGCGCGGCGGCTGGCTCGTCTACCGTCCGGGCTTCGACTACGTCACCGGGCCGCCGCTGCTGGCGCCGGACGTGCTGGAGCGGCGGCGCCGCGCGGGCCCGAGCTGGAGCGCGGCGCCGGCCTCCGACCCGCGGCCGGCGATCCTCGACTTCCACCGTCAGCTCGCGGAACGCGGCGTGCGGCTGATCGTGGTGCCGGCGCCGACCAAGCTCATGGTCCACCCCGAGGCCCTGGCGTCGGCCGGCTCCCGGGGCGCCGGCACGCCGGCGCTCCACAACCCGTCGTTCGCAGAGCTGCGGGCGGCGTTCGAGGACGCGGGCATCCAGGTCTACGACCCGACGGAGACGCTCCTGCGCTTGCGCGAGCGCGAAGGCGCCTTCTTGCGCACCGACTCGCACTGGAGCCCGGGCGCCGTCGACGCGGTGGCCCGCGAGCTGGCCGACCGCGTCCGCCTTCTCGGCCTGCCGTTCGCGGGGCCGGAGGTCGCCTGGCAGCGCCGCGCGGTGGACGTGGAAGGCGTCGGTGACCTGGCGCTCACCCTGCGCCTGCCCGCGTGGGGAAAGCTCTATCCGCCGGAGCCGGCGCGCCTCGAGCGCGTGGCCGGCCCGGACGGACGGCCGTGGCAGGCCGACCCGCGGGCGGAGGTCCTCGTCCTCGGCGACAGCTTCACCAACGTCTTCTCCGAGCCCGGGCTCGGCTGGGGACGCGCCGCCGGCCTCGCCGAGCAGCTCGCCTTCCACCTCGGCCGCGGCGTCGACCGCATCGCGCTCAACGACGACGGCGCCGCGGCGAGCCGCAGGCGGCTCGCCCAGGAGCTGGCGGCCGGGCGTGAGCGCCTGAGGGGCAAGCGGCTCGTGGTGTGGGAATTCGCCGTCCGCGAGCTGGCCGCCGGCGACTGGCAGACCATCGCGCTGCAGACCGTCGCGCTGCCGCCGATTCCGCCCGAGGACGTGCAAGAATGACCGCCGCATGACGACGACGGCAGCTCCGCCGAGGGAAACGTGAAGCTGCGCCGCGAGGGCGACGTCCAACCCGGGATCGCGTGGGGGCCGTTCACCCTGCGCGTCCCCTTCGTCCACGTGGGGGTCGAATGGCCGGAGCTGGTGCAGGGGCTGGTGGTGGCCGGTGCCACGGGTCTCGCCATCGTGCCGCTCTACGTCCACTCCTTCGGCATGACCTGGGAGATGGCGGTGGCGCTCACCATCCTCCAGGGGATGCTGATCAGCGCCGCGCCGATCGTCTTCGGCGACCCCTTCTGCCCGGGATGGCTCACCCCGGCGCTGCCGCTGGTGCTGCGCGAGGCCCTGCTGCGCTCGGAGATCGGCGAGCGCACCGACTTCGTGAACGCGGTGGTCCTGCTGGTGGCGGCCGTCTTCGTCTTCTTCGGCGCCAGCGGGCTCGGCCCGCTCTTCCTGCGTCTGGTGCCGCGGGTGATGCAGGCCGGGATCATCCTCGGCGCCGGCATGAGCGCGCTCTACGGCGAGCTGGTGCCCCGCGGCGGCGAGGCGTCGCGCCTCGAGCAGTACCCGATCTCCATCCTGCTGGCGGTGGGGGTCTCCCTGCTGCTCCTCTTCTCGCTCCCCGTGGAGCGGCTGAAGGCGCACTGGAGCTGGCTCGCGCGGTTGGCGGCACTGGGCATCGCGCCGGGCTTCTTCCTGGCGATGGTGGTCGGTCCCTGGGTGGGCGAGGTCAGCTATCAGGGACTCAGAGACCTTTTGTTCGATCCGGCGACCGGCGCCTGGGCCTTCGGGCTCGGCGACGTCTTCTTCTGGCCCGACTTCGCCGGCCTCTACCAAGGCTACAGCCCGCTCGCCCGCGGCTTTCCCTCCGCCGAGCTCTTCCTGGCGGCCTTGCCCCTGGCGCTCGCCGCCTACGTGATCGCGATGGGCGACCTGATCACCGGCACCGCCATCCTGGGCCACGCCACGGCGGCGCGGCCCGACGAGACGATCCCCTTCGACGAGCGCCGCACCCACTTCACCCTGGGCCTGCGCAACGCCGCCCAGGCGCTGGCGGCCGGCCCCTTCTTCCCCCTCCACGGGCCGCTGTGGACCGGGGTGATGGTGGTGGTGGCGGAGCGCTACGCCCGCGGCCGCCAGGCCATGGACACGATCTTCGGCGGCATCTTCAGCTATTACGTCTTTGGCATCCCGGTGCTCTTTTTCTGCCGGCCGGTGCTCGAGGTGCTGCGGCCGGTGCTGCCGGTGGCCTTCTCGCTCACCCTGATCCTCACCGGCTTCGCCTGCGCCTACGTGGCGCTCTCGATGCTCCACGACCGGGTCGAGCGGGGCGTCGCCGTGGTCATCGGTATGGCGATCATGGCCTTCTCTACGACCGTCGGCGTTCTCGCCGGGCTGGTGATGACGGTGGCGCTCCTCGGCCGCCAGGCCTGGAAGCCGAGCGCGCCGGAGGCGAGAGAATGACCTCCGTCGGCGTGGCAGGCCGTCGGCGAGGTTCAGCGCCTCCGTCAGCTCCGGATCGCCGTAGCGGATTCGGCCCACCGCTCTGCCGTTGCGGTAGGGCACGGGGCCGCCGGCCTCGTCCGGGTCGACGGATTCTCCCCGCAATTGCGGCCAGAGCGGTACAAGCCCTGTACGTCTCCAGTGCAGATCTGCCAAGTGGGGGGACAAGCCTTGTCCCCCACTCTGACGAGTTGCGACCTAACCGGAACATGCTCAAAAGCGGTTAAGCGCGAGTCGGCAGAGTAAGGGTGCAAGCGATGTCCCTGACTTCCTGCAAGTGCGGCTTGACCGGGTACGAGCCTGAACCGGTCAAGCGCCAGATTGCAGAGCAGGGGGACAAGCGATGTCCCCCACTTCCTGCAAGAGCGGCTTGACCGGGTTTGAGCCTGAACCGGTCAGGCGCGAGCTTGCAGAACAGGGGGACAAGCGATGTCCCTCACTTCCTGCAACTCGCGGAGTAGACGGGCAAGCGATGTCCCTCTCTCCCTGCAACCGCGGAGGAGGGGGACAAGCGACGTCCCCCGACTGCGGAGACCCACGGAAGAGCCGAAACGGCGATGTCCTCTACTCCTGAGCTCCGCGGAGGCGGCGAAACGGCGGTGTCGCTCGCTCCCGGCGCGGGCCGGTCCTGGCACCATGGGAGGCGCGTCCCGGCCGGTGCTCGAGCTGCTGCGGCCGGTGCTGCCGGTGGCCTTTTCGCTCACCCTGATCCTCACCGGCTTCGCTTGCGCCTACGCGGCGCTCTCGATGCTCCACGACCGGGTCGAGCGGGGCGTCGCCGTGGTCATCGGCATGGCGATCATGGTCTACTCTACGACCGTCGGCGTTCTCGCCGGGCTGGCGATGACGGTGGCGCTCCTGGGGCGTCAGGCCTGGAAGCCGTCCGCGCCGGAGGCGAGGGAATGAAAGCCCCATCGCTCGCGCCTCCGCGGACTTGACGAAGGACTGCCACTTGCTCACAATTCGGACAGCTCGGCCACGAGGGTCCGCACCCCGCAATTTGACCGGACGACCGGCGTCACCGTCGTAGGGATCCCTTGGGCCGACCGAGCTTGAGGCGGCGGTGAGGCCGTGGTAGCGTGAGCCTGATGGAACCACCTCGCCTTTCAGCGCCCGCCTCTGCTGCGTCGAGTAGCTCTCGGTCAAGAGCCGCGTCGGTCGACAGCTTGCCCGGCGTCCATGAGCGCCTGGCGCGGCCCGAGACCCGGGAGGAGTACTTTTTCGGGGAGTTGAGGCTCAAAGTGCCCGCCAGCCCACCGCACGCCCGCCAGCACCTGCAGCTCGCCTACGTGCTCAAGGCGCATGTGGCGGAGGGCTATCTGGCGGCGGTGGAGATGCTCACCAGGACCAGCCGCGACACTGATTTCGCGCCCGACGCCAGCGTCTATCCGGCGGCGCCGGATCCTCAGACGGGGGAGCGCCGGCTCGAAGAGCTCGCCTTCGAGGTCTGCAGCGAGCAGAGTCTCGAAATGCCCAAGGTCAAGGCGCGCGAGCTGGTCGGCCGCGGTGTACGCCGGGTCTTCTGCATCGTGGTGGGCGGCCTCGGTCAGAAGCGGCGCAAGACCCTCGAGGAGAGCTATGTACTCGAGTGGTCTCAAGCGACGGGGACGTGGTCGCCGATCGCGAAGGAGTCTCGAATCGAGGATCGCTGCCTGAGTCCGCCGCTGCCGGTCTCGGCGCTGATCGACGCCACGGCGAGCGACGATGCGGTGGTGCGAGCTCTTCGTGCGCGGGGCCATCGGATCTTCGCGGAGGAACGCGCTGCGGGCTTTGCCGAAGGCAAGGCTCAAGGACACGCCGAAGGCAAAGCTCAGGGACACGCCGAAGCCCTTGTCTCGGTCATCGAGGCGCGAGGGCTCGCCTTGTCCCCGGACGAGCGCAGCCGAATCCTCGACTGCCGGGATCCGAGACTCTTGGAGCGCTGGACCCGGCGAGCGCTCACGGTCGGCACGGCATCGGAGCTTTGGCCGGAGTAGTCGGCCTGGCCAAGGAATGACGGGCGGCTACTGCAGGTACCCCAGTGCTTCGAGCTCCGAGCGCAGCTTCTCGTCCAGCTCCTCGACCCTCCGCTGCGCCGCCGGCCGCGACGCGTAGCCCGTCAGCCTGGCGTAGAGCGAACGTGCCAGCTCCGGCCGTTCGCCCACGACGTCGTGGCGCTCCGCGGGATCGGCTCCCACGTCGTAGAGCTCGGCGCGGGCGAGCGGCACGCCGCGGACCTGGAAGCTCAGGCAGACGACGGCCGGCGCGGCGTCGCTCAGCGTGCAGTCGGGGGACGTGAGCTCCAGCGTCCGCCGGCCGGGCGGCAGCTCGAGCGTCAGACGCGACCAGCGGGGTCCGATCGCGGCGGCGGTCACGAGGACGCCGTCGTCCCAGACCTCGAGGGCCCGCTCCTCGGCGAAGCTGCGCACCTCGAAGGCGAGGCGCCCGCCGTCGGCGGCGAGGCGCAGGCGCCGCGTCGCCCACTGGCGCGGCGGCGGCTCGATGACGAGGAGGTGGGACAGGGCGCCGTCGGCGAAGGAGAAGAGCGAGCGCGAGCCGCCGGCGACCTCGGCGTAAGCGTCGCCCGCCGCCGGCGCGGCCGCGGCCAACGATGGCCCGGCCAGCAGTGGCGCCAGGCTGGCGCCCGACGGCGCGCCCCGCGGCTTCACCCGCGCCAGCTCGTAGAGCGTCGGCGCCAGGTCGACGCTCTCCACCGGCGGCGCGTGGCGGCGGCCCGCCGCCAGGTCGGGGTGGACGATCAGCAGCGGCGCGCGCAGCACCTCGCGGTAGAGCTGGGTGTGGTTGAGCTTGCCGTGCTCGCCGAACTCCTCGCCGTGGTCGGAGGTCACCACCACCGTCGTGTCGCCGGCGAGGCCGAGCTCGTCGAGCTCCGCGAAGAAGCGCCGCAGCACGTCGTCGAGGCGGCGGATCTCCGCGTCGTAGAGGGCCTTGAAGTAGTCGCGGACGGCGTCGGGCAGGGTCTCGCCGAGGGCGTTGACCCGGCTCAGCTCGGGGCCGGTGGGGGGAAAGGCGCCGGGCGGCGGCTCGCCCGGCCAGAAGAGCCTCCGGTACTCCTCGGGCGGATCGTACGGCGCGTGGACGGCGTAGGTGTGGATGAACAGGAAGAAGCGCTCGCCGCCTTCGAGGCCGCGCAGGAACCGCCGGCCGCGCGCGAAGGTCCGCTCGACCTCGTCGGAATCGCGGCGGTCGCGGGCCGCGAAGACGTCGAAGCCGCGGCGGAAGCCGAAGCGGCCGTGGACGAAGCCGCCCTCGGTGAAGCCCGCGGTGCGGTAGCCGGCACGCCGGAAGGCCTCGGGCAGGGTCTCGATCGCGGGCGCCAGCACGGAGTCGGGCGGGTAGACGCCGTGCTCGGCCGGATAGAGGCCGGTGAAGATCGACATGTGCGACGTCAGGGTCGAGGGGTACTGGACGATGGCGTTCTCGAAGAGCACCGCGCGCTCGGCGAGCCGGTCGAGGAACGGGCTGGTCGGCCGCGCGTAGCCGTAGCAACCCAGGTGGTCGGCGCGCAGCGTGTCGAGGGAGATCAGCACGTAGCCGCGGGTGGCGCGCGGCGCCTCGACCGGGATCGGGGCGCCGCAAGCCACCAAGCCGGCGCTCAACAGGACGGCTGCGCTCTTCCACATCGCTTTCTCCCGTGCGCTCCCACCCGTTCAGACGCGCCCGCCTACCCTATCGGGTGTCGCCGCGGGCGTCACCTGCGCGTAGCGTCGGATTGGACTCGAAGGAGAGGAGGCAGACGATGACCACCACGATCGAGCCGCACCGCACCGAGCGCGACGCCGCGTCGATCGAGCAGATCGCCGACGAGCACCGCGCCCTCGGCGAGTCGCTGGCGCGCCTCGAGAAGACCACCGACCTGCACCTGCTGATGCCGCGCCTCGAGAAGCTGCGCAGCCAGCTCGAGCACCACTTCGCCGGCGAAGAGGCGAGCGGCGGCCTGCGCGAGACCGTGCGGGCGAAGACGCCCTTCCTGCTCGCCGCACTCGACCGCATCTTCGAGGAGCACCGCCGCTTCCTCGGCGACCTCGACGAGCTCACCGAGAAGACCCGCGCCTGCCTCGCGGGTCCGGTGGCCGAGATCCTGACCTCGATCTCCGCCCTGACCCGCCTGCTGCGCGACCACGAGGTGCGCGAGGCCGAGCTGCTCTCCGACGTCTACTACACCGACTACGGCGAAGGCGCCGACTGAGACCCACGAGATGAGCCAAACCAGCGTCGTGACCGCGCCCGCCCCGGCGGCCGCTCCCGCCGGGCGCCGGCGGGTGGAGCAACACATCGTCGAGATCGTGAGCGACTCGGGCGAGGGAGCCCAGAAGGCCGGCCAGAGCTTCGGCACCGTCTGCGCCAAGATGGGCAACGGCGTGTGGACGGTGGAGATCATCCCCGCCGAGATCAAGCCCCCGGCGCGCTCCGCGGCCGGCGCCAGCGGCATCCGCATCCGCTTCGGCGCGCGGGCGATGACCAACGGCGGCGACGAGGCCGACCTGGTGGTGGCGTTCAACGAGCAGGTGCTCTACGGGCGCATCGCCCAGCACGCCTACAGAAGCGGCACCTTAGTGCTGCTCGAGAGCAAGTGGGCCGAGGACCCGCAGGACGAGATCCGCGCCCAGTACGCGGCGGCCCGCGAAGAGCTCGACGCCCACGGCCTGCGGGTGATCGAGCTGCCGCTGGAGAAGGCCTGCCAGGAAGTCCTGCCCGGCACCCGCCTGGGCAAGAACATGTTCGTGCTCGGCCTGCTCTGCGAGGTCTACGGCCGCGACCTCGACAAGGCCCTCGACGAGGTGCGCTTCCTCTTCCGCCGCAAGGGCGAGGAGCTGGTGGAGGTCAACCAGAAGCTGGTGCGGGCGGGCGTCGAATACGCCCGAGCGCACCTCGACCTCGCCTTCGAGGTGCCGCCCATCGAGCTCGCCGGGCCGATGGTGGTGATGAACGGCAACCAGGCCTCGGGCCTCGGCATCATGGCCGCCGGCATGGAGGTGGTGGCGATGTACCCGATCACCCCCGCCACCTCGGTGTCGCACTACCTCTCGGCGGCCTTCTCCAAGGTCGGCGGCGTGGTCCACCAGGCCGAGGACGAGATCGCCGCCGCCGGCTTCGCGATCGGCGCCTCCTACGCCGGCAAGACCGCCTGCACCATCACCTCGGGCCCCGGGCTGGCGCTGAAGACCGAGCTGCTCGGCCTGGCGGTGATGGCGGAGGTGCCGCTGGTGGTGCTCGTGGTCCAGCGCGGCGGGCCCTCCACCGGCCTGCCCACCAAGATCGAGCAGGGCGACCTGCTCGCCGCCCTCCACGCCTCGCCCGGCGACGCCCCAAAGGTGATCCTGGCGCCGGCGACGATCGAGGAGTGCTTCCACTTCATGATCCTGGCGCGCAAGATCGCCGAGGACCTGCGCACCCTGGTGATCGTCCTCTCCGACGCCAACCTGGCCACCGGCGTGCAGCCCTTCCCGCGGCCGCGCCTGCGCGAGGAGTGGCTCTCGCCGCCGATCCCGGCGGCGCCGTGGCCCGCCGGCGTGGCCCCCTACGATTGGGACGAGACGACCGGGCTGTCGCCGCGGCCGATCCCCGGCCAACGTGGCGGCGAGTACGTGCTTACCGGCCTCGCCCACACCCGCTGGAGCAAGGTGGCCTACGACCCGGAGTCGAACCAGAAGGGCGCCGAGATGCGCAGCCGCAAGCTGGCGGCCCTCGGCAACACGCTGCGCCCGCCCACGGTCCACGGCGATCCGGAGGGCGACCTCCTGGTCGTCGGCTGGGGCTCGACGCTCGGCGCCATCGAGGAAGCCGTCGACCGGCTGCGCGACGAAGGCCGCCGCGTCTCCTCGCTCCACCTGCGTTTCCTCTCGCCGCTCGAGCCCGGGCTGCGCCGGATCTTCTCGCGCTTCAAGCAGGTGATGACCGTGGAGGTCAACTACAGCGACCCGCCCGACGCGCCCCTCATCACGCCGCGCAACCGGCGGCGGCCGCAGCTCGCGCGGATCCTGCGCGAGCGCACCCTGGTCGACGTCGGCGACACGCGGATCGAGCACGAGACCCGGCTCGACGTCGGCGGCTGGTCGGAAGTGCCGGGCCAGCCCCTGCCGCCGGGCAAGATCGAGCACGAGCTGCGCCGGCGGCTCGAGCTCGTCAACGGCCGCGAGGCCTCCTGAGGACGCCATGTACGGCTTGAAATCCGAGCTCTTCGACGTTCCCGAGCGTTACTTCAGCCTCGAGTCCTACGAAGGCGGCGTCGCCCGCTGGTGCCCCGGCTGCGGCGACCACGCGGTGCTCGCGGCAGTGCAGCGCATCTGCCGCGACGAGCAGATTCCGACCGAGCGGGTGGTGGCGGTCTCGGGCATCGGCTGCTCGAGCCGCTTCCCCCACTACATGCACGCCTACGGCTTCCACAGCCTGCACGGACGGGCGCTGCCGGTCGCCCAGGGGATCAAGGCGCGGCGCCCCGACCTCGACGTGTGGGTGGCCACCGGCGACGGCGACTGCTGCTCGATCGGCGCCGGCCACTGGCTGCACGCGGTGCGCTACAACATGGACATGGTGGTGATGCTCTTCGACAACGCCATCTACGGCCTGACGAAGAAGCAGACCTCCCCCACCAGCCCCCTGGGCCTGGTGACCAACACCCACCCGCAGGGAGCCTGGCTGCCGCCCTTGAACGTGATCGCCAACATGCTCGGCTTCACCAACGTCTCGTTCGTGGCGCGCACCGTGGACTGGAACCCGCTCCACCTCCACCAGACCCTGAAGCTCGCCCACGCCCACCGCGGCCTCGGCTTCGTCCACATCCTGCAGCGCTGCCCGACCTATACGGCGGAGGTCTTCGAGGAGCTGCAGCGCGATCCCGACCGCATCCTGCTCCTGACCCACGCGGACGGCGTGCCGGCCGACGCCGCCCTCGCCAAGCTCTACCGCAACCAGCGCGAGCACGATCCCGCCGACCTGGTCGCCGCGCGGCGCCTCGCCGATCCCGACGAGCGGGTGCCCATCGGACTCTTCTACCGCAATCCCCAGGCGCCGCTCTACGACGCCTTCACCCGCCAGGGGCTCGGCACCGCCAACGCCGACAAGCTCGCGGCGCTCGAGCGCGAGCTCGACCGCTTCGCGATCTAGCTAGCAGGGTGCGCACCGCGTACCCTGCTGCGGTACCCCTCTTGCGGCATCTGTGACATGCTACCCGCACCGATACCGGACCGGGACGGCCAGCCGACGAATCGCCATGAGCTTCTCCACGCTCGAGATAGCGGCTCTCTACACCTTCGGCTCGCCGCGCGTGCTCAGCCCCGAAGCCGCGGCGTACGCCCAGGGCCGGCTGCTGGACGGCCGGATCTTCCGCCACGCCCGCAGCGGCGACGTGGTCGCCGCCGTGCCGCGCCGCCTCCTGCCGCTGCCCGGCGGCGGCGAGCGCGAGATCTACGCCCACGTGGGCGAGGTGGTCTGGATCGACGAGGCCGGCGAGGTGCGCTTCGGGCGCGCGGCCTGGGAGAGCGCCCGGCCCGGCCTCGACCGGATCCGCGACGGGCTCGGCAAGGACCCGGACCTGGCCGCGGCCATCGAGCGGCACCGCCTGGCGCCTTACCAGACCGCGGCCTACGAGCAGTTCTATCGCGACCCCGAGCCGCGTCCCGGCGGCTGGAGCCCGGCGGTGGCGCTCGCCTGCGCGCGCGCCGTGCGCATCCTCTACGAGGGCGCCGAGGAGGCGATGTTCGCCATGCTCGGCTTCCAGCGGGCGCGCGTCGTGGAGGTCCGCGGCACCGTCCAGGCCCTGGCCGCCGTCCCCGTCACGGCGCCGGAGCGGGCCTTCGCGGTCGTCGCCTTCCGCGGCGACGACCTGACCAGCCTTCCCGAAGGCCAGGACTGGCAGCGCACTCTCTGCGACTGGATGACGGGCCTCGAGGTCGACCTCGAAGCGTGGCATCCCGGCACCCCGGGGCGGACCCACGGCCGCTGGCTGCGCGAGGTGAAGCGGCTCGAACGGCCGATCGAAAGGGAGGGCGCCAAGGTTTGCGGCAGCCTCCCGATCGTCGCCACCGGCCACGGCAAGGGCGCCGGCCTGGCCACCCTGTGGGCGCTGCGGCGCGCCCAGGAGAGCCAAGCGCGGCGCGCCGAGGCCCGCAAGGAGCTCGCGGAGGACGTGCTGGCGGCGCGCCCGCGCCCTGCCGCCGGCGCCGGGCCCGGTCGCTGGCCCTGGGCCGAGAAGCCGGGCGGCGGCCTCAAGGCCCTGACCAGCGGCGAGGTCGGCGCCAGGATCCGGCACCTGCGCGAGACCTGGGGCCTGACCCAGGCCGACCTCGCCGCCGTCGCCGGCTACGAGCAGAGCAACATCTCGCGCCTCGAGACCGGCGAGTACCGCGTCCACATCGACACGCTGTGGACCATCCTGGCGCAGCTCGACGTGTCGCTCGCCGAGTTCTTCGAGCTGCCGCGCGAGGAGGACTTCTCCCCCGGCACGATCCGCATGCTCGAGCAGTACTACGAGCTCGACGAGGAGGACCGCGCCGCCGCGCGCAACCTCCTGCAGTTCAAGCTGGAGCAGAGTCGCGAGGAGGTCCTCTTCGGCAGCCAGCGGCGCCGCCGGCGTCGCCAGCCGACCTGACCACCCCATCGACGACGGAGGACCTCATGCGCCGACTCGCCCCGATCATCGTCCTGCTCCTTCTCTGCTTCGCCGCCGCCGCCCCCGGCGAGCGCCGGGTGATCGCGCCGCCGGGCACCGACCTCGGCCTGCCGTTCAGCGCCGGGATCCTGTCGCAGGACTTCCTCTTCCTCGCCGGCGCCATCGGCAACCGGCCCGGCACCACCACGGTCGAGGGCGACGTGGCGGCACAGGTGCGCCAGACCCTCGACAACCTCGGCAAGGTGCTGGAGGGCGCCGGCCTCGATTTCTCGCGGGTGGTCTGCGCGCACGTCTACCTCGCCGACGTCCGCCATTTCCAGACCGTGAACGAGGTCTACGGCGCCGCCTTCGCCGACGACCGGCCGCCGGCCCGCACCACCATCGAGGCCGACGTCGCCATCCCCGGCGCCGCCACCGAGATCGGCATGATCGCGGCGCGGGCGGAGGTCGAGCTCGAGTGGATCGTCCCCGCGGGCTGGCGGCCTTCGCCCCTTTACGCCTGGGGCGTACGGGCGGGCGACACGCTCTTCCTCTCCGGCATGGTGAGCGTCGACCCCAAGAGCGGCGAGCTGGTGACCGGCGACGTCCGGCGCCAGGCCCGGCAGGTGCTCGACAACGTCGCCGGGGTGCTCGCCGCCGCCGGAATGCAGCCGCGGGACGTGGCGACCTGCGGCGTCTACCTCGCCGACGCTCGCGACTACGCGGCGATGAACGAGGTCTACGGCGCCTTCTTCCCCGAGGCGCCGCCGGCCCGGGCCACGGTGCGGGCGCGGCTGGCCAACCCGGCGCTCGCCATCGAGGTAACCTGCGTGGCGGTGCGCGGCGAGCGCAAGGTGGTCACGCCGGCGGGCGAGTCGCCCAGCCCGCGTCCGCTATCGGCCGGAGTGCTGGCCGGCGGACGTCTCTACCTCTCCGGCATGGTCGGACGCCAGGCCGACGGCACCTATCCTCACGGCGTCGAGGCCCAGACCCGCGTCGCCCTCGACCGTCTCGCCGCCACCCTGGCGGCCGCCGGCCTCGATTGGGGCGACGTCGAGTCGGCCACCGTCTACCTGGCGGACGTGCGCCACTACCAGGCGATGAACGCGGTCTACGCCGCGGCGCTGCCGGATCCGAAGCCGGCGAGGGCCACCGTGGGCACGCCGCTCATGTCGCCCGACGCCCTGGTGGAGATCCGGATGGTGGCGTCGAAGAAACCGTGAGTTGCGGGCGCACGCCGTGCGCCCCTACACCAGCTCCTTGATGTACTTCTCGCGCACCAGGCGCCAGAAGACCACGAAGAACGCGGTCAGCGGGATCGCGAGCAGCATGCCCATGATGCCGTTCAGGGCCGTGCCCCAGAAGAAGATGGCGACCATGATCGCCATCGGGTGGAGCCCCGTCTGGTCGCCCATGATCTTCGGCGTCAGCACGTAGCCCTCGATCATCTGCACCACCGTGAAGACGATCAGGACGGCCGCCACCTTCAACCAGCCGCCGTCCTCCTGGAACAGGGCGATGGGGATCGCCACGCCGAGGCCGACGATGCTGCCGAGGTAGGGGATGACGTTGAGGAAGCCGAGCGTGAGCCCCAGGAGCCAGCCGTAGCTGAGGCCCACGATCGTGAAGCCGACGGCGAAGAGCACGCCCTGCAGGAAGGCGATCAGGAGCTGGCCGCGGAAGAACGCGACCACGATCGCGACGAACTCGCTCACCAGGTAGGCGATGTCCCCGCGCGTCGACTCCTTGAGGAACGGCAACGCCGCGCGCCACCACGCATGACGCCTGGATCCGAGGTCGCCGAACAGGATGAAGGCCACGTAGATCGGCACCAGGAACCAGTTGAGCAGGCCGACGAGCACGCCGAAGAAATCGGCGCCGGCCGCCAGCCCTTTGAGCCCCAGGGCGCGCAGCGCCGAGAGCAGGCTCCCCTCCTGGCCCGACAACGCCGACTCCATCCGCTCCTGGAGGCCGTAACGCTCCCAGAGCTCGACCATCCGCGGCAGGCGCTCCTCGAACCACTGCCGGGCGTTCTCCCACCACGTCGGCGCCTGGTCCACCAGGTCCCCGATCTGCCCCGCGAGCAGGCCGCCGAAGACCGTACCGACCCCGACCACCGGCACCAGGATCGACAGGAAGACCAGGACGAGCGCCAGGACCTTGGAGAGACGCCAGCGCTCGAGCCGGCCGCCGTCCAGCCGCCGGCTCCACCACTTGTAGTAGGGCTCGAGCACCAGGGAGACCACCGCCGCCACCGCCAGCGGCAGGAAGACGTTCGAGAAGGCGCGCAGGAAGAGCGAGAGCAGCCACAGCAGCGCCCCCAGGGCGCAGAAGATGACGACCGTCGCCAGCACCGTGACCGCCGCCGCCACCGTGGTCTGCTGGCGCTCGCTCAACCTCAGGGCGGGACCGCGCCGCGGCCCGCTTTCCTCGGATGGATCGTGCGTCATCGGACCATTGTAAGGCAGATCGCCACAGGATGAGGTATACTCGCGCCCGACTGCGCGCGGGGGGGCGACCGCTTCCCCGTATCCACCAGCCCCGCCATTCTCGTCGTCCCACGCTGCCGGGAGGCACCGGGGAGACTCTCAGGGAAGCTCTATGTCTCGGAACTGCCGACTCAGGCTCCGGATCCTGATCGCCGGCTGCGTGCTCGCCGCGACCGGGCGAGCCCAACAGGAGGTGGCGCCCGCCGACATGGACCTCGAGCAGCTCCTGGAGGTCCAGGTCGAGGTCGCGACCGGGTTCGCGCAGCCCCTCTCGCAGGCTCCGGCAGTGGCCAGCGTGATCACCGCCGAGGAGATCGCGGAGATGGGCGCCACCGATCTCGACGAGGTGCTCGAGACCGTGCCGGGGCTCCACGTGGGCCTGTCCCAGGGCCGCGGCCTCGACCCCGTCTACGGCATCCGCGGCATCCAGTCCTCGACCAGCAGCCAGGTGCTCATCCTGGTCAACGGCGTGCCCGTCACCCAGCTCCTGAACGGCGGGCCGCTGCTCGGCTTCCAGCTCCCGGTCACCGCGATCGCCCGCGTCGAGGTGATCCGCGGCCCGGGCTCCGCGGTCAACGGCGCCGACGCCTTCGCCGGCGTGGTCAACGTCATCACCAAGACCGCCGCCGACGTCCGCGGCACCGAGGCGGGGCTGCGCGCCGGCTCCTTCGGCTCGCGCGAGCTCTGGCTCGCCCACGGCGCCACCTACGGCGGCTGGGACGTGGCCCTCACCGTCGATTGGAGCGAGACCGACGGCGACGACGGCCGCGTCGTCGAGGAGGACCAGCAGACCCAGCTCGACAGGGCCTTCGGCACCGAGGCCTCGCTGGCGCCCGGTCCCCTCGACACCGCGCACGAGATCGTCGACGTCCACCTGGAGGCCGCCCGCGGTCCGTGGACGGCACGGCTGTGGGGCTGGGACAAGGAACGCGGCCTCGGCTTCGGCGTCGCCCCGATCCTCGATCCGGAGGGCTCCCAGCACTCCTCGCAATGGCTCGCCGACGTGGTCTACAGCCGCGACGAGATCGCCCCCGGCTGGGACTTCACCCAGCGCCTGAGCTACCTCTTCATCGACCAGGACCAGTCCTTCCACATCTTCCCTCCCGGCGCCGTGGTGCCCGTCGCCGCCGACGGCAACGTGACCTTCAATCCCGCCGAGATCGTCAACCTGGTGCGCTTCCCCGACGGCGTCATCGGCCAGCCCGGCGACCAGGAGAGCCACGCCTCGCTCGACTCGGTCGCCGTTCACCACGGCTTCGAGCGCCACCGCTGGCGCCTCAATGCCGGGCTCGTCTTCCAGCAGCTCGACAGCCACGAGAAGAAGAACTTCGGCCCCGGCGTGATCGACGGCACCCGGCTCGTGGTCGACGGCACCTTGACCGACGTCACCGACACGCCCTTCGTGTACCTGCGCGACAGCGAGCGCGACCACTGGTACGTGTCGCTGCAGGACGAGTGGTCGATCGCCGCGGACTGGCAACTGACCGCCGGCGTGCGCTACGACCATTACTCCGACGTCGGCGGCACCGTCAACCCGCGCCTCGCCCTGGTGTGGAGCGGCCGCGAGCTCACCGCCAAGCTGCTCTACGGCAGCGCCTTCCGGGCGCCCTCCTTCGGCCAGCTCTTCGTGATCAACAACCCGGCCGGCCTCGGCAATCCCGACCTCGACCCGGAAGAGGTCGACACCATCGAGCTCGCCTTCGTCTACCGGCCGCTGTCCCGGCTGCGCGCCGCCGCCAACCTCTTCCACTACGAGATCGACGGCCTGATCGACCTCGTGCCCGATCCCGGCGCCACCTCCCAGACGGCCCAGAACGTCGGCAACCAGGACGGCTACGGCCTCGAGGTCGAGCTCGAATGGGAGGTCACGGGCGCCCTGCGGCTGGAGTCCAACTACGCCTGGCAGCGCTCCGAGGACGAGGGCACCGGCGCCCGCGTCGCCGAAGCGCCGGGACGCCAGCTCTATCTCGGCGCGGTCTGGGATCCCCGCCCCGGCTGGTCCCTCTACGGAAAGCTGCACTGGATCGCCGACCGCCGCCGCGCCCTCGACGACCCCCGCCCGCGGCTCGACGACTACGCCCGCGTCGACCTGGTGCTGCGCCGCCGGCACCTCTTCCGGCAGCGACGCTGGGACCTCGCCGTGACCGCGCGCAACCTCACGGGCGAGATCGGCCGCGAGCCCAGCGACCCCGGCATCCCCAACGACTTCCCCCTGGCGGGCCGCGCCCTGTTCGCCGAGATCCGCTTCCACGTCCCGTGAGCGCCATGCGAGGCCCGTGGACACCACGCCGCGCGAAGGCCGGGAGAGGGCGACGACGTCCGACCTCGGCAGGCTGCGCCCTCCTGCTCGCCGCCTGGGGCGGCCTCGCCGGCCCCATCGGCGCCGCGGAGCCCAAGGTCTTTCCCGAATACCAGGTCAAGGCGGCTCTCCTGGTCAACTTCACCAAGTACGTGGCATGGCCCGAATCGGCGTTCGCCGACGCCGGCCAGCCGCTCCTGATCTGCATCGCCGGCGCCGACCCCTTCGGCGAGTTCCTCGACGAGACGGTGGCCGGCCGCCTCGGCGACCGCCCGATCGACGTCCGCCGCCTCGACCCGAAAGAGGAAGCGGCCTGCCACGTCCTCTTCATCAGCCGCGCCGAACGGCGCCGCCAGGGCACGCTCCTGTCCTCGCTCGACGGCCGGGCCGTGCTCACCGTGGGCGAGAGCGAGCGGTTCCTGCGCGACGGCGGCGGCATCAACCTGCTCATCGGCCACGACAACCGCGTAAGATTCGAGGTCAACCTGGTGGTCACCGACCGGGCCGGGCTCAAGCTCAGCTCGCGTATGCTCAACCTCGCCGAACGCGTGCTGCGGCCGGACGATGAGAAACGCGGACAATAGAGCGTGGACCATGGAGAGGCACGGACGATGAGGGTGCGGACCTTCCGGGACCTGCCGCTGACCCAGAAGATGTTCGCCATCATCCTGGCGGCGAGCGGGGCCACGCTGCTGATCACCGGCGTCGCCGTCCTCACCTACGAGCTCACCTTCTTCCAGCCCAACGCCCTGGCCGAGCTCGAGGCCCAGGTCGACATCCTCCGGCCGACGCTGATCGCCGCCATCGACTTCTTCAACGCCGAGAACGCCGCCGAAGACCTCGGGAACCTGAGCGCCCGCTCCCCGATCGCCGCCGCCTGCGTCTACGACCGCAACGGCAACCTCTTCGCCGACTTCGTGGAGAACGGCGACTTCTCCTGCCCCGAGGCGCCGGAGCCCGCCGGCCACGCCTTCCAGAAAGGCGCGCTGCGCCTCTCGAAGCCGCTGGCGACGACCGACGGGGTCGTGGGGCACCTCTTCGTGCTGCGGCCGCTGCCGCCGCTGCTCGCCCGGCTGCCGCAGTACGCCCTCATGCTCGCCGCCGTGGTCTTCGCCCTCCTCGCCGTCTCCGCGATCATGACCGCGGCCCTCAAGCGCCTCATCTCCGGACCGATCCTGCGCCTCGCCCGGGCCGCCCACCAGGTCCGCGACCACGAGGACTACAGCGTGCGGGTGAAGAAGTCCGGCGACGACGAGGTCGGCTATCTCACCGAGGCCTTCAACCAGATGCTCGCCACCATCGAGCACAACAGCGCCGCCCTGCGGGCCGCCTACCACGAGCAGAAACGGCTCCAGGACCAGCTCCTCCTGGCCCAGAAGATGGAGTCGATCGGCCGCCTCGCCGGCGGCGTGGCCCACGACTTCAACAACTACCTCACCGTGATCGTCGGCTCCGCCGAGCTGGCCATGAGCCAGCTCTCGCCCGAAAGCCCCTTGCAGCGCCTGCTCGAGAACGTCCGCAAAGCCACCACCCAGGCCTCCAACCTCACCCGGCAGCTCCTCGCCTTCGCCCGCCAACAGATCATCGCGCCGCGGGTGATCGACCCCAACCGCCTCCTGGTCGACATGGAAAAGATGCTGCGCAGCCTGGTCGGCGAGCCCGTCGAGCTGGCCGTCATCCCCCTCGCCGACGTGTGGCCCATCCGCGCCGACCCCAACCAGATGAGCCACGTGCTCATGAACCTCGCCGTCAACGCCCGCGACGCCATGCCGGAAGGCGGCAAGCTCACCATCGAGACCCGCAACGTCGCGGTCGACGACGCCGACGAGACCCCCGAGATCGCCGGCGGCGAATACGTGCTCATCAAGGTCACCGACACCGGCGCCGGCATGACCGCAGCGGCCCTGCAGCACCTCTTCGAGCCCTTCTTCACCACCAAGGAGCTGGGCAAGGGCACCGGCCTGGGCCTGGCCACCTGCTACGGCATCGTCAAGCAGAGCGGCGGCCACATCCTGGTCGACAGCGCGCCGGGCCGCGGCACCACCTTCCGCATCTTCTTCGAGCGCAGCCGCGAGGGCGCCGTCGACCGCGCCGCCGTGGGCTCGCGCATGAACCTGCCCACCGGCGACGAGACGGTGCTCGTGGTCGAGGACAACGCCCTCGTGCGCCAGACCGCCGTCACCCTGCTGCGCGCCCAGGGCTACGACGTGCTCGAGGCCGCCGGCGGCCCCGACGCCCTCCGCCTCGTCGAACAGCACGAGGGAGAGATCGACGTCCTGGTCACCGACGTCATGATGCCGCAGATGAACGGCAAGGACGTCGCCCAGCGCCTACTCGCCCTGCGGCCGCAGCTCAGGGTGCTCTACGTCTCGGGCTACGCCGAGGTCATCGCCGACCAGGGCGAGCTCGAGGAAGGCATCGAGTTCCTGCAGAAGCCCTACACGTCCGAGGCGCTCATCCGCCGCGTGCGCACGATGCTGGACGCTTGAGAGCTCGACGCCTGAGATGCCGCCCGCCGTGATGCCGCCCGCCGTGACGCCCTCCGCCCCGCCCCCCGCCGTGCCCGAGCTGCCGCCGCGCACCGTCCACCTCTGGTACGCCGACCTCGATCCGCCGGCGGAGGTCGTCGCCGCGCTCGAGCCCCTGCTCCACGCCGACGAGCGCGAGCGCGCCGCGCGCTTCCGCTTCGACAAGCACCGCCGCCGCTTCATCGTCCGCCGCGGCCAGCTCCGCCGCCTCGCCGGCGCCTACCTCGGCCGTCCGCCGGCCGCCGTCGCCTTCGGCTACGGCGGCCGCGGCAAGCCCACCGTGGCCGTGCAGCCCGCCCACGCGGCCGGACGCCTCGAGCTCAACCTCTCCGATTCCGAGGACCTCGCCGTGTACGCCTTCGCCCGCGGCCTCGAGATCGGCGTCGACGTCGAGGTGCTGCGGCCCATGCCCGACGCCCTCAGCATCTCCGAGAGCTTCTTCTCGGCGCGCGAGCGCGAGGCCCTGCGCACCGTGGAGCCGGAGCGCGTGCCGGAGGCTTTCTTCAACTGCTGGACGCGCAAGGAGGCCTACCTCAAGGCCATCGGCGAGGGCCTCGCCGAGCCCCTCGACTCCTTCGTCGTCACCCTGCTGCCCGGCGAGCCGCCGCGCTTCCTCCACTTCGATAAGGTGCCCCACGAGGTCGACCTCTGGTCCCTCTACCAGCTTCGCCCCACCGCCGGCTCGATCGCCGCTCTGGCCCTGCGCGAGCGCGGATGGTCCTACGTCGAGTGCGGCTGGGTGTGATCGCCGCCCTCCGTGCGCGGCTTTGCTAGCGTTTGCGGCAGTCACACCGGGGAAGCCATTGAATGCGGCCGTCGGGCAGGCGGCGGGGCTCGCACCTGCAAGATGGATACTTGCCCTGATCGCACGGCTTCTCGCAGGAATGCTTGAAACAATTCATCTCGCAGACGCCGCCGGCGCCCTCCTCGAGCAGCGGAAGGTCGAGGGCCTCGCCCTCCTTTAGATCCTCGACCTCGTCGCTGGAGACGACGGGCGCCGGCGTCTCGGCCGCGGGGGATTCAGCTCCTGGCTCGGCCTCGGCCTGTGACCTGTCGCTCGCCGTATACCGGGCGGTGAGACTGGTCGCCCGCAGGCGGATGAGCTTGCCCGAAAAGCTCTTCTCCTCGCCCTTCAGCAGGGTGTACTTCAGCTCGCCGTCGACTTCCACCTCGATGCCGACGCGCTCGCCCGCGCCCGCGGAGCCGCCGACGCACTTGACCTTGTGCGCCCTCGGCGTGGATTCTTTGTAGAGCTCGAACCAGCCGTTGCGTTTGAGAAGGACGGCCCGCTCACCGGTCACGTCGGGCCACTCGACGTCGTCGGTCGACGTCATCCCCTGCTCTCCTTCCAGGACTTCGGTCGAAAGGCTCGCCGCGGTCGCTCTCTTGCACCTGCAGCTCACCATCCATTGCTTGAAGCCGTTGGGCAGATTGACCTGTGAGCAGTCACAATCGGCCTCCATGCCGCTGGGGCACTCGATCGAGCAGGAGTGGGTGAAACAGGTTTGCTTACAGCTTCGCGACCGGCTCGGACCGATCATGCCTTCGGCGAGCCCGGGAGCGAGCTGTCCGGAAGCGCCGGCCGGCGCTTCGAGGCCGAGCTCCGCGGCCTGCTCGAGGACCGAAGACGAGCTGGCGGGTGGGCTCTGCGAGGCGCCCGGCAGGGCGCTCAGGACGAATATGAGGACGGCGGCGTACACGTTTCTTTGGCGGTGCATGGTCAGCCTCCTTTCGAAAAAGTCGTGTTCGACGAGTAAGTAGTGCTTGAAGGCGGCGGGAAATTTCACGCCGGTCGATTCCGCATCGGAGGCCGCGCGCGGCCCGGACGGATCCCGGAGCCGCGCACGGCCGTGGGAGGCTAACCGTCGGTCGCCGTGTAGGAGGCGCTGAAGCTGGTCGCCTGAAGCCGGATGTGCTTGCCCCTGAAGCTCTGTTCCTCGCCCTTCCGCAAGGTCTCCTCGAGATTGCCGTCGACCTCCACTTCGATGCCGATGCGCTCGCCCTCCCCCTGGACGCCGCCGGTACACTTCACGGTCTTGGTCTTCGGTTCCGTTCCCTTGTAGAGCTTGAACCAGCCGTCCCTCTTGAACAGGCTTGTCCGGTCACCGACCTCCTCGAGCCGGCCCACGTCGGCCGTAGCGGTTTGCGTCATCACTGATCTCCTTTCAGCTAGTTGCCGGTCGAGCCGCGGCGGACCGGAACGTCCGATCCACCGGGTTCGACAAAGAGTGCGCGCCGGACGGCGTATATTTCACGTCGGCCGGACTTTTTTCGTTCCGGCTTCGCGCCGCGGGCTTCCAGGCGCCCGGTTGCGCTAGAGTTGCCGGCGCCAAACTTCGATCGGTTGCATCGCCGCTCGGCTGAGCGGCGCAGCCAGGAGGTCTCCTATGAACGAGGTCAGCTTCCCCCGACCCAGCCGTTGGACGGTCAAGGCGTCCCGATTCCTCGCTTCCGAGAGGGCGCCCTTCAAGGAGGGTGAATCCCTCACCATCGCGCTCGAGGGTCCACAGCGGTTCCGGCTCGAGACCCCGGCGCGGGTGTTCCCCGGAGGAGAGGCCGACGGCGGCCAAGGCAGGTGGCGAGACGGCGACGACACCTACGTGCTCCTCCCCTTGGACTCGGCGGCGCGGATCCTGTGCGGGGTTTACCTGGTCCGGGAGGACCGCGGCGACACCGCGGTGGGCGTCTGGACGGCCGAGGAGGATACCGACGAGGACCCGCCGAAGGAAGGGCCAGGGTGGAACGGGTCCGGGTGCGACTGATTCGCGCCCGGGTCGCCGGCAGCCTCGCCGCCACGGTCCTGGCGGGTTCGGCGGTGGGCGCGCCGCAAGCGCGGAGCTCGGCCGAGCGCCTGCACCCGGACAAGGGCGTGGAGAGACCCCTGGCGGCCGGCGAGACGCACGACTTCCTGCTCCGTGTCTGCGGCGGCTGCCTGTTGCGCGCGGAGCTCGAGCAGAAGGGTGTGGACGCCGTCCTCGAGCTCGGCGCTCCCGGCGGCGAGACCGTGACCGCGGTGGACACGCCCAGCGGCCGCTTCGGACGTGAATCGCTGTTGGCGCCGGCGTCTTTGCCCGGAGATCGGCGCCTGACCGTGCGCGGCGCGGCCGGCGGAGGACGCGGCCGCTACCGGCTCACGGCCAGCGCTTTGTCCGAGAGAGCTTTCGCCGAGGCGGATCGGAGCGGACCGGGCCGTGACGCGCTGGAAGCGACGGCCGCCGCCGCGGCTTCCTATTACCAAGGCGCCTCCACGGCCCGGGCGGCGGCGATCACGCGCCTGTCGGCGGCGCTGGGCGCATGGCGGGCCGCGGCACAGCCTCGCGGCGCGGCCGAGGCCCTCGCCCTCTTGGCGGAGCTGCTCCGGGAGCAAGGTGAGCCCGAGACCGCGCGGCAGCGGCTGGAAGAGGCGTTGCCCCTATGGCGCCGGTCCGGCGACTCCCACGGCGAAGCCCGCTGTCTCGGCTCTCTCGGCCACCTCGCCCTGGCCCGCGGGGAGAGCCAGGCCGCTCTTGAGCTCTACGCTCTCGCGCTCGATCTCCACCGCCGCCTCGGGGATCGGCATGGCGAGGCGCAGGTGCTCAACAACCAGGGCCACGCCCAGCTCTCCCGGGGCGCGCCGAGAGACGCCCTCGAACCTCTGCAAGCGGCCATCGAAGCCGCCCGCGAGGCGGACGCGCCCGCCCTGCGGGCGGCCGCCCTCCAGAACCTCGCCGGGGCTCTCCAGGTGCTCGGCCGGCCCGCGGTGGCCTTGCCGCGACTCGCCGAGGCGCGCGACCTGCACCGGGCGGCCGGCCAGCCGGTGCCGGAGGGGCGGGCGCTGGTCAACATCGGCTCCCTGCACCGCGCCCTGGGCGACCACCCGCGGGCCCTGGAGGCCTTCCTCGCCGCCTTGAGCGTCTTCCGCCTCGCCGGCAACGCCTCCGGGGAGGCGACCGCGCGCAACAACCTGGGCGCGATCTATCTCTCCCTCGGCGAGCCCGAGCGGGCCGGCGAGCACCTCGCGGCCTCCCTGCCCCTGCGGCGAAGCGCCGCAGACCGGCGCGGCGAGGCCGCCAGCCTGCACAACCTCGGCCGCGTCCATCAGGCGCTCGGGCAGCCGGCCGAGGCGGAGGCGCTCTTGCGCCAGGCCCTGGCGCTGCGCAGGGAGCTTTCCGATCGCCGCGGGGAAGCGACCACCCTGGCCTTTCTGGGTGCCCTGGACTTCGAGGAAGGCCGCTTCCCGCAGGCCGCGCGGACCTTGGGCGCCGCCCTCGAGCTCTCCCGCCGGGTCGGCGACCCGCGGCTCACCGCCCGTCTCCTTCGCCACCTCGGCGAGGTGGCCTCGGCCCAGGGGCTGGACGAGAAAGCGGAAGAGCGTCTGCGGGAAGCTCTCGACCTCCACCGGCGCCAGGGCGAGCCCCTGCAAGAGGTGGAGGCCCTGCGGGCCCTTGCCGCCCACCGACGGCGAGCCGGCGACCTCGCCGCCGCCGGCGCCTCGGCGCAGCAAGCCCTGGCGCTCCTCGAATCCAACGGCGCCTTGCTTCCCGAGCCCGACCTGGCATCCTCCTTCTTCGCCCTCCATCGGCCCGTCTACGAGCTGGCCGTCGACGTCGCCATGGACCGCCACCGGCGTGACGGCGAGGGCGGCCATGGCGCCCACGCCCTGGAGCTGAGCGAACGGGTGCGAGCTCGCGGGCTGCGCGCCCTTCTCGCCGAGGCCCGGGTGGACGTCTACCGCGGCCTCGAACCGGATCTCGCCGACCGCCGGCAACAGGTGCTCGCCCGCCTCGCCGACCGGGCGGCGGCGCGACGCGACGCCCTCGACCGCGGCCGCTCCCCGGAGGAACGAGCCGCGATCGACGACGAGATCAGCGGCCTCCTGGCCGAGCTCGACGCGGTGGAGACCCGGATCCGCATCCGCCACCCTGATCCGGCCCTGCTCCGCGTCCCCGACCCCTCGACCCGCGGCGACATCCTCGACCTCGTCGGCGGCGACACCGTGCTCCTGGAGTACTTCCTGGGCCGCGAGGCGAGCTACCTCTGGGCCGTGGCCGACGGTGAGATCACCGCTCACGAGCTGCCTCGCCGGGGCACGATCGAAGCCGCCGTGAAACGTCTCCACCTGGCCTGGAGCCGCCCCGCCGCCGGGCAGCTCCCGGCGAGCGAGCGGGCGCTCGCCCGAGAGGTTTCCGAGCTGCTGCTGGGGCCGGTGGCACGCCGGCTCGACGGCCGCCGGCTGGCCGTCGTCCCCGACGGCGCCCTGCACTACCTCCCGCTCGCGGCCCTGTCGCTCCCGCAGGCGGCCGACCCCGACGGCGCTGCCGAGCCGCTGCTGCTCAGCCACGAGGTCGTGGTGCTGCCCTCGGTCTCGGCTCTGCTGGCTCGGCGGCGAGCCCCCGTCCGCCTCCTTCCGGAGGGCCAGCTCGCGGTCCTGGCCGATCCCGTCTTCGACCCCGCCGACCCCCGCCTCGGCCCCGCCGCCGGACCGGCGGGCGAGGGCGCCGCCGGCGCCGGCGAGGCGCTCTGGCCTCGCCTCCCCTGGAGCCGACAGGAGGCGCAGGCGGCCGCCGCCGGTCTGCCGGCCCACGCCAGGCTCCTGGCCACCGGCTTCGACGCCAGCCGCGAGCTCGCCGTCAGCGGCCGGCTCGCCGGCTACCGCCGCCTCCACTTCGCCACCCACGCCCTCGCCGACGACCTCCATCCCCGCCTTTCCGGCCTCGCCCTCTCGATGGTGGACCGTCAAGGGCGCCCCGAGGACGGCTTCCTTTCCCTCCAGGCCCTCTACGAGCTGGAGCTCAACGCCGACCTGGTCGTGCTCTCGGCCTGCCGCACGGCCCTTGGCCGAGAGATTCGCGGCGAGGGCCTCATGGGGCTCGCCCGCGCGTTCCTGGCCGCCGGCTCCCGGCGCGTCGTGGCCAGCCTCTGGCCGGTCCAGGACCGGGCCACCGCCGAGCTGATGGAGCATTTCTACCGCGAGCTGCTCGAGCACCGGCGGCCGGCGGCCGAGGCCCTGCGCCGGGCGCAGCTCGAGCTGCGCCGCGGCCAGCGCTGGCGCCACCCCAATCACTGGGCCGGATTCGTCCTCATCGGCGACTGGGAGGAGGAGCCGTGATCCCGGAAGCCGAGCGAGCCGCCGCCGACACCGTGGACCTCGTCCGGCGTCTCGCCGCCGGGGATTCCCGCGCGGAGAGCGAGCTCGTGGAGCGCTTCAGCACCGGTCTGACCTACATGCTGCGCCACTACACGGGCGATGCGGCCCTCGCCGAGGACATCCACCAGGAAACCTTCGCCGTCGCCCTCCAGCGCCTGCGCCGCGGCGAGCTCCGGGAACCGGACAAGCTGGCCGCTTTCTTGCGCGGCACGGCCCGCAATCTGCTCCTGGCAGCTCGGCGAAAACGCGGGTACCGTCCCCCGGCGGCCCTTGGCGACGACGCGGTGCCGGAACCGGCGGACCCCTCGCCCGACCCGCTCAGCGGCCTGATCGAGGAGGAGGAGACCCAGCTCGCACGCCGCCTGCTGGCAAGCCTGCCCCTGGCCCGCGACCGCGAGATCCTGTACCGTTTTTGCGTCGCCCAGGAAGACCGCGAGGCCATCCGCGCCCAAATGGGGCTGACCCCGCAGCAATTCAACCTGGTTCTCTTCCGCGCTCGCCAGCGCTTCCACCAACTCTACCAGGAGGCCACCGCGACGGGACGGCTTCCGGCGGGCGGCGCCCGGGAGCCGGAGCCGGCGAAATGAAGAGCCTCGGCGCCACACTGAGTGGAATAGGGAGACCATCCCGGCGCGCGGCCTAGCCGCCGGTACTCCCCAGGAGAGCCATGGATCACGACGAGATCGAGCAACGCCACGTCGCCCACCTCTACCTCCAGGGCAAGCTCACGGCCGAAGAGACCGCTCGCTTCGAAGAGCATTACCTCGGCTGCCCGGCGTGCGTCGAACGACTCCGGGAGGCCGAAAGCCTGCGCCGCGGCCTCTCCGGCCTCGCCCGTGCGGCCCCCGAGCTCTTCCCCGGGGCCGTCGCGGCAAGCGACCCCCGGGAGGCGGCGCAGTCCCCGCTCCCCTTCTCGCGCCCCCGACCGGCCTCGGTTCGACGACGGACCCGGCTCCCCGCCTGGGCCGCGACTCTGGCGGCGGCGCTGGTCCTGGCCTCCGTGCCGAGCTTCTGGCTCTGGCAACGGCTCGAGGAGACGCGCCAGGAGCTGCGGCGAGCCCGGCAGGCCTCGGGCGAGCGGGCTCGCGGCCCCCAGACCGGCCTCGCGTTGGCCTTCCTCAGCCCCCTGCGCTCGGCGGCGTCTCCCGGCGATTCCGCTCCCCGGATCCACCTGTCCACCGACCTGTCCCAAGTGGTCCTGGCCCTCGACCTTGGCCCCGACGCCGAAGGCAGCTACCGCCTCTCCCTGTCGCGCGCCACGGAAGAAACCGTGCTCTGGCGCAGTCCCGACCTGGTCCCGAGCGGCGACGGCCAGATCTTGGTGGCTCTCCCGGCCACCTTCGTGGCGCCGGGGGAGTACCGCCTGCGGGCCGAGGCCGTCTCGGAGACTTCCACACCCGCGCCGGCCCTCTTCGCCTTCCGGATCGAACGCCGGGAAGCCCTTCCGCGGTGACGAACCCGAGCGTCATCCCGGAAACAAAAAGGCCGGCGCGAACGCCGGCCAACCTCAGGACAAGGGAAGCTCGAGCCTCAGACGGAGGGCTCGGAAGGGGCGGGCTCGGTGACGACCGGCGGCGGCTCGCCGTTCTCCTCGCCTACCGGCTCCTCCTCGGAGTCGGACGGACGGGAAGCGAACGTGGTGCGCAGGCGCTCGGCGTGGGCGCCGAGACCCGCCAGGTGGTAGACCGCCTCCAGCAGGCGGACCGACCACTTGAGCCGCGTCTTGACCGCCTCGTACAGCGTGTCCCGCTCGATCAGGGCCACGTCGCCATCCCGCTTCTGACTGCCGTACGCGGCGAGGGTGATCCTCAGCGTGGTGAGCGCCGCCTGAATCTGCTGGGCGTAGAGCGCCGGGCTTTGCCACAGGCCTTCGACCTGCGGCGGCGGCGTGGTGAAGCCGGGGGCCACGAGGATCTTCACCGAGCCCTCGGCGTAACGCTCCAGCACCAGCGGCTCGACCCGGGCCATCCCGGGATCGAGCCCCAGATAGGTCGGCGCAGTCCCGACCCCGAAGGCGTCGTCGAACGTCTGGCGGATGCGCAGCATCGTGTTGTAGAGGACCTCGGCGTCCCCGTCGCGCTGCTTGCGCAGCTTGGTGAGCTCCCGCTGGGTGGCGCGGTAGCCCTCCTCTTTCTCCCTGAGCTGGAGGTGGTCGTCCTCGACCCAGCGCACGAGCGTGATCTGGACCGGGCCGAGGCCGCTCAGCACCTCCCCTTCCCGCAAATACGTGCAGGATGCGAGAAACGTCCCCGTAGGAGGACGACGCCGGAAGCTGCTGATATCCTCCACCTCGTTTGAACGGAGGGACCGACCCATGGCCGACGCGACCGATCCCGCGGGTGAGCTCGAACGCATCGAGGCGGCGCTCGCCGCCCAGGAGGCCCTGCGCGGCGTCCTCCCCGCGGAGCAGGTCGAGACGATGATCGCCGCCTTGCGGGACAGGAGGACCGTGACCGTAGCCCGGCTCGCAGGCTCCTGCGCGATCGCGCAGGACGGCGGCGTCGCCGCCGGCGCCGGAGGCGTCGCGATCGGCCGCGACCTTCACGGCAACCTGACACGGCCGAGCCCGATCGCACGCGTCCGGAATCGCTGCGGGAGGCGTACCTGCAAGATACTCTGTTCCAAGTCAAGCCTCCAGGGCGAAGAACTTCCGACCCTCGAAGTCGGTATCGCTCTTGAGCATGCCGTGAATGGCATGGAGCAGCTTGCGCATCACGGCGACGGTGGCCTGCATCTCCTTTTTGCCCTT
>DASWIG010000440.1:0-16522 GCA_036397835.1 Thermoanaerobaculia bacterium
GAAGTGAGCGCCCTCGAAGAGATAGCGCTCGTCGACCACGTTGAGGTCGGCGGCAACGCCGAGGGCGTCGAGCTGGAAGCGCAGGGAGAGATAGCCGGCCACGTAGAGCAACGCCAAGGCGGCGGCCAGGGCCGCCGTCCATCCGGCCGCGAGGGCCTTCACCCTGTCTTCGAGATGCTCGCCGGCGTCGTCGCTCATCCGTTCGCCCGGCGCCGAGCCGAGGCCGGCGCCGTTCGCCCTCCCGGTGGCGTGTCCTCAGTATTCCGTCAATCCAGGACCAGGGACTATATCGCAAGCTCTCGCATCCCGGTCCTGTCGGACCGGGCGGGCACGGAGCATCCCGGTCCGGCGGACTGCTAGCCCCCGTTGACCAGCGCCGCGAGGTCCGGCGGCTCGTCGGCGCCGTCGACGAGGAAGGCGTGGCACTGCTCGCAGTCGATCGAGATGACGTGCTCGCCGTCGGCCGTGGCGAGCTCCTCGTCGTGGCAGCGGAAGCAGCCGGGGGAGTCCTCGTGGCCGATGTGGTTGGGATGGGTCTGCCAGCTCGTCTTCATCTCGGGGAAGAAGCTGCGGGCATAGACCCGCGACGCCTCGTCGGCGCCGCTCTCGACGACCTGCTGGCGCTGGCGCCAGAGATCGGGGTGGCTCTCCTGGTAGTAGCCGAGCACCTTGTCGCGCACCGCCGCCACGCCCTCGGCGTGGGTGGCGTAGCCGTCGGTCGCGACGGCGGCCATGGCCTCGCGCTTGAAATAGGGCAGGGCCACCAGCTCGGGACGCGTCTCGAGCACCTCGTCGAGGGCCTTCGAGGGCACCCGCATCAGGTGGGTGGGGCGGTTATGGCAGTCGATGCAGTCCATCAGCCGCGTGCGCGCTTCGAGCTCGGCGGGCGGCGGCAGCTCGTCGCCGTCGCGGGTATAGACGCGGACTTCGCCCTCGCGGGTGGTCAGCTCCACCCAGTAGACCTCTTCCCGGCTCTCGTCGGCGGCGAAGCGGATCCGGTTGTCCGAGTAGATGTGCCACCAGTGGATGCCGCCGTGGCGGCCCAGGTCGAGCGAGCCGCCCCCGGTCTTGAACAGCATCGCCGTATAGCTCGGCGTGTTGGCCTCGTCCTCGGCGAAACGCGCGAAGAAGCGGATCTTGTCGCCGTAGTGCTTGGCCGGCCAGTGGCATTGCTCGCAGGTCTCGCGCGCCGGCCGCAGGGTCTCGAGCGGCGTGGTGATCGGGCGGGGGTAGGTGTCGCGCAGCGTGTGCCAGACCTGGCGCAGGCCGTCGACCTTGGAGCGCACGAACCACGAGGCGCCGGGGCCGATGTGACACTCCACGCAGGTCACCCGCGAGTGCGGCGACTGCTGGTAAGCGGTGTACTCGGGCTGCATGAGGCTGTGGCAGGTCGTGCCGCAGAACTCCACCGTCTCCATGTGCTCGACCGCCAGGAACGACGAGAAGCCGAAGATCACTACGTTGGCCGCGGTCAGGGCCAGCACCAGGGTGGCCACGCGCCGGAGCTGCGGGCTGTTGAAATCGAGCCGCGGAAAGCGCAGCCGCTCGACCTCCGAAATCCCGGCGGACACCAGTTGCCGCCGCCGCCGCCACATCCCGAGCGGGATCAGCAGCAGGCCGAGGAGGAAGACCGCCGGCAGAATCAGGTAGGCGAAGATGTTCACGTAGGGGTTGTGCAGCCCGCCGGTCGCCTCGATCAGCAGGAAGGTCACGATCGACAGGCCCGCCACCGTGGTGATCACGATGCCGGTGATCGCGATCGGGTTGTTGGCGTAGTTGAAGGCGAGGCCGAAGAGCTCGCGAAGCCGCTGGCTTCCACCTTTGTGAGGGGGGGCTTCAGAGGGAGGTTTTTCGCTCATGTCTTGTCTCTACGATCAATAGTGGAAGAGGCTCCAGAAGATCGCGACCGCCAGCAGCACGCCGACGGTGACCGCGACGATCGCGCGTCCGAAGAGCACCTGCAGCCGCTTTTCGCCTGGCGCCTTCACCAGGCGCCAGGCGAGCTCTCCGGAGGCCTGGAGCCGTTCGTATTCCAACCGCCGTTCTTCGCGGAAGCGCGACAGCGGCATCGATCCGGTGAAGATCACCGGATCGAAGGGAAAGATCTCCGGCCGCAGGTGGGTGTGGAAGAAGTGGAAGACGAAAATGAAGCCGGTGGCCAGCAGCGCCTCGTCGCTGTGGATCACGTAGGCGGCGTTCAATGCCCATCCCGGCAGGACGCGCGTGAAGAAGTCCGGGAACCACAGCACCAGCCCGGAGCCGCCGATGATCGGCACGCCCCAGAAGACGGCGAAGTAGTCGAATTTCTCCCAATAGCTCCAACGATCGAGCTTCAGGGTCGGCTCGCGGTAGAGGAAATAGCGCAGGTTGTGCCACAGGTCTCGGAGGTCGCGCGCGTTCGGCACCAGCGAGCGCCAGCCCCAGAAGAGGCCGGCGTCGCCGCGGACGAGGCCGCGATAGACGATGAAGCCGAGGTGGAGAAAGGCGTAGCCGAAGGTCAGCGCCGCCGCCGCGCGGTGCAGCAGCCGCAGCAACGCCACCGTGCCCGGCATCGCGGTGAGGGCCTGGGCCCAGGCCGCGTAGTGGAACTTCAAGGGCAGGCCGGTGGCGGCGAGGACCAGGAAGGTGACGATGATCACCGCGTGCGTCCAGACGTGAATCCGCGGGAAACGCCGCACCCACGGCTCGTCCTGGCCCCGGCCGATCTTCTTACGCAGGTGGGTCCATTCGCCGCGCCGCCAGCCCACGAGGAGGCGCTGCAGCCAGAGCAGGTCATGGAGGCCGAAGAAGGCGAAGACCGCGATCAGCAGCGTGGTCATGAAGAGCCACACGGAATAGACGGCGCGGCTGCGCTCGGGATCGCGCGGATCGGAGTGGGGATCGAAGCTCAGGAACCCGGCCGAGACCTCGCCGTGGCATTGGCCGCAGGTGGCGGCGAGGGCGTCGGGGTGGACGCTCGAGCGCGGGTCGCCGGCCGGCAGGTTCTTGTGCGGCGTGTGGCAGTCGGAGCAGATGGCGCTGGGCACGAAGCCGAGGTCGGTGAACTTGCCGTGGAAGCTGTCGCGGTAGGTGCCGTAGGGGCCTGAGTGGCAGTCGCCGCAGCTCTCGGGAAAACCGAGGCGCACCGCCCGCTCGGTGGGCCGGCGGATGGCGCGGCCGGATTCGCGGCCCTCGTGCGAGCCGTGACAGGTCACGCAGGTCGGCGCGCCGCTCTCGCCCCGTTGCCACCGCAGGCCGTGCGCCGAGAGCTCGCGCCAGTCGTCGAGGATGAAGCGATGGCACTCGCCGCAGGTCTCCGGCGCGTGCTGGTAGGAGACGGTGGAGCGCGGATCGCCGGGCGGCAGCACGTCGTGGGCGCCGTGGCAACGCGCGCAGCTCGGCGCGCCGACCAGCCCCGACTTGAAGAGCGCGTGGCCGTGGACGCTCGTCAGGTAGCCGTCGATGAGATCGTGCTCGTCGTGGCAGCCGCCGCAGGAGGCGATCTGCCGCAGCGGCGAGACCGGCGAGGCCGGATGGGCCGCCGCCGGGATCTCGTGCACCGGGCCGTGGCAGTCCTGGCACGACGCCGCGGCGTGGACGCTGGCGGCGAGGGCGTCGGCGGCGTCATGGCACAGGCCGCAGAGCTCCTCGTCCGCCGTCATCTCCTCGGGATGGAGCTCCTCGTCGAGCTCCATGTGGCAGCCCAGGCAGCCGAGGTCGGCGTGCACCGACTCGGCGGCCAAGGTCACGTCGTGACAGTCGCCGCAGCCCTCGTCCTGGGCCGCGGATATGGCGGCCAGCGTCAAGGCCCCGAACGCCGCCGGAAGGATTCGGAAAAGCAGGGATGTCCTGGACATGGCTCCGGCCGGAATCGTCGCGAATCAGTGGCGGGACAGGCTATCAGCATTGCGCCCCGCGGCAACCACGGGGCGCGGTGACGAAACCTGACGCCCTGGCGTCGGGGAGACCCGGCCGGCCTACTCGCTCTTCTGCTCGAGCAGCCAGTCGACCAGAGCCGTGAGCTCCTCGTCGCTGCCCTTGAAGGGCTTGGTGTGGCTCTTGCCGTCCTTGTCCACTTCCTTCTTCAGGTACTGGGCGAGCCATTCGGCCTCGGAGTCGAGGTTGACGAGATCGGGGCCCTTGAGCTTGTCCGACTTGGTCGTGGCCTCGATCCCGGCGGGCGGGACGGCGTGGCAGAGGTTGCACTTCTGAGCTTCGAAGACCGCCTTGCCGTCGCTCTCTTCGGCGGCGAGCGGCGCCGCGGCGACGGCCAGGCCGAGCAGCAATGAGAGGACGACGGTCAGGGTGAGTTTCTTGGTCATGGTCGATCTCCTTCGGGATTCCTACGGGATGCTCCCGCTTCGGTGGCATCCTAGCGGACGCGGTCGGCGGCGCGCCTACCCTGCCGGGTAGCCCGCGGCTCGTTGTTGGGTAGTAAGGGCAGTGGATAAATTCTCGCAAACAGTGTATAGTCCGTCCGTCAGGATCGGTCGGCCCGGCGGATTGGGGGCGCACCCCTTCGTCAGGGGCAAAACGAAGTGTTCAAGAAGCGTCATGAGTAGTCTTTCAGCTCTCGGTCTTGTCGGGCCGGCCTGATCCGCCTTGCCGCCTCCCCCATACCCCAGATCCATGCCCAAACGTCCCGCCGCGGTCGACCGTAAACTCGGCATGAGCCCGTACGCAGCGACCCGCCTGAACACGGGATGGACGATCGGTCTCGGTTCGATCGCCTTCTGGCTGGTGATGATGGGCTTGCTGCTCTACCGCGAGCACGGACCGCGGGAGCTTTCTCCCGCAGCGGCGGCAGCCGTGTCGCGTTCTCCCCATGAGACTACGATGGGCCTTTTCATGGGCGAGCGCCGGGGGGGTCAGCTCCACGTCGAGGAACGGCCGGAGCAGCGCGACGGCCTCGCGGGCACTCTCACCCGCCTGGAGGTCCACGCCGCGGTCGATTTGTTCGGCCGCCTTACCGATTTCGATCTCGCCGGCGAGGCGTGGCGGCCGGCGTCGACGCCACGGGCCGTGTTCAAGTTCGACGTACGTTCCGCCGACTATGAATTCCAGGTGGACGGCCGCCTCGCCGACGGGCGCCTCGATGCCGCCGTGACCTCCGCCGGCGAGACCTCACCGCTCAGCTTTCCGGTGAGCGAAGAGCTCGTGTTCGCGGGCGGTTTCGGAACCGCGGTCGAATTTCCGTCCCTCGCGGTGGGCGAGGAGGCGCGGCTCGCGAGCTTCGATCCTCTGACGCTTCAGAAAAGCACCCTTCGGGTTCGCTGCGTCGCCGAAGAAACGTTGACGGTCGCCGGCGCGCCGACGAGCGCGCGACGCCTCGACGTGACCTCGGGCGCCATGCGCTCGCAGGTATGGATCGACGGCGAGGGCGGCGTGTTGCAGATCGTGGCGCCGCTGGGATGGACGCTGCGCCGCGAGGTGCGCGAGATCCGCTGAGCCCGGCGTCGCTTCCCCTTTTTCCCTCCAGGTGAGAGAATCTCCGGCGAGGGCCTACGACGATGGCTGAGAACGCGGAGAATCAGGGCGGCAGGATGGTCGTCTGCTCGAAGCACGGCCTCATGTACGACGCCTCCAAGCGCGGCGGCTGCGAGCGCTGCATCCGCGAATGGGAACGCCAGCGCTCCGGCGGCCAGGCGGGGTTCCCGACCTCGGTCAAGGTGCTGGGGCTGGTGCTCGTGGTGGCGGGGCTCTACGTTTTTTTCACCCGTTCCCCGACCGAGGAGCCGGCCCCGGCCAACGCGGCGCCCGCAACCCCCCAACCGGTCGCCGGCGCCGGCCGGGAGGTGGCCGCGGAGGCGAGCGAGATCGCCTTGCAGCAGATCGTCGCCGACGTCCCCGAGGTGATCGAGCTCGGCCGCCGGGAGACCGGGCGGCTGCTCGCCGACGACGAGGACCCGGAGCGCCAGAGGCAGGACTGGGAGTTCTGGGCCCTCGAATGGGGCGCCCGGCTCCAGCCGCTGACCGACGAGCTGCCGCCGCCTCCGGGCTCGGGCGGCCACCCCGCGCTGGCGCTCGCCTACCAGGACGTCGACCGGATCCTGAACGAGCTGCGCGCCGTGCCGCAGGCGAGAAGCGAAGGCGTGCCCGATCCGGTCCTGGTCGAGCAACGCTTCGAGGCCGCGGAAAGGGCCCTGCAGCAGGCCCGCGCCAACCTCGCCCGCCTCGGCGGGTGAGAGGCTATCTGCGCAGCTCCGCGGCGCGGCCGATCAGGCTCGCGAGCTCGGCGACGCCGGCGTCGTCCGGGAGCGCCGCGGCCAGCTCACGGGCGCGCCGGTGGAGATCGGCGAGGTCGCCCGTCCGCTGCCCGTGGCCCTCCTTGAGGATCTCGGCGAATTCCGCCACCAGGCTGCTCACGCGCAGCGCCGCAGAAGCGTCGATAGCGGGCTCGCCGCGAGCCGGCGGGCCGCCGTAAGCGAAGTGGTTGACGAGCTCCTCCACGCGCACGGCCTCGGGCGGCGGCAGGCGGCCGGCGCGCAGAAAGTCGCGCACCACCTCGTAGGAGGCCGCATCGGCGCCGGGGGCGATGGCCGAGAGGGCGTCCTCCTCCGCGTCGACGAACGTATCCAGATAGCCCAAGGCCCTCAGCTCCTCGGCGACCTCTTTCCGCTGCTCCTCGTGCTCGGCAGGGGCCTGGTCCCGGGCCTCCTCGCGGAGCGTCGCGGCGTCTCCCTGCGGCGGGGCGTCTTCCTCCAGCGGGGCTGCCGTCCGCTCGCCCCCTTCGCCCGACGGCGCCGCGGCGGCCGCCGCCAGGCCCCTCGCGCTCTCCTTCGCCTCCTGGCGCCGGCGCTCCGGCGCGGCCTGCCCGGCCGTCGGCTCTGTCTTGGCGAGGGACGGGACGGCGTCGGCCGCGACGGTGGCGTCCGCTTCGCTCGACGGCGCCGCCTCGTCTTGGGAGAGACCGCTTTCGACCGCGTCCGGCGTCATCTGGTCCTGGGCTCGCCAGGCGAGGAACCCGACGCCGAAGGCCACCAGCACGCTCGCGGCCAGCAAGTAGGTCCGCAGCGGCGAGCGGCGGCCGAGGCGCCCGCCGTCGACGTCGGGGGCGGCGTCGAGGGGTTCCGGGATCTCGCTCCGGATGCGCTCCGCGAGGCCGGCGGGGGGCGCCGGGGCGTGCTTCGGGGTGAGCAGATCGCGGATCTCGCGTTCGCTGAGCTGGTTCATACGGCCTCCTCGCCGAGCACCGTCTGCAGGTAGGCGACGGCTTTCCTGAGCCGTTTGCGGATGGCGGCGCCGGTCACCTCTTCGAGGCGGGCGATCTCGGCCACCCGCAGCTCGCCCCAGAAGCGCGCGGTCACGGTGAAGCGCAGCTCCTCGGGCAGACCGAGCACGGCGCGGCGCAGCCGCGCCGCCACCTCGCGGCGCTCGAGCCGGTCCTCATCACCAGGTCTGCAGTCGCGCACCGCGCCCATGCGGCGCTCGTCCAGCGGTTGCAGGCGCTGCGGCCGCCGGACGTGGTTGAGGAAGGTGTTGTAGGCGATGCGGTAGAGCCAGGTGCCGACCTGGGACCGGCGGTCGAAGCGAGCCAGGGCTTGCCACGCCTTGCGGTAGGTCTCCTGGGTGAGGTCGGCCGCCAGGTCGGCGTCGCCGGTGAGGCGCACCAGCGCGGCGTAGATCTGGGCGTAGGTTCGCTCCACCAGGTCCTCGGCCGCCCGCCGGTCGCCGCCGGCCAGGCGCCGCATCAAGGCGGCCTCGTCGATCTGCGGCGTCGCGTCGGTTTCTCGCACGGCTTCGTCCACCAGTCGCAGGGGAAGGGGTTGTGCAGGTCGGGCTCGTCCGACGTTCATAACATCTCTTTGGACACCCGCGGCGGCCGAAACGCAACCGCGCGCGAGTGCTAAGCTCCGGGCCATGACCCCGGCGTCGACGGGACCCTGGTATCGGGACGGCCTGTGCTTCGAGTGCACCCGCTGCGGGCGCTGCTGCGGCGGCGCTCCGGGCTTCGTGTGGGTCACCCGCGAGGAGATCGCGGCCCTTGCCCGCCGTTTCGGCATCAGCGACGCCGACTTCCGTCGGCGCTACACCCGGCAGGTCGACGGCTACGGCACCGCCCTGACCGAGACCGACGACTACGACTGCGTTTTCCTCGATCCCGAGCAGGGGTTCTGCACCGTCTACGAGGACCGTCCCCGGCAATGCCGGACCTATCCCTTCTGGGAGAAGGTGCTCGCCTCGCCGGCCACCTGGGAGATCGAGGCCGACCACTGCCCCGGCATCGACCAGGGCCGTCGCTGGACCCTGGTCCGGATCCGTCCCCTGGCGGCGGACGACGGAATTCCCGAAGGCCGATGAGAGACTGCCTCCTCGACGTCTACGTGCGGGTACGCGCACCTCAGAAGTCCTTCCAGTTCTTCTCGATCACGCACACCGGGACCTCGGCGAGACACTCGACGCCGGCGTCCTCGCGCAGGACGCTCAGGGTCCAGCGGTAGCTGGCGAAGCTGCACCGGGACGGGAAGATCTGCTCCTTCAGCAGCTCCGCCATGCCGCCGGCGCCGGCGCAGGGCTGGCCGGTCTGCTCGAGGAAGGGGTCGGAGACCAGGCCGTCGACCTCCGCGGGCTGACGCTCGCAGGGCGGCGCCAGACATTCCGGCGGCGGCGTGCCGTCATCGCCGCCACCGCCGCCGCCGGGCGCCGGCACCTCGGCGCCGTTGGACGTGAGCTGGGTGTAGACGCGGCTGACGCCTCGCCGCGAGCAGAGCGAGCCGTCGCCGTTGGTCTCCGGGACGAACGTCGGGAAGACGTTGACGCCCGAGATCGCCGTCGCCGGCCCCATCACCCTCTCGTGGGTCGCGCCGAGGCGGATGAACCAGCCGCGGCGGCCGTCGTCGCTCTCCTGGAGCAGGTCGCGGCCGAGGCCCTCCTGGCCCGTCACGTCCTCGAAGTGGTGCTCGTAGCGCGGCAGGTCGTCGGGGTGGAGCGTGTCGCCGTCGTCGGCGAAGAGATAGAAGCGGTTGCCGGTCGGCTGCTCGCTCGCCCACAGGTTCTCCCGGTTGCCGGTGCCGAAGGCCAGCGCGTAGCGGCCCAGACGCGAGGAGAAGATCACCGACGGCGGGAAGAAGATCGGCTTGCGGGTCGACGGATCCGGCTCGAAGACGCCGCCGTCGAACGAGCCGGACGCGGTGTCGAAGATCGCGTAGGGCTCCCAGCGCTTGTCGGTGATGACGCCCCCGTCCAGGGACGCCGGCGGGTCGAGGTCGACGCGGTAGAGCAGACCCTCGGTGGTGCCGACGTAGACGCGGTCGAGCACGCCGTCGCGATCGACGTCGACCGCCGCCGGCGCCGACGCCGCCGCGCCCTCGAGCCGCCGCTTGTAGAGGATCGCGCCGGTCTCGACGTCGACCATGTAAAGGAAGCGGCCGAGGGTGACCTCGGCGTCGCGCAGGCGGCCCGAGGGATCCATGCCGCCGCCGAAGACGGCGACGTAGCGGAGCGTCTCGAGGGCCCCCTCGATCACCCGTATGGCGCCGACGTCGGGCGACGACCAGGTGTCGCCGAGGTCGGGATCGGAAAGCTCCCAGAGCACCGCGGGGTACTCGGAGCCGGGCGGATCGCAGGCGCCGGCGTCCTTCTTGGGATCGCCGGTGCGCTGGAAGCAGTCCGGCACCACCTGCGACGGCCGCGCCGGCTTCCAGCCGATCGCCACCTTGGCGCTGCCGATCTTCTTGGTCTCGGCGATCATCGCGTCGGGACGGGTGAGGTCGAGCGCGTAGTAGCCGCGTCCGCCGCGGCGCATGCCGCCGACCAGGACCGTGCGCCACTCGCGGTCCGCCGCCTTCGGCGGATCGGCCGAGCCGCGGCCGCCGTGCCGGGGATCGATGAAGACGTCGCTCGCCGCCGGCGTGCCGTCGAGACCCCAGCGGTGGCCGCTGCGCGGGTCGGCCAGAGCAGCCACGGTGGCCAGCAGCGGCCGCGGCACGTAGGCGAAGAGCTCGACGCCGGTGCCGTGGTCGTAGGCGCCGTCCACGACGCCGCCCTGGAAGCGGCCGGCGTCGAAGGCGTGGAGCTGGCCGTCGTTGCTCGCCACGATGAGCACCTTGCGCCGCCGCGCCTGGAGGCTCACCAGCTCCTGGTAGCCCGGGAAGAGGTCCGGGCGGGCGAGGTAGCGGCCCTTCGCGGGACCGCCCACGACCAGCGGCCGGGCGTGGAACGTGTCGCCGAGCACGTAGCTCACGGGGCCCCCCACGGGCAGACCGTCGTCGTCTCGCGGCTGCACCTCCTTGACGCCGTAGGTGTACCTGAAGACCTCGTGCGCCGCCGCCGCGTCCGGTCCGTGGAGGGCGAAGAGCTCGGTGACGTCGTCCGGGTCGTTGGCGAAGGTGAAGGCGTCGCCGACGATGCCCATGGCGCGCCACAGGTCCTTGCGCGCGGCATTGAGGTCCATGCCTGGCGCCGGGCTGTCGCCCGCGGCGTACGGGCCGAAGAACGAGCGCGTGCGCGGTACCCGGGAATCCGCGCCGCCGACGGCGTAGAGCAGGCGCCGCTGGTGGACGCCGGCGCCGATCCGCAGCTCTCCGCGCCCGAGCGGCAGCGACAGGTCCGCGGCATCGGGGGCCTGAGAAAGGAGCACGTCGGCGGCGTCCCAGAGGTGGTTCGGGTGCGCGGCGGCCGCGCCCTCGAGGGCGCCGGCGGGCAGCGGACGGCGAAAGGCGTGGACGTGCCCTTCCCACACCGGCGACTCCTGGCGCGGCACGAAGCGGGTGAGGTAGGTCACCTCGTCGGCGTCCGCCGCGGCCGGCGGCACCGCCGCCGCGGCGAACGAGCGCGGCGTCGCCGCGAGGACGCCGAGCGCCGAGCGCAGCTCGCGGCGCAGCTCGTCGCGCGAGGCGATCGGGACCACCCGGCCCGAGCCGGCGTTGACGAGGGCGCCGAGGCCGCGGGTGCCGACGTCGAAGATCCAGGTGCTGACGCCTTCCCGGCCGCCGGTTTCGGCGTTCATGCCCAGCACCTCGGCGAGCGGCGCCTCGCCAGGGCAGTTGCTCTCCAGGTCCGAGACGACCAGGAGGACGGGTCGGCGGCAGCCGAAGGAGGAGGCGTCCGCTTCTTGGAGGACTTTCATGAACCCCCGGGTGTAGACGTCCGCGAGGCCGCCCCGTCCGCACCGCTCGTTCGGACCCATGTACCAGCAGCGGAAGTCGAGCACGGCGTCGGCGACCGGGCTCGGCCCCGCCGCCATAAGAGGGATCCGGGACGGGTCCTTGAGGGGCAGGCGCCCGCCGGCGTCGGGCCGGTCCTCGAAGAAAGGCGCGGCGCCGAATTCCGGGGGCGCGCCCGTGCCGTGGTTGGGGTTGAGGCGGCGCAGGACCTCGTGCCTGCTCGCGAAGCTCCAGTGGAAGGGGACGAGGTCGCCGCGGTCCAGCTCGCGGGCGTCGGGGTGGACGCTGAAGGACGTGGGATGACGCAAGAGACCGCAGTCCTTGGCGACGCAGTGGGCGTCGACCCGCTCGGCGTCGTAGCCCATGAGGCTCTCCTCGAAGGGGGCCGCGAACGGACGCCCGGTGTCGTAGTTACCCTCCCAGCCGCCGCCGGAGAACGCCTTGCCGCAAGCGAGCGTGTCGTCCTCGGATTCGCCGGCCGCCAGCACCTCGAGGGCGGCCACCGCCGTGGTCTGGCCGCCGTCCTCGTAGGAGAGCCGGCGCTTGGAGCGGACTCGGAGCCGGTCCTGGTCGAAGGTCGCGAAGCCGAAGCGCACGCCGTCGAGATGCTTCAGGGTGTCGTAGAGCGCTTCCTTGGCCAGGTAGATCCGCGAGCGCGGATCCTCGCCCCCGGCCTCGAGCGCCGAGCCGTCGAGGGCCCGCGCCATCGACGCCGAGGTGTCGAGCAGCACGAAGAGGTAGGGGTCGGCGCCGGGCCGGCGCAGGAGGTCGCGGTCGTCGCCCGAAGCCGGCGCAGCCAGGCTCGCGGCGATCAGGACAAGGGTCAGGGGTCTCATGGTTTTCCCTCCGGACAGACGGGGATCGCGTTGTCGCTCCAGGGCTGGACGTCGAGCTGGGCGGTCACCGACTTCAGGGCCACGAGCTCGCCGCCGCGTCCCACCAGGGCGCCGCGGACGCTGATCGCGTGGCCGACGCGGTAGAAGGCGCTCCCGCCGTACTCGTTCTCCTCGTTGACCTGGCAGTAGTCGCAGGGCGGATCGGCGACGGGGACGACGGCGTCGATCTCGAGCTCGGCCTGGGTCAGCCAGCCGGGCTCGCCGCGCGGCACGTCCTGGATGCGCACCCGCGCCGGGCACTTGTCGTGGCTTCCGAGGGTCCGCGCCGCCGCCAGGTGCACGGCGCTCTCGGCGGCGTAGAAGGCGCGCTGGAGCACCCGTTCGTTCGAGCCCACCATCATCTCGGTCTGGGTGGCGAAGGAGAGTGCCAGGGCCAGCATCGTCAGCACCACCAGCACCACCAAAGTCACCAGGTAGGCGCTTCCCGCACTCGCGGCGCGCCGCGGAAAGACTCGTTGGTTCCTCATCACAGGTTCCTCACCTCCACGACGGTTCGCAGGACGATCCGCGGGAAGCGGCGCGCGCCCCGGGGATCGTTCAAAGGGTCGTTTTCGCCGTACTCCCGGTCCTCGAGGCGTTCGATCTCCCGCGCCATGTGCCGCGAGTCGCCGCCGGCGCTGCGCGCAAGCACCGTCAGGCGCACGAAGCGCAGCAGCGGCGCCGGCCCCGCCAGCAGGTCCTTCCAGGGCTCGGCGTCCGCATCGTCGCCGGCGGCGTTGCCGAACCACTCGTCGCCGGCGCCGTCGGGCGTCTCGGCGATCTCGCCGTCGCCGTCGGCGTCGAAGGCAAGGGCGACCTGGAAGTCGAGGACGTGGTCGGCGACGTCGAGGCTCAGGTTCGAGCGGTCGTTGCCGTAGGCGGCGTCGACGCCGGGATAGGTCCGCGCGCGGCTGAGGCGCCGGACCTCGCCGGCGAACGGGTCCGCCGGCCTGGGGACGGGAACCTCGTCGCGGCGTACGTAGAAGCGGTACTCCTCGAGCACGCCCACCGAGCCGGCGCGGCTGCGGGCGAGGGCGGCGAAGGCGTCCGGGCTCGACAGCGCCGCGTAGGTCTCGGCGTGGACGCCGCCGGAGACGCGGAAGCCGAGCCGCACCTCGCCGTCGCCGCCGGCCGAGGCGCCGTGGTCGATCTCGGCGACGCCGAAGACCTCGTCGTCGAACGGGCTGACCAGGACGAGGGCTTCCGGGCGGTTGTCCCCCAGCACGTCCTCGAGCGCGTCGAGGTCCTGGTCGACCCCGCCGATCGGGGTCACGCCGCGGACTATCACGCTGCCGCGGCCGGTCTCCGCGTCGAAGCGGAAGGTCGACGGGTCGGCGGCGTCGACCAGGTAGACCGGCGCCTGGAAGACGCCGCGCACCGTGAGGACGTCGGTGCCGTCGACCACGGGCGGCGAGGTGCCGTCGCCGAGGACGTCGAAGCCCCTCACGTCGTTGTCGACGCGCAGCGCGAGACCCGCGGGCAGCCGCGAGGCTCCCACTGCCGCCGGCAGACCGCCGCGGCCCGCCAGCCGCACCATGCGGCTCATCTCGCGCTGGGCGATCCGCAGCGACTGCTGCAGGTCCACGCGGTCGAGCTCCGTGTGGGTGACGCGGTAGGTCGAGTCGAAGAGCGCCAGGGCCGCCACGATCACCGCCGCCAGGATGAGCAGGCTGACGACGAGCTCGAGGAGCGTGAACCCGCGGCCGCGATGGGGACGTCGGCTCGGCATGGCGTCCTCAGAAGGCTCGCAGGACCCGGACGTGGAGCACCTGGCCGGCGCCAAGGGCCCCGCCCTGCCGGACGCCGGCGAGGTGGACCCGGATCTCCTTGAGATGGACCGGCTCGGCGTCGCCGTCGAGCGGCGCTTCGAGGTCGCCGACGTCGTACCAGCGCACCGTGGTGGCGCGCCGCCAGAAGCTCCTGCCCTTGCCGGCGGGACGATCCGTCCAGCCCTCGCGGCCGTCACCGACCTTGCCCGCGTCGCCCTCGACCCACGCCGCTGCCGAGCGTCGCTCTAGCGTCCCCGGCTCGAGCGCCAGGGCCGGGCTGTCGAAGGGATGGGCGAGCATCGGCTCGAGCTCCGATTGCACGAAGTGGCTCGCCTGCGTCGCCTCCCAGCCGCGGCGGTTGTCGGACACGCAGCGCATGAGCAGCGGCAGGATGCCGATGGCGACGAAGGCCAGCAGCCCCATCGCCACCAGGACCTCGACCAGCGAGAATCCCCGCTGCCGTCTCCCTTTTGATCTCATCGCTTCCATGCTCCTTTCGCGGTCGTTCGCAGGAGCGGGAGAGCAAGGGCCTTGCCAGACCCATGGCTCGGCCAACAAGTGGCACGATTCGAGTGGGTTAGGATTTTCCGTCGAGATCTTCGACCGGATCAGGGGACGCGGAATCGTTACGATCGGTAACAACCGCGCCAAGAGGAAGCCGCACCCGCGCCTCGACGCCGCCGCCTTCCCGGACTTCGAGGGTGACGCCGCCGCCGTGGAGCTGGACGATGCGCTGGGCCAGCGCCAGGCCGAGGCCGACGCCGCCCGGACGGTGGGAGGCGAAGGGCTGGAAGAGACGGTCGCGCATCTCGTCGGGCAGGCCGCCGCCGCGGTCGCGGACGGCCACCTCCACGCCACCCGCGGCGGCGTGGACCGCCACCTCCAGCGGACCCTCGCGTCCGGCGCCGCGCTCGGCCTCGGCGGCGTTGTGCAACAGGTTGCGGAAGGCGCGCTCGAGGAGCTGGGCGTCGCCGTCGACGAGCAGCGGCCACCCCTTTCCGGAGACGCGCACCGCCATGCCGCCGAGCGCCGGGTCGGCGGCCGCCCGGTGCACGAGACGTTCGAGGTCCAGCTTCTCCAGGCGCGCGCTTTCGGGGCGCGCGAAGGCGAGGAAGTCGTCGAGCACGCGCTTGACGTGGTCGGTCTCGTGGCGGATCTCCGCCACGTACTCGGAGACCTCGTCGCCCTCGCCGCCGCGCTCGATGAGGGTCAGGTAGCCGCGCAGGGTGGCGAGCGAGTTGCGCATCTCGTGGGCCATGCCCGCCGACAGCTCGCCGAGCTGGCGCAGGCTTTCCGCGAGCTGCCGCTCGGCGGCCTGGCGGCGCGCCGCCGTCAGGTCCACGAAGAAGGCCAGGTAGCCGCGCACCGCGCCGTCGTCGCGGCGCAGCGGGTGGAGCGTCAGCCCCAGGGTGCGCTCCCCCGTCCCCAGGGCGAGCTCCTGGCGCTCGAGGCCGCGGCCTTCGCGAATGGCCCCGGCGAGCGCCGCGGAGACCGCCGGGTGCGGCGCCAGGAGCGCCTCGAGCGCCGTGCCGGGAGCCGGGGGCGCGACCTCGAGCAGCGCCGCTCCCGCGTCGTTGAGAGTGAGCACGCCGCCGCCGGCGTCGAGCAGCAGCAGGCCGCTCTCCACGCTGCGCGCGAGGGTGCGCTCGAGCGCTTCGAGGTCGTCTTCGGGGGGCGTCGCGAGGGCCTCCACGGCTGCTTCGAAGGTCGCCAGCAGGAAGCTGAGGTCGTCGCTCGCCGCCGGCACGCGGCCGCTCGCCCGGGCGCGCCGGAGCAGGCGGTCGAAGGGGGCCAGCACGTGGCGGAGGTAGAGCCCCGCGAGCAGCAGCAGGGCACTGTCCACCACCAGCACCACCGGGGTCAGCACGCGCACGGCGCGCTCGGCGGCGGCCAGGGTGGGCGCCGGCAGGTCGACCTGGAGCGTCAGCTCGCGCTCGCCTGCCGCCACCGGGGCGATGGCCGAGATCGTCCGCCGCGCCGGCGTCGTCGCGGCCCGCCACCAGGAGAGCTCGGCGGCGGGCGTCGCCGGCGGGCCGAGGTAGTCGCCGCTCGTCGCCAGCGGCACGCCTTCGACGTCCAACAGAGCGACGGCGCGGGCGTCGCCGCGGCGGCGCGCCAGCTCGTGGTCGCCGGGCAGCGTGCCTCCCGCCAGCTCGCCGGCGAGGGCGAGAGCCATCGATTCGGCTTCCTGGCGCCGCTCCGCCGCCAGGGTCGTCACCGTGTTGCGGAAGCTGAAGGCGACGAAGACCGACAGCGCCACGAGTACGACGAGGGTCGCCGGCAGCACCAGGACCTCGCTCTTCTTGCCGTCCGCCACTCCCTTACTCTGGCCAGCTCTTCTCGTTCACGAGGTGGCGCCGAAGCGACGATCACCAGCTCCCTGCTCGCGTCGTCGACATGGAAGAACAGGCCGAGCTTCTGCGAGTACACCCGCCCTTGGGCGTCGGGGGCAATCTCGACGGGGCGCCGGCCGAGGCCGGGCGGGCTTCCATCTTGGGTGCGGAGGTGTCCACGAATCGAGTATAGCGCCTCCGCGGCACGTGAGCCAACGACGCCTCCAGGAAGCTGGCGATCGGGGACGGCGAGCGCGCGCCGCCGGGTTGACGGGGCGATTGCAGCCGCTGCAAAGCGGTTTCGTGAATTGGCGAGAGTGCGTTGCAGCTTCTGCAGGGCAGTCCCGCGAATTGCCGGAAGTACATTGCAGGGTCTGCAGCGCACCTCTGCCAATTCCCGAAAGTGCCCTGCAGGGTCTGCAACGCACCTTTGCCAATTGAGGAAGTAGCATTGCAGGGTC
>DASWIG010000441.1:0-1706 GCA_036397835.1 Thermoanaerobaculia bacterium
GGTGCGCCACGGTCACTCAGCGGGCCAGAACGCCTTTCGGGGATTGCGCAACGGCTTGTGGGCAGGCCAGGAAGACTGCGCGGCTCTGCGCAACAGCTTCTGGGCAGGCCGGCAAGCCGTGTGGGTCTTGCGCAACGGCCTCTGGGCAGGCCAGGAAGCCTTGCGCGATTTGCACAACGGCTTGTGGGCAGGCCGGAAGGTCTTGCGCACCTGGCTCGCCGGCTTCTGGGCAGGCTCCGAGGACTTGCACGCTCGGCTTAGGGGCTGTGGAGCGGCAGAGTGGTGCTTGAGCGCGGAGGAGGGGGAGGGGAATCCCCCGGCAAGGCCGTTGCCCTGCCGGGGGATTCAGGAACGGTGTGCTAGGAAGAGGAGGCGCCGCCCTCGGACGCCGGAGGCGTCGGCTCGGGAGGCTCCTCGAAGCCGCCGCCGGCCCACTGGACGGCGCAGTCCGGGCTTGAGTACAGCGTGCCGCTGGTGCTCGAGCTGGAGGAGCGGACGGGCCACGAGGTGGCCCAGGCGGCGGTGTTCATCGCGCTCCGGCGGCTGGAGGCCAAGGGCCTCCTCACCTCCCGCTTCGACGACCGCGCGGTCAAGGAGACGGGACGGGTGCGGCGCTATTTCAAGCTCACGGACGCGGCGCCGTCGAGTGCGAGCTCGATGAGCTCTTCGAGCTGCGCCGCGACCGCGACGACGATCGTGCTGACGGTGGGCCTCGGTATCGGAGCCACGACCACGACGTGGAGCGTCGTCCACGCGGTGCTGCTCGAGCCCCTCGAGAGGACGCCTGGCGGATTTTTTCGGCCTTCGGCTCTGGGTCCCTCCGAACGCCAGGGCCGGGGGTCAGAGGTCCTCGAGGTACCGATCGTCCGGGCAGGCGAAAACCACCCGCCCAGGCGGGGACGAACGAACGATCGTTCGTGTATCCTTCGGGAAGACGCGACGAGCCCGGAGACCCTCGACGATGATCGCCGAAGCCTACTTCCTCGATGCTCCCGCCGCGCCGCTGGCGCGCCGGGACCTGTCGCTCGACGAGCCGGGCGCCGGCGAGGTCCTGGTCGAGGTGGCTGCCTGCGGGCTGTGCCACACCGACCTCTCCTTCGCCGGCGGCGCGGTCTCGCCGCGCCATCCGCTGCCCCTGGTGCTCGGGCACGAGATCACCGGCACCGTCGTCGCCGCCGGCGCCGGCGCCGAGCACCTCAAGGGACGCCGGGTGATGGTGCCGGCGGTGCTGCCGTGCGGCGAGTGCGCCTTCTGCGCCGCCGGCCGCGGCAACGCCTGCCCCGACCAGAAGATGCCCGGCAACGACATCCACGGCGGCTTCGCCTCCCACGTGCTGGTGCCGGCAGGGCCGCTGGTGACGCTGGACGAAATACCGCCGGAGATCTCTCTCGAGACGCTGTCGGTGGTCTCCGACGCCGTGGCCACGGCCTACCAGGCGGTCCTGCGCTCGGGCCTCGCCGAGGGCGACGCCGCGTTCGTGGTCGGCGCCGGCGGCGTCGGCGGCTTCCTCATCCAGATCGCCGCCGCGCTGGGCGCCCGGGTGGCGGCCTGCGACGTGGCGGCGGAGCGTCTCGAGACGGCCGCCGCCTACGGCGCCGAGCACGTGACCAACGTCACCGGCAAGGACCCCCGCGAGGTGCGCAAGGAGCTCCAGGGGGTGGCCCGCGAGTGGGGCGTCCCGTCGCTGGCCTGGCGCGTCTTCGAGG
>DASWIG010000442.1:0-12761 GCA_036397835.1 Thermoanaerobaculia bacterium
GTCATCGAACGTCGCAAGATGCGGCACTCGCTGCAGCCTGCCGTCATCGAACGTCGCAAGGTGCGCCATTCATCGCGGCCCCGTTTCGACGGCTCCGACGGACTGTCGGAGCCTTGGAAGACCGTGGGAAGTCCGCTGAACGGCGCTCACGGGGCGTTTCGGAGCGCCCGAGGTGGGTCGCGCGAGCGAGAAGTCCCTTTACTTGGCCTTGGGAGTCTTGCGCGGAGCCTTGCCGAGCTGTCGAATCTCGGCTTGGGTGCGTCCACGGTACTTCTTCGAAGGGCGGATCGATCGCGCCTGCTTCGCGAAACCGGCGAGTTGAAAGTAGCCCGCGATCACGGTCGCGTAGTCGACGAAGTCGTCGTCGTATGCCTGCAACGCGCGGCGCCTGTTGGCGCGCAGCAGCACGATCTTTTGCTGACTCAGGTGAACCTGGTCTCCCAGGTCCTTGAGGGTTGTCGTTTCGCGTTCGAGAGGCTCGGCCCAGCGCTCGGCCTCGAACGGCACCGGCCCGGAGCCGCTGCTCGGCTTCCGTTTCCGGAGGCGCCTGACGGTTTCCTCGGCCGGGAGCTCGAGAGAGCCGGCGCGGCGGGGGATCTCGCCCTTGATCGGAAAGACCTGCGTGACTTCGGATTTTTTGAGAGCCGAGTCGAGAGCCCGCTTCAAGTCGCGGAGCAGGTCGTGGACCACCCGAGCCGTGGCGTCGCGTTGCCTTCGGTCCTTGGCCTCTCGGCTGCTTTCCATTCCCTCCCTCTCCTCGATCGCGGCGATCTCGTCCCATCGTTCATACAGGTCCCGGATCATGAGCTCCATCCCGAGCCGCCAGTCGGGCAGGGGCTCACCTTCACCCACGAGGCGGGCGAACCGCTCCTTGAGCTTGGCGTCGACCGCGGCGCCGAACGCCTCGACGTGCGAAGCGAGGGCGAGGATGGACTTCCGGCGGTCGGCGAGCGTCTTCTCCCTGATTTTCTTCATGGCGGGCCGAGTATCTTGTCGTCGTCTCGCGGCCGGATTCTACCCGAAGTGCTCAGGACGCCACCGATCCGTCCGCGGTGGCACAACCTGACGTGGAGGCACCTGCTCTGCGCCGCGGTCCTCGTGTCCGGGCTCTCCGGCCCGGCCGCGGCGCAGACGACGCCTCATCTGGTGGTCGTCACCGGACTCGGTGGCGAAGAGCCGCGCTTCGACGAGCGCTTCCACGCCTGGGCCGCCACCTTGATCGACGCCGCCGGCGCCCGCTACGGCCTCCCTGACGACCGCGTCGTCTACCTCGCCGCCGATCCCGAGCGCGATCCCGGTCGGGCGCGCGCCCGCTCCTGGGCTCCTTGGGGCTCCGCGTCCTGGGGACGATGACGGCGGACGAGATGCCCTTCTGGGTGTCGTTCGAGCCCGATCCGCGCTCGCTCCTCCTCTGCGTCGCCGCCTGCGTGGCGACGGCGCTCGTCTTCGGCCTGGTGCCGGCGTGGCAGACGGCGCGGGTCGACCTGCAGTCGGCGCTGGCCTCGAGCCAGGCGCGCGCCGGCGCCAGCCGCGGCCAACGGCGCACCCTGAGCGGGTTGGTGGTCGCCGAGATGGCGCTCGCCCAGGTGCTGCTGGTGGGCGCCGCCCTGGTGATGCTGTCCCAACGCGAGGTGCTCCGCGTCGACCCCGGGTTCCGCCCCGACAAGCTGACCTTCCACGTCGCGTTGCCGGAGTCCGGCTATCCCGACGACACGGCCCGCTTCGGCTTCTTCAAGCCGCCGCGCCCGGGCGTCTACCTGCCGATGGGCTACTTCTCGTGGCCCGAGCTGACGCTCGCCGTCCACACCGCGGCCGATCCGACGTCGCTCGTTCCCGCGGTGCGCGAGCTGGTGACCTCGCTGGACGCCGAGCTGCCGCTCTACCGCGTGGCCACCATGGAGGACGAGATGGACCGCGCGCTGACGCTGCGGCGGCTGTCGTCGTGGCTCTTCGGGCTGTTCGCGCTGGTGGCGCTCGTCATGGCGGCCATCGGCACCTACGGCGTGATCTCCTATGGCGTGAGCCAGCGTCTGCGGGAGATCGGGATCCGCGTGGCGCTGGGGGCGCGCAGGGGCCAGGTGCTGGGCAACGTGCTGCGCGGCGGCCTGGTGCTCGCGGCGGCGGGCGCGGCGCTCGGGGCTGCCGGCGCCGCGGCGTTGAGCCGGAGCCTGGCGTCGCTGCTTTTCGGCGTCGAGGCGCGGGATCCCGCCGTCTTCGCGGCCGTCATGGCGGCCCTCGTCGCCGTGGCGCTGCTCGCCAACGCGGTGCCGGCGCTGCGAGCCGCGCGTCTCGACGCGATGCAGGTGCTGCGGGAGGAGTGACGAATACAGCGCCTTGACGGAGGTGTATTAAGCTCTTGCCGCGCACGTAGCGCGCCGAAAAGGAGCTCGGCATGAAGTGGCCAGAGATACGGCAGCACTATCAGGATCAATGGTTGCTCATCGAAGCGATCAAGGCGCGGTCGCAGGCCGGGCCAGCGGATCTTGGACGACATCGCCGTCCTCGCCACCTACCCGGATTCGGTGGCGGCCATGAAGAGCTACGCCAACCTTCACCACGAGGAGCCGCAGCGCCAGCTCTATATCTGCCATACCGACCGCGAAGAGCTTCAGATCCGCGAACGCCGGTGGCTGGGGATTCGCTGTGCCTGAGATCCGGATTCGTGATGACGAGGCTATAGACCAGACGCCTGATTGAGGCCATCCCTTATCGCCGTAGTATCAGCCATTGCGCCGAGCCAACGCCGCAAGCCTGCGGTATCGAGGATCAGTCTTGATGCGAGGGGCAAGCTTGCGGACATGATCAAGGGCTTGGTCAAGATTTAGTGGAACAACGGCGTCCTGCGTACTTCCTATCGTCCCATCAAGGAGAAGCAGAAGCGCCTCCGCTTTTTCGCGATTGTCAATCTGGGTGAACCCGGGAGAATCCTCTCCAGCACTGTCGAGGCCGTAGTCGCCTAGCCACCAACAAGGAAACGGGACGATAAAGCGCCCAATAGTTGCGACCGCTTGCACGAATTCCTCGCCGCACGCAGCAGGCAATCGGACGAAGCTCTGGGAGACTCCCTGCGTTGATAACGAGTGCTCCTGTGGCCAGACCGTCTCAATAAAGGGCTTGGCAGCTCTCCAGAAAAGCTCTTCTGGACTTGAAAGATAAGCGTCGCTCTTCTCGTCTGAAAGCTCACTGACAAAACGCTGTACCCCTGATGCTGCATAGGCTCGCACCTCGTCGTCAACAGAGCGAAGCATCTGTTGCACGTTGGGATAGGAAACGGCCGGCTCCCGCTCTTCTCTGAGTGCATGAAGTGCCTCCATAACCAGACTCCACGCAAGGGACTCCCGGGTATCGCGGCGGAGTCTCGAGTCGGTAACGCGTCTCAGCACTCCCGCACCGATCTCCTGGAGTTCAGCGGTGAAGAGAGTTCTGTGCGCCACGGCTTGCCACAATGGAAGGATCTCTGGATCATCAGAAAGCAAGGGTGTAATCAAGTGGTCTCGTGTCCAGTCTCGATCTGCCCTCAAGAACCAGTCAAAGATCCAGAGCATCCGAGGCAGTGCGATCAACCAGGGTCGACCGGATGCAGCCGCTATCAGGTCGCGCATCCTTCGAAGTTCCCTGTCCTGATCGAAGGGCCGGTCTGCCGGTTTTAACGCAAAAGATTTCGCCACGAAGACACCGACAAGTTGGCCGACGGGGGTCGTCAAGTGACGGGAGTCCGTCAGCTCTACATTGCGTTCATCCTTGGATACCGCATTCGAGGATTCTGCCCGGTCATCCTCTTGTTGCTCATTTGCGGCGTCAACGGCGAGTGGCCATAACTTAGCCCAAACCTCGGAGAGCGACTTTGAGTCCCTGATCACCATCTGCCAACGGGACATCCAGTAGGTGATTCCGCCGAGTGCGCTGCGGGCAGCGTCCTCCGGGAGCCTGATAAGGAGGCCGAGGACTCTTTCAGCCAGATTACGTACGCTCCCGCTACCGACCACTGAATTATCGAGTGTTCCTGTTGGTGGCATATGCGCATTAGCAAATGCCGCCCAGACCGATGTATAACCTCCGCCAGCTTCAGGTAGCGACTCAAGATCAGTCACGATAGCCGCTGCACTCCCTGGCAGTCTTAGCCAGTAGTGTGCTCCACTAGAGGGATCCGCCAATCCCGCTTCCCGTGAGCGAAGAGCCGCTTCCAGGGCTTTCAGTCGCATCTCCCCCTTGAGAGAGTCGAATCCCGAGTCGGGAGTGCGTGACACCGACTCGAAGTGGATACCTTCAGGAAAACCCTCGTCGAGCCGGGACATATCTCGTAGCTCAGGGAAGAAGCGCAACGTTAAGGCGGAATTCGGAGGGAGGCACCCCCCGGCAAGTTCGATACGCCGAAGTTCTCGGGCAGCCCAGTAGGACCGCTGCCCATCCACAATCAACCGTTCGCCTTTTCTGGGCCAGTGGCGGCGAGGGGGCCTTTTCTTCAAGCGCCTCAGAACTGTTGCCTGATCACTATCACTAAGCTCTGAGAACCGTCTGGCCCGAACTTCAGCGACTTCCGGATAGCTATGGATCGCCCAAAACTCCCGGTCGTTGCAGCTTCGCAGAAACTCTCCTACTTCTCCGGCTGTCGCGAGTCGACGGTCCACGGCCACCGCGGCCCAGAGGCGTGTGTGCACGGGAGAGAACCGCATGGCTCGCCAACGATCCACGAAGTTCCTTGCCTCCTTCTCGTCATATTCGACCAGATGAGTTACCACAGCGTGTAGGAGCTTCACCGAGGGTGCTATCCCGCTACTATCTGGATCGCCTCGATCATCACCGGTACTACTTGGCCGCACGAGGTAGACACGTTTTAAGTCTCCCAACCGCCAGAAGCCACCACCCCCTTCCTCGTCCCACCCAATTCGCCGACCTATGTCGATCCCTTTAATGACTGCGGCTTCGATGGCGTGCCCTAGCTCCCTGAGAAACCACGGTTCTTCTATCTCGCCAAGGGCGATACGCTCCGGAAAGACTAGCCGTCCACTGGTTAGCCTGACTGAGATGAGATCATGAAGAGCGCGAGGGCACGCTCGGCTCTGCCCGCTTACCGCCCTCCATATGAAGGGCGGTTCGACCTTGACGATCGGGCGGACGAGGTCCACAATCCTCTCGATGAGGTTCCCAGTTCTCTCACCTCGTTTAATGAGGCGTTGAATCGTGTATGTCTCCTCGGAAAGGTCGAGCCGTACCTGAGTACGCCACTTCTCCAGGATCCAGCTCCAAGTGGTGCGCCACGGCTCGCTCAGCGGTCCATCACTAGTGTAATCAAAGGCATTCTCTATCACGAGACGTTCGGCTCGGCGATCGGGTCTTAGATCCAGGGCCCATTCGACGGTGGACCGTTCCTGGAAGCGTGTTGAGATAAAGGAGCGGGTTGCACTGTACAGACCCTGGTCGAACGATGGGTCCGATAGGCGCTTAATCATGGGCTCGGCGCCACGGCCCGGCTCGCGGAGAATCGCCAGAAGCGAGTCAAGCCAACTGATATCGGCTTTTTCTTGAGAGATCAGGTGAGCGACGCGAGTCGCCTCCGCAGGACTTCCGCGACGGATGAAGTGATCAAAGAGATCTCGGTCAGCATCCGAAGACTTACCTCTGGACCGTCTCGTTAAGCGGCGATGCTCGCGATCGACGAACCGAGGATCACTGTTGAAGGCAGAGAGACTCGCCCACTTTGCCAATCCACATCCCAACGCCTCGTGACCCTTATCGTCAGGGTAGAATATCGGCGTTATCCCACGCCCCCTCCAGTCACTGGCGACCTTGTCATCTGGCGGCCAGTTCGTTCCAACAAGGACGAAGCGCTCTTTAAGATCGCTGAAACGTAAGCTGTCGGCAGCAACAGCGTTGAGGAGATATCGCATAGGCGCGTCGTTCGCGCTGTATCCAACCAGCACGAGATGATAAAGGCGGGCTGCATCGTAGATGAAATCTGGAACAATGCGGCGTCTGAGGTAGAACTCTCCGAAGTCCTGATCCGTTACGATCAGGTCGGAGGGAAGCCGAGGATCTCGAGTTAGAGCGCCATGAATGTGGAGGATTCCAGAGAAATCGACCCGCAGACTTGGCCTCGAGATCGCTCCGAGGGCAAGGCTCGGAATGGATAGTCGCCGCCGCCTTGCAGCGTCCTCCAGCAGGAGGTCGAAATTTGTTGTAACGATGACCGTCGAGGCGCCACGATCGGCCAAGCGAATCAGGGAGCGATGGATTTGTGTTGCCTTCGGCTCGCCAGATCTTAAAGTATCTGCAACAGCTTTACGAACCTTGCTTGTTGCCAAAGGTGACGAGTCTATTCGACGCTCGATCATCCCGAGTACTAGATCGTAGTCGCCGACCTGAAAGCGAGCCACTTCGGCCTGTTGTTCTGGGGACAACGGCGAAGCCATCGTGTTAGAGTTAGGGAGGGCCCCGGGTCCTGTACAGGTTTCTTGGAGGATAGTGTTGAGAACTTCGTGAGTAGCGTGGTCTACACGTTTGTAGACTTCGAGCACGAGACCGCGAAAATCGGGGAGACCTGCCGACCGGGAAATCCCGGCTCCTGTGATGAACAGCACCTCTCCACGAGAATGCGCCAGGAGCAGCCGTTCCGGGAGCTTGAATCGGCTACTAAGCTCGATCTCCCTATCGGCCGGCTGGGTCTCCGAGATTGCAGTGCTACGGGTGGAGTGTCGCCTGCTGAGTACATCGGTGTCGGTGGGCATCAGGGTGCTCGGGGAGTCAGTTGATGGCTCGGATTGTTCAGCTCTATAGAGGATACCACGGTTGATCCGCAGCAGTCAGCGCAGGATCAAAGTCGCTTTCGACCGGACGAGTGTCCACCCACGAGTGCCTCTCTTCAGGCTTCCAGCTCCTCCCTTACTCCCGCTGGAAGCAGTCGATGGCCTTCGAAGACGGTCACGACGTGGATCTCGTCCGCGAAGACGCGGTAGACGATCCGGTAGCTCCTGACGAAGACCTCCCGCACGTCCTCGCGACCGACCTCCGGGACTTCACGCCCGCTCTTCGGCAGTGCCGCAGCGTCGCGAGCGCGCTGGCGTAGACGCTCCACCCAGCGACGAGCCGCCATGGGCTTGTCGCGGGCGATGTGACGGCCGATCTCGACGAGATCCCGACGCGCGCGCTGCGTCCAGCGCAGCTTCATTCCAGAGTCCCGAATTCCGCGTCCAACTCGGCGTCGAGATCCCCGTCGTCGATCAGACGGCCGGCCGCGGAGTCGGCGAGGCCCTCCCGGACCGCGGCGACGAAGCTCTCCCGCTCCCGGATCCGGTCGAACTCCTCCGGCGTGATGAGGACGCCGGCGGGTTTGCCGTTCTGGGTGATGACGAGGGGACGCTGGTCCTCCCGGAGTCGCCGGAAAAGCTGGGAAGCGTGGGCCTTGAAGTCGGCGAGAGGAACGATGTCGTCCGCGATCTGGATGGTCTTCATGGCTCGGTCCTCTTGGAGAGCCGAATTCAGACCCAATCTAGCCTCTCTCTTGGGTGAGCGCAAGTGACGGCCGGGACATCTCCCGCGTGTCCTGCTGCTACGATGGCCTCCGGAGACGCGGGAATGTCCGGCACGCACAATCCGACGTGGAGGCACCTGCTCAGCGCCGCGGTCCTGGTGTCCGCGCTCGCGGCCCCGGCGACGGCGCGGACGCCGCCCGTCCTGGTCGTGATCACCGGGCTCGGTGGCGAGCCGCGCTTCGACGAGCGCTTCCACGCCTGGGCCGCCACCCTGATGGACGCCGCCGGCGGCCGCTACGGCTTGCCTGACGACCGCGTCGTCTACCTCGCCGCCGATCCCGAGCGCGATCCCGGCCGGGCGCGCGCCCGCTCGACCAAGGAGAACGTCGAGGCGGCCCTGGCCAAGCTCGCGGCGACGCCGGAGGACGCGCCGCTCTTCGTCGTCGTGATCGGCCACGGGAGCTTCCGCGACGGCGTCTCCAAGGTGAACCTCCCCGGGCCGGACATGACGGCCGAGGACTTCGCGGCGGCGCTGGCGCCCTTCGCCGGCCGTCCGCTCGTCTTCGCCAACCTCACCAGCGCCAGCGGCGAGTTCGCGCCCGCGTTGGCGGGGCCGCGGCGGGTCGTGATCACCGCCACCAGGAGCGGCGCGGAGCGCAACGCCGCGGAGTTCGCCCGGTTCTTCGCCTCCGCTTTCGTGGGCGACGACGCGGACGCCGACAAGGACGGCCGCCTGTCGGTGCTGGAGGCGTTCACCTACGCCCGCCACGAAGTCGAGCGCGCTTACGACCGCGAGCAGAAGCTGCTGACCGAGCACGCGACGCTCACGGGCGACGACGGCCTCGCCGCGACCCTGACGCTCGGGGGCGGCCCGCGTGCCGATGGCGCGCCGCCGGAGGCTGCGGGTCTCCCCCCTCGATCCCTCCAGGGGGACGATCCCGAGCTGACGCGTCTCCACCTGGAGAAGAGCGAATTGGAGCGGGAGATCGCCGCGCTGCGGAGCCGCAAGGAGAGCCTCGGCCGGGAGGATTACGAAAATCAGCTCGAGGACCTGTTGATCCGCTTGGCGCTGACGAACCGCGCCATCCGGGAGCGCGAGAGCCGGGGCCGTCCGGAAGGGCGCAAGGCCTGGCGCCCCTGAACCGATCGGAGCCCAATCTGTTCAGGGCTGCGTATTCACCGCTTCGACGCTCGCGTCGCCTGCTCCCAGGACCAGCTTCGAGCCCCTACCGTCCACGCGCTCGAAGCGCAACGGCCGCGACGTGCCGAACAGCGGGTCGAAGGAGGCGAAGGCGTCGCCGCCGACGAAGAAGAAGCGCCGGGCCGGGTCGAGGCCGCGGCGCGACACGCCCTGGAGACGCGCTTCGGCCTCGCGGTCCCAGACGAAGGTGACGAGCTCCGCGCCGCGCTCGAGGAGAAAGCGCACCAGGGTCGCGTCGCGGCTCTCGCCGAGCGCGGTGCCGAGCACCTCGTACTTGCGCAGCGGGCCGTGCTCGCCCACCCAGGCCTCGCGACGCCGGCTCCAGGCGCGCTCGAGCTGCTCGATCGGCACCTCGCCGCCGTAGGCCCGGTGGAGGGGCCCGAGGTCGCCGGCGAGGAAGGCCGCCGCGGCCTCGGCGAGCGTGCCCTCGAGACGCTCGATGCGCTCGTCGTCGAGCGGTCGGTCGGAGTGGAGCAGCGCGAAGGCGCGGCGCCCTTCCGTCTCCAGCAGGACCGTGCCGCGGTCCGCCGTCACCCGCAGGATCCCGGCGTCGCCGGGCAGACGGTAGGAGCCCGCGAGCGGCACCAGGTCGTTCGGATTGACGGCGGCGACGTCGGGCACCTGGGGGAAGGGCGCGCCGGCCGTGAGCCGGCCGCCGATCTGCTCGAGCAGGCGCTCGGACATCGGGAAGTCGGCGGCGACGTTGGTTTGCAGGAAGACCACGAGCCGGGCGTCGGGGACGATCGCCAGGTCGGCGAAGTGGATGCCGTTGCCGCCGTTGTGGGTCACCACTTCGAGGCCGCCGGCATCGGCGATCACCCAGCCGTAGCCGTAGTGGGTCTCGCCCCCTTCGCTCACGTGCGGCGCCCACAGGCGGGCGAGCGACTCGGGCTTCAGCACGCGGCCGCCGCGCAGGGCCTCGGCCCAGCGCAGCATGTCGTAAGCCGTGCTGTGGATGCCGCCGTTGGCGCGCAGCACCCAGAAGGGGCCGTCGTCGGCCATGGGACGCTCGAGCACGATGCCCCAGCGCTCTTCGCCCTGGTAGCCCTGGGCCAGGCGCTGCGGGCCCCAGGCGGGCAGCACGTAGCCGGTCTCGTAGAGGCCGTGGGGCAGGAAGAGGCGGCGGCGCACGAAACGCTCGTAGGAGCCGCCGGTGAGCTGCTCGACGATGGCGCCGAGCAGGCTGTAGCCCGCGTTCGAATAGGCGAAGGACTCGCCAGGCGGGAAGTCGAGGGGCTGATCGAGGATCCGGCGCACGAACTCGTCGCGGCCGATCGGGTCCCAATCGCCGTAGCCTTCGAGGTCGACGATGCCCGAGGAATGGGTCAGGAGCTGGTGGAGGGTGATCGCCCGCTTGTCCTCCGGCACCGGGTCGAAGTACTTGGCGATGGGGTCGTCGACGGCGAGGCGGCCCTCCTCGGCGAGCAGCAGCACGGCGGCGCCGGTGAACTGCTTGGTGATCGAGCCGACCGTCGACACGGTGCCGGGGCTCCAGGGGATCCGGCGCTCGCGATCGGCCAGGCCGTAGCCCTCGGCGAGCAGCGGCTCGCCGTCGTGGGCGATCAGCAGCACGCCGGCGAAGCCGAGCTTCCTGAGACGGTCCATGTAGTCGCGCACGTCGGCGGTGAAACGGTCGTCGATCTCCAGGGCGCCCAGCGCCGCCGGGGCGAGGACGGCGGCGAGGAGAAGGGAGAGAATCCGGCGTCGGGAGGGTGTCATCACGGCGTCTCCTTCTTCGTCGAGTCAGTCAGCTATACGGATCTTATGGGGCGCGTGTTGGTCCTTAGCCCGAACAGGAGGACCCGCTGCAGGGCGGAGACGACCAGTTGCTCAAGGAGATCATCACGGCCTTCCCCGGCGATTTCGTCGCCCTGGCGGCGCCGGGCTCACGGTAGACGCCGTGGCCATGGCGCGCGAACGCCGTGACCGCGGCTCATCGCCGGCGCCACACGGCTTGGATGTATCCCTCCATTGGCGTGGCGTGGGGAAGCGGGCACGGGGAAGCGTCCAATATCTCCAGGCTCGGCAGGAAACTCTCGTAGTGCTCCCAGGTCGTGGGCTCGAGGACGCCGAGACGGCCGGGCGCCACGGCCCTGCGGGCGCCGCGGGCGAGCTGCAGGAGGTAGACGTTGCGCGCCCGGGCGTCAATGGGCTCGAGGTAAGAGCGCACAACGTCCGGCTCCATCTCCTGGAAGGTCGCGGCGCTCCAGAACAGGTCGACTTCGAGCTCCGCGACCAGGGGCCATTTGAAGCTGCCGAAGAGGTAGATCCGGCCCCGCTCGAGGCCGTCGAAGCGCCGCAGGTCGCGGGTGGCGCGGTAGGGCACGACGGCGTCGCCGAAGAGCGCGGTCAGGTATTGGTGGGCGACGTAGAGCTGGGGCGGGATGTCGAAGAGCAGGAGGGTGAGGCCGGGGTGGAGCCGGTGCAGGACCTCGGCCTGCTTGCCGGCGCCGCCGCCGAGCTCGACGACGAGCTCGACCGCGCCGAAGTCCACGAAGCGCGAGCAGTAGGCGTAGCGGTGGTAGTGCTCGAGCAGCGAGCTCGTGTAGAATCGGCCGTCGATCTCGAAGAGGTCCTCGGGGTCGCCGGCCGCCGAGGCCTCGAGACGCTCGAGCGCCACGGCGCCCGCAAGCTCGCCGCAGCGGCGCGCGTACTCGTAGCGCAGCCGGCGCCAGCCGTCGAGGTCGACCGGGCTGCGGGTCAGGGAGCGGGCGAGCGCGTCGACGGCGGGCTGCAGCGCCGCGACGAGCCGTCCCAGCCGCGGCCAACGCCGGGTCAGCGGCGCCAGGCGGCGCCACATGGCGACCTTGCGCGGGTGCAGGACGTGCTGGACCAGGTCGGTGGCGCCGAAGGAGCCGAAGACCTCGCCGCCGCCGCCGGCGCGGCAGCGCCGGAAGCCGCGCAGGCCTTGGCGCCGGAGGTACGGGAGGAAACGCCGCTCGAGGTGGCGCCAGTGGTTGGTCGGCCGGAAGACGGCGGGGCCTTCGTCGCGATCGCGGAGCATGAGCCGCAGCAGATCCGGGTCGTCCTCGACCTGCGGCGCTGCCGGCGATTCGGCGGTCGCGTCCTTGGGCTCGGCCATCCCGGCGAGCCTACCCGGGAGCCGGCCGGAAGCCGAGATCTTCATCGCACGTAACCCAAGGCCTTGAGTCTTTCCCGCGTCTCGGCGTCGACCTCCGCTTCGGCAGCGGGCAGCCCCTGCCCCAGGTCGTCCCCGACCTGCGGCGGTTCTTCCAGCTCTCCTCCGTCATTCACTTCCCGGACTGATAGAGCTCCTGGTAGACGCCGTGGCCGTGGCGCGCGAACGCTTCGAAGTAACCCGAGTACCACTGGCTCAGGGCGACGCCGGCCTCCTCGGAACGCCGCAGGTCGCCTGCGTCCTCGATGCCGCCGGTGCGGATGACGTGGAATTCGTGCGGCGGCGGGCGGCGGCGCAGCTCGGCGACGGCGGCGGCGGCGAGGGCGAGCGAGCGCTCCTTGAGCGGACGTCCGCTGACGCCGCCGCCGTAGCGGCGCCGGAAGTGGTCGAAGAGCGCCCGCTCCGGCGCCGCGATCGACGCCCGGTGGGCGTCGTAGGCGGTGGAGGTGTTGCCGAAGTTGACGCCGTCGTAGCCGAGCTCGGCCAGCAGCTCCACGAGCGGCGGCACCTCGTCCGCCGTCGCGTCGCACGAGAACTTGACGATCACCGGCAACCGTCGGCGCCGGCGGGCGAGGAAGCCGTCGCGCAGGTACGTGAGGCGGCGGCGCAGCTCGGCGAAGCCGCGGGCGTCGTCGGCGGTGTTGGGGCAGCTCTCGTTGATCTCGAGGAAGTCGACGCCGGCCTCGGCGTAGAGCTCGAGTCCGGCGACGCAGCCGGCGAGCCGCTCTTCGTCGCCGGCGCCGTCCTCGGCGGTCACCGCGAGACTGGCGCCGATCGGGAAGCCGGGGACGCGCGGCAGGGCGGCGAGCCGCGCCGCCACCGCGCGGTGGCCGGGGTTGGGCAGGCCGAGCCAGTTCGAGGCGGCGCCCGAGCGCGGATAGGGCACGAAGGGCGTCCGCGGGTTGCCGGCGCGGGGATGGGCGGTGGTGGAGCCGGCCAGCCAGCCGCCGGC
>DASWIG010000443.1:0-2532 GCA_036397835.1 Thermoanaerobaculia bacterium
TCGCCCACGCGATGCGCTACGGCCGTGACCTGGACGAGGCGCTCACCGACCGCTTCGTCGCCATGTACGTCAACCACCGCACCCTCGACTTCGGCGAGGACGGCCGCCGCTCGGTCTGCCAGTTCCTCGACGAGGCCTTCGAGCTCGGCCTGATCCCGCGGAAGGCCGAGCCCGAGTTTATCGGCGTCCCGCGATGACCCCCACCGATCTGGCCGCACTGCAGGTCTTCGAAAATGATCGCAGCGGCGCGGTCTCCGAGCCGGCCGTGTACGTCGCCCTCGATACGGGCCTCCACCGACACTTCCCCGGCCACCACGCGACTGGACGTCACGGAGCCGGCCGTCGACGGCCATCGCGGGACTTGGTAACTTGTCCTAATGCAGAAGGCAGCAGAACAAATCGCTAACGAGGCCCTGTCGCTCTCCGCTGCGGAGCGCGCCGAGGTCGCGGCAATGTTCCTTGCCAGCCTCGACGGGGAGCCGGACGAGGAGGTCGAGGCGGCATGGGCCGCCGAGATCGAACATCGGGCCGATCGCGTACGGGCGGGGCAAGCGGCCGGTCGGCCATGGTCCCAGGTGCGAGCCGACCTCGAACGCCGCCGAGCATGAGTCGGACGCTCATCGTTCTCGATGAGGCGGAGCGTCTTGGGATTCTCCACGATCACCTGTCCGCGTCGATGACCGGCGTGAAAGAACCTGGGTGGGATAGCGCCTATTTCTGTTTCAGCCGTTCCCGCCAGTAGCCGGGCCGACGATGGAGATGTGCCACGGCGAGGATCAGGATGCCGTCGTCATCCACACGGTAGATGAGCCCGTAGGGGAATCGTCGGAGTTGGCATCGGCGGAACTGGGCGCTCAGCGGGTGCCACCCGTTGGGATAGCGGCAGATCCGATCGATGGCCGACAGCACCTCGACGACGAACAGATCCCCAAGTCCTGTGGACTCGCCGTTGTAGTACTCGACCCCCTCGTCCAACTCCTGCTGGGCGACTTCGAGGAAACGAACGGTCACGACGCCCGGTACTTGGCGAGCACCTCGTTGAGAGGGATCGCTTTGATTTCCCCTCGGCGGTACGCGGCTAGCCGGTCCTCCGCCTCGCGGGCCCAGAGCCGGTCTATCGCCTCATCCGGCTCGTCGAGGCTCGCCAGCAGTCCATCGATGATCTCGATGCGAGTGGCAGGCGACAGCTCGCGGGCTTGCTCGATGAGGCTCTTTGCTTCTCGATTCACGGCGACGTTCCCGGCGGAGAATAGCGTACTTACAGGTGACGGCACGGTGCAGCATCGAACTGCTGCACGACGCCGGTCGACCTACAATACCAGTGCATCGCCGCCGGCCACCACACTATGGAGCGATGCGGCGCTCGGCCGCCGCGGTACGGGTCCGGTCGGCCTCGATCACCGCGACGCTTCGAGGATCTCGAGGATCGCCGGCGCGCGGTAGACGCGGTTGCGCCGGGTCTCGGAGACCAGCTCGACGATCCCCTCCGACGCCAGCCGGTCGATGGTGCGCTGGGCGGTGGTGAAAGCGACGCCGAGGCGTTCGGCCAGCTTGGTGACGGTCCAGTAGGGGTTTTCGGTGAAAAGCTCCAGCGCCTGCTCGGGCAACCTGGAGGGTGCCTTAGCGAGGGGCTCGCGCCAGCGTGCGAGGAGGTCGTCGATCCGCCGAATCCGATCGAGGGCGTCCATGGCCTGTTGTGCCACCCCGGTGAGGAAATAGGCGAGCCACTCATCCCACTCGCCCTTCTCCGTCACGGCGAGGAGGCGCGCATAGTACTCCTCCCGCGTCGCCTCGAAGAAGGCGCTCAGGAAGAGCAGGGGCGTTGGGAGGACACCCCTCTCGACGAGCAGGAGGGTGATGAGCAGGCGGCCGACGCGGCCGTTGCCGTCGAGGAACGGGTGTATCGCCTCGAACTGGGAGTGGACGAGGGCGGCGTGGACGAGCGCCGGCAACGAGACGTCATGGAGGAAGGTCTCCCACGGGCCAAGGCACTCCAACAATCGGTCGGCTGGAGGGGGGACGTAGGTCGCATCGGCCGGCGTGCCGCCGGGGGATCCGATCCAGTTCTGGCTGCGCCGGAACTCTCCCGGTGTCGCCGCGTCGCCCCGCACCCCGCGCATGAGCACCTCGTGCAGCTCGCGCACCAGGCGCAGGGAGAGGGGCAGATCGTGGAGACGCTGGACCCCGTGCTCCAGCGCAACCACGTAGTTGCCAACCTCCCTCAGGTCCTCGGGACTGCGCTCCACCGCGGCCCCAGCCTCGGCGGCCAGCAGCTCACCAAGGGTCGCCTGGGTGCCCTCGATGCGGCTGGACAGCACCGCCTCCCGGCGCACGAACGGCCGGATGAGCAGGTGCGGATTGGGCAGCCTGCGCCCCTCCCCGGCGAGCCGCCCAATCGCGCGGTCCGCCTCGGAGAGCCGCGCCGCCAGCTCCGCGCTCCACTGGATCGGCGGTGGCAGCGGATCGGGCACAAAGGCCCGATACCCCCCAGGACACTGCACCCGGCGCCCGTGCGGCTGGCGTTTCTTCGGA
>DASWIG010000444.1:0-7799 GCA_036397835.1 Thermoanaerobaculia bacterium
CGCGCCTTGCGCAGGGTCACGCGGGTGCTCCAGCGGCGCATCTCGCCCTCCTTCGGCGGGCCGTCGAGGGTGACGCTCATGGGCACCACCGGGATCTCGGGGAGGGTGCCCTCCTCGTCCTGCACCGCGACCCGCAGCTCGGCCTGCGCCAGGTATTTCTGCTCGTGCGGCAGGAAGGTGAGCGCTCCCATCGGCACCAGGACCTGGATCTCCACGTCCACCTTGCCGCCGCCCGCCTTCTTCACCTCGCCGACGCGGGCCGGCATCGGCGTCATGGTGGGGGCGTCGCCCAGGCGCAGGGCGCTCTCGACCATCATCGTCACCTCGCGCTGGCGCGACAGGTCGGAGTAGCTCTGGCGGGTGCGAGCCCGCAACCCGGGACGGCGCACGGCGACGTCGAGGCGGTGCGCCTGGTCGTCGCCTTGCCACTTCGGCGTGAACCCGATCCAGTAATACGAACGGGTGTCGGTCACCACCTTTTCGAGGGCCCGCAGCGTGTCGCTGCCCAGGAGCGCCCGGCCGCCCGTGTCCCGGGCCAGGCGCCGCAGCGACGCCCGCTGGTCCTGCACGTTGTCGCCGAGCTGTCCGAGCTCCGACTCGGAGTCGGTGGCTTCGAATGCCGCGGCGCTCGCCGCGGCGTCGGCCTGGAACGGGACGTCGATCGGATAGAGGGTGTAGCTGAGGCGGTTGGCGGTCTCGATCAGCGGCGCGTAGAGGTTGTCGCCGTAGCCGTAGCCGGTGGTGTAGAGCGCCCGCTCCGGATCGGTCACCACCCACTGCGCCGGCGTGTAGGGCCAGCCGCCGGCGACCAGGAGCATCACCTTGCGGCCGGGAGGGTTGGCGAAGCTGCGCAGGGTCGACGCCGCCGCCATGACGACCCGCTCTACGTCGTCGGTGAGCATCCCGATGAGCTGCTCCTCCTCCAGCGTCGGGAGGTCGGACCCGACCCGGATCCCGGCGCCGAAGAGCTCCGGACGCTCGAAATCCGCGGCGCGCGACGCGCGCTCCGCCGCCGCCGTCGCGTCGCCCGCGAAGAGACGCTCCCGCGTAAAGCGATGGACGCCGAAGGTCGGGCGCTCCCTGGCCTGTTCGACGACCCGCGTCAAGGCCTCGACCGACTGGCTCCAACTGGTGAGCATGTCGAGCTTCTTGCCGTCGAAGGCCACCACCGCCATGCGGTCCTCGGGGTTGAGCATCGGCAGTTGCTCGATCAGTTGGCTCAGCACCTGGTTGCGCCGCGACGCCAGGGTGAAGTACTCGTCGATGAAGACCAGGAAGCTGGTGGGCACCGGCACGCCGGGAGCCAGGGCCGGCACCGTGCCCAGCTCCTGGGCGCCGGCGTCGGCGAGGGCGGTGCCGCCGGAGACCTCGGTGAAGTACTCGATGGGCACCTCGGCGCCGTCGACCGTCAGCAGGAAGTCCTCCGGCCCGAGGCCGGTCACCCGCTCGCCGCCGTCGGTGACGACCACCTCGAGGTTGACCACCCGCACGTCGATCACCTCGCCGAAGAGGTCGGCCGGCTCGTCCTGAGCCGTGGCCGGCGCGGCGAAGGCGAGCAGCACGCAGGTGACCGGGAGCAGGCGCAGGAAGGGATGGAGGGAAAAAGCTCGTGACCGCATGATGAAATCTCCGGAATCGATCGCGCTGCGATCGTCAGTTCGTTTTCGGATCGACCTCGAGCCGCGTGGAGAGGATCTTGCCCGAGGCCACGTCGTAGAGCGAGACCACGAGGTCGTGCTTCTTGCGGCGCATCTTGACGACGGTCTCGTAGCGCCGCAGCTCGCCCTCCTTGGGGCTTTCGTCGAGCGCCACGGTCATCGGCACCACCGGCACGTCGGAGAGGCTGCCGGTCTCGTCCTGGACCGCGATGCGCAGCTCGAGCTCCGCCAGGTAACGGCCCTCCTGCGGCAGGAACGTGAGCTCCGAGACCGGAACGATCACGGTCAGCGGCACCTGGACCTTGCCGCGCCCCGCCTTGGCGGCGGCGCCGACCTCGGCGTAGAGCGGGCTGGCGGCGGGAGCGCCGCCGAAGAGCAGCGAGCTCTCCACCATCATCGACACCTCGGTCTGCCGCGACAGGTCGGTGAAGCCTTCGCGCGAGCGCACCTTGAGCTTCCTGTCGCGCGCCTTGACGTCGACGCGGTGGGAGGCGTCGTCGCCCTTCCAGTCGGGGGTGAAGCCGATCCAGTAGTAGGTGCGCGTATCCGCCGCCGCGCGCTCGAGGGCGGCGGTGCGGGCGCCCCCGAGCACCGCCTGGCCGCCGGTCTCCTCGGCGATCACGTTGAGCGACGTGCGCTCGTCCTGGAGACGGTTGAAGAGCACGTCGCGGTCGAATTGCGGGTCCACCGAGGCGCGCTCGACGTCCGTAGGATCGTAGGTCTCGTTCTGCACGTCCACGGGGTAGACGGTGTAGCTGAGCCGGTTGGCGGTCGCCACCAGGGGCTCGTAGAGCTCCTCGCCGTAGGGCACGTTGGACGCCAGGGCCGCGAGCGCCAGATCGCCGGTCACCCACGAGGCCGGGTTGTAGGGCCAGCCGCCGGACATCAGGAGCAGCACCTTGCGGCCCGGCGGATTGGCGAAGCCGCGCAGGGCCGACGACGCCGCCAGCGTGACCCGCTTGACCTGGCGGGCGAGGATCTCGGCCTGCTGCTCCTCCTCGACGTCGAGCCGGGTGCGGTCGAGGCGCCGCGGGTCGCCGTCGAGGACGCCCGAGCGGCGCCCGAGGATCTCCCGCGTGGCCTCGAAGCTGCGCTGCTCGGCGAGGCGTTGCAGGCCGTAGGCCGGCCGCTCGGTGGCCGCCTCGAGCACCCGCGTCAGCGCCTCGATCGACTGGCTCCAGGTGGAGAGCATCTCGAGCTTCTTGCCGTCGAAGGCGACCACCGCCATGCGGTCCTCGGGGTTGAGCTGCGGGAGCTGCTCGACCAGCCCCCGCAGCACCCGGTTGCGGTGCGGCGCGACGGTGAAGTACTCGTCGACGAAGAGCAGATAGCTCGTCGACACCGGCGTGCCCGGGGCGAGCGCCGGCATGGTGGCGACCTGGGTCTCGTCGCCGCGTACCGCCGCGGTGCCGCCGTGGACCTCGGTGAAGTACTCGATCGGCGTTTCCTTGCCGTCGACGCTGAGGACGAAGTCTTGCGGGCCGAGCCCGGTCACGCGCTCGCCGCCGCGGGTGACGACCACCTCGAGGTTGACCACCCGCACGTCGATCACCTCGCCGAACAGGCTCACCGGAGTCTCCGGCGCCTGTTGCGCCTGGCCGGGCGCCAGGAGGCCCAACGCCAGGGCGAGCCCCAGGAAGCAGCGGACCATCTTTCGTTGCAGGGAAGGGACTATCGTGGGTTGCATCGTGGATCTCCGGAGGCGGCGCCCGACGCCGCCAGAGCGAATTGGTAGAGTCGTTGGGATTGAAGTCGTCCTGGAAAAGGTGCGGCTCACGGCTCGATCTCCAGCCGCTCGGACATGAGCTGGCCGGTCGCCGGCTCGTCGAGCAGGTCCGTGAAACCCCTGCGGCTGCGTGCCCGGTGGCCCTTGCGGCGCGGCTCCACCCTCACCCGGTGGGCGGCGCCCTCGCCCTGCCAAAATGGCGCGAAGCCGAGCCAGTAGTAGGAACGGACGTCCTCGGCGACACGCTCGAGCGCCGAACGGCCGGCGGAGCCCTCGAAGGCGCGCCCGCCGGTCGCCCGGGCGAGATAGGCCAGGGCGTCGCGGCTGTCGGCATCGAGCCGGTCGCGCTGCGCCGAGGCGAGGTAGGCCTCGCCCGCCGAGCCGACGTCGGCGCCGCGGGAACGCAGCCCCGCGTAGGGCTGCAGGTCGACCGGGTAGAGCGTGTAGCCGAGGCCGTTGGCGGCGTCGACGAGGGGATCGAAGACCTCGTATCGCTCCCGCGGCGAGGTCGCCCGCGGGTCCGCCGCCGAGTCGCCCGGCAGGGAGTGGCCCCATTCAGTGCTGAACGCCGGCCAGCCGCCCGCGAGCACCAGCATCACGCGGCGGCCCGGCACCGTGGCGAAACCCCGCAGCGCCGCCGCCGCCGCCCGCACCGCGCGCCCCACCTGGGTGGTGATCTCGTGGACGGGTTGGAGGTCCGGGGCGGCGCTCTCGCGGCCGGCGCCGAAGAAGCCGATCGTGGAGAAGCTCGAGCGCGCCGAGTAGGCACCGCCGTGCGGACGCCGCCCCTCGTGGGCGGCGCTGAAGCTGAAGCGCCGCAGCTCGCTCAGGCGCCGCAGGCCGTAGGCGGTGCGGTCCATGGCGCGGCCGAGGGCCGCGTCCAGCTCTTCCCGCGAGCCCGACCACCCCGAGAGCAGGTCGAGCCCGCGGCCGTCGAAGGCCACGATCGCCATGCGGTCCTCTTCCGCCAGCCGCGGCAAGTCGTCGCGCAACGCGCGCAGCACCTGGTTGCGGTGCGTGGGCACGGCGAAGAAGTCGTCGATGAAGACGAGGTAGCGCGTCCCCACGGCCTCGCCGGCCGTGACCGCCGGCACCGCGGTCACGCCCGCGGCCGGCGCGTCGGCCCGGCCCTCGCGGACCTCGGTGAAGTAGTCGATCGGCACCTCGCGGCCGTCGACCTCGAGCTTGAAGTCGCCGGGGCCGAGGCCGGTGACCCGCTCGCCGCCCGCGGTGACCACGACCTCGAGGTTGACCACCCGCACCTCGACGGCCTCGGCGAAGGTCGGCGCTGCGGGCGCCTGCGCCCACGCGGCCGCGCCGCACAGGACGAGCGCGTTCCCGATGGCTGCTGTTCGCGTAAGACGACTCATTTCAGACCTCTCGGCGCCGGGCCGTGAGGGCGCCGGCGCCAGAGATCTCAGCAAAACGTGTACCACCTGGCCGCAATATACCTGATCGCGGCCGGGAACGGAACTCGGGGGTAGGGGCGCAAGGCCTTGCGCCCGTCCGGCTACGGATCGGGCGGTGCGTCCTCGGACGCGTCTCCCGGCATCGCCTCGGGCGCGAAGAGCGACAGCACGGGCAGGCCGAGGAGGTCGCGCAGCAGGCGCTCGGCGAGCCGCGCCTCGACGCCTTCGAGCTCGGCGGCGGGCAGCCGCCGCGCCAGGTTGGCCAGGGCGCCGCGCAGGTCCTCGTCGAGGCGAGCGCGCGTCTGCGGATCGACCGTGCTCGCCGCCTCCAGGAGCTCGCGGTCGAGCTCCTGAAGCCGCGCCTCGACCTCCTCGGCCGTGCCCTCGAGCTCGGTCAGGCGCCGCGCCCAGGCGTCGCGCGCGGCGAGGTCTTCGGGCAGCGCCGCGGCCAGGGCCGCCAGCCTCGCCGCGACGTCGATCGCCGGCGTCTCGACCGGCGGCGCGGCCAGCTTCTGCTGCCGCTTCCAGGCCGCCTCGACGCTGCGCCGGCAGTAGCCCAGGCTCACGATCTTGTCGTCGGTGCCGCGCGAGCGCCGCTGCTCGAAGATCTCGTGCAGCGTGCGCTCGACCCATTCGAGCGGGATGCCGGCCTCGTACCAGGCGAGGGCGACGTGCCAGTCCTTGGGCGAGAGGTAGAGCGGTGAGCCGCGCTCGGCGATGAAGACCTTCTCGAGGGCGAGGAAGTAGAGCTGCTCGGCCGACGAGGGCAGACCGGTCTCGTCCGGAGCGGCCTCAGTCACCGCCCAGGACCTCGCCGGCCGAGACCTGGCGCTCCGCGCCGTCGACCTCGAGGCGCAGGAAACCGTGCTCGTCGAAGCCGAGGAAGCGGCCCTCGAGGACCTCGCCGTCCAGCCGGCAGCGCAGCACCTCGCCGGGCGCGTGTACCGACAGCTCGCGGTAGCGCCCGACGACGTCGTCGTCGTCGGCGCGCGCCAGCTCGGCGTCGAGCGCGGCGATGAGCTCGATCGCGAGCCGCGCCAGCGTCGGCAGCGGCGCGGCGTCCGCCGCGGCCGCGGTCTCGTGGTGGAGCGAGGTGGCCCGCGGCACGCCGAGGGCCGCCAGGTCCGCCCCGTGGTTGATCCCGAAGCTGATGGTGGCGACCACCGCGGCGTCGCGGCCGCGGAAGACCGCGTCGACGAGGAGGCCGCCGACCTTGCCGCGGCCGACCAGGAGGTCGTTGGGCCACTTCACGCGGCAGCGGCCGTCGAGATAGCGGTTGAGGGTGTCGCAGAGCGCCAGGGCGGCGCGCAGCGGCAGCAGTTGCAGCCATTCGGCGTCAGGATGGGAACGGATCAGCGTGGCATAGACGCCGCCGCCCGGCGGGCTCGACCAGCGGCGGCCGTGGCGTCCGCGGCCGGCGATCTGGCGCCAGGCGAGGATCTCGGAGTCGGGCACCGCGTCGCCCTCGCGGGCGTATTCGTCGACGATGCGGCGCGCCAGCAACTCGGTCGAGTCGACCTGCCGCACCGCGATCAGGCCCCCGGATCGACGCGGCCGGCAGTCGAGCAGCTCGGCGGAGAACGTCGCGAAACTCATGCGGCCACGGACGGCGGAGCTTGGGCGGCCGGCGTCTACTCGACCTGGCCTTCGAGCTCGCGGATCCGTTCTCGGATCACGACCTCGGCGAGGTCGGGCACGACTTCCCAGGCGACCTGCCGGATCACGGAGTCGCCCACCAGCTCCACCACGCGCCGGGCCACGCGCTCCACGTCCTCCTCGCTCAGCGTGCCATTGCCGCCGGCTTCGCCGGCGCCGGCGTCACCGGCAGCGGACGCATCGGCAGCGGACGCCGCGACGCCGGCGGCCGGCACCGGCGGCCGGGTCGGAGCCTCGGGCACGGCCAGGCGCGGCGCGGCGCGGACCGGTGGAGGCGGCTCGACGACGGCCGCGGGCTCGGGCTCCGGCAACTCGGGCTCGAGCTCGAAAGGCTCCGGCTCGAGCTCGAAAGGCTCCGGCTCAGGCGCGAAGATCGGGGGCTCGGGCGCCGTGTCGCGGGGCGGGCGCTCGGGCTCGAATGCCAGCGGCTCGGGCTCGGGAAGGTCGAAGAACGGGGGCTCCGGAGCGGGCGGCGGCGCCGATGCCGCCGGAGGCGGTGCCACGGCCCGGGGTGCCGCCGGCTGGGGTGCCATGGCCCAGGGTGCCGCCGGCTGGGGTGCCGCCGGCTGGGCTGCCGCTGCCGGGGCTCCCGGCGGTGTCGACGCCGGATGCGGTGCGGCCGCCGCCGAGGCCGGCGCCGGCGGCGCCGCCGTCTGGCTGATCAGGCTGTCGACCTGACGCAGCAGGTCCTGGGAGTCGAACGGCTTCTTCAGGTGGCTGTCGGCCCCCGCGGCACTGGCCTGCTGCTGGTCGAACGGCTCGAAGGTGCCGACGAGGAGGAGCACGGGGATGCCGGGATAGGTCTTCTTGGCGTGCCGGCAGACCTCGTAGCCGTTGGCCTCCGGCATGTGGACGTCGGCGATCACCAGGTCGGGCTGCATTTTCGCCAGCCGGTCGAGCGCCGCCTTGCCGTCGCTGACGGCGATGACCTGGTAATCCTGGTCCATGAAGGTGAGCTCGACCACCTTCTGGATGGTCACGCTGTCGTCGGCGAGCAGAATCGTCTTGGTCATCGGTCCTCCGTCCTCGATAAAGAGATTGGGCTCCGAGCCCAAGCTAGCACCCGATAGGGGTAGAGTCAACGACGTGACGCGTCTCTTCGTCTACGGCACGCTGCCCGACCTCCGCCCGTCAAGCCCGCCCCGCCACGTGCTCGGCCGCCGCGCGGAACGCCGCAGCCTCGGCCCGCAGCCCGGCCAGGACCTCGCCAAAGTCCGGCGTCGCGGCCGGCGCTTCCTCGGCCGCCTCCGGCTGGTCGGGATCGCCCAGCCCTGATCCCCGCGACGCCTTGAGCCGCTGGCGCATCAGCTCGCGGATGTACACGGCGTTGTCGACGCCGCGGAAGTAGCC
>DASWIG010000445.1:0-12146 GCA_036397835.1 Thermoanaerobaculia bacterium
GAACTCGAAGACGAGCACCACGTAGAGCGGCGCCTTGCCCTGGTGGGGACCCTTCCAGCCGATCCGCCAGACGGTGTCGGCGTCGCGGCGGTCCCAGTGCTCGCCGATGATGACGTCGGCCATCTGCTCCATGTTGGCGAAATCCAGGTGCTGAACCCAGTCCTCGGGGATGAAGCCGCGGACGAGGTCTTCCACCATCTCGCGCAGGCTGAAGAAGCGCCGGTAGGCGCAGTCGTGCCTCTGAGGCGGCCAGGGTTTGCTCTTCTCGGGCCGGGATTTGCGTTTCTTGGTGGCCATGCAGGCGAGATTAGCCTACTTGGGAGCCAATTCAGGGTTCGAAGTCCAGCCCCACGTCGAGCACGGGCGCGCTGTGGGTCAGCCAGCCGATGGAGAGCAGGTCGACGCCGCTCGCGGCCACCGCCGCCGCCGTCTCCGGCGTAATGCCGCCCGACGCCTCGGTCACGGCGCGGCCGGCGACGATCGCGACGGCCCGCGCCAGCTCCTCCGGCGTCATGTTGTCGAGCAGCACCGCGTCGACGCCGAGCTCGACCACCGCCGCCAGCTCGGCGAGGTCGTCGACCTCGATCTCGATCTTCACCAGGTGGCCGGCGGCGCGCCGAGCGCGCTCCACCGCCGCCGCCGCGCCGCCGGCGACGGCGCGGTGGTTGTCCTTGATGAGGACGGCGTCGTCGAGCCCGAAACGGTGGTTGACGCCGCCGCCGGCGCGCACGGCGTACTTCTCGAGCGAGCGCAGCAGCGGCGTGGTCTTGCGCGTACACACCACCCGCGCCGGGTAGGCCGCCACCGCGCGCACGACCTCGCGGGTGACCGTGGCGATCCCCGACAGGCGTCCCAGGAAGTTCAGGGCGACGCGCTCGGCCGAGAGCATCGCCCGCGCCCGGCCGCGGACCTGCGCCAGCGTGCCGCCGGCCTCGACGTCGGCACCGTCTCCGGTCACCACCGTCACCTCGACTTCGGGATCGAGCAGACGCAACGCCAGGCCGGCGACGTCGAGGCCGGCGACGCGGCCCGGCCGCCGCGCCCGCACCACGGCCGTGGCCCGCAGCTCGGCGGGCACGATGGCGTCGCTCGTCAGGTCGCCGGCGCGTCCCAGGTCCTCGGCGAGGGCTCGGCGCACGAGGTCTTCATAGAGCAGGGGATAGAGGGGTCGCAGCGTCGATGCCGTCATCAGGCGATCTCCTGCCGCGCCGGCCGGGCTGCCGGCGTCAGCGGACAGGCCGCCTGCGCCCCGTACGTCCAAACGCGCCGCCGCGCCTCTTCCTCGCGCGGCTCCGGAAAGTCGCAGCGGTAGTGGGCGCCGCGGCTCTCTCGGCGCGCCAGGGCCGCGGCGGCCACCAGCCGCCCCAGCAGCAGGAGGTTGCCGGTCTCCGACGGCCGCGTCGAGACCTCTCGGGACAGCTCGTCGAGCTCGGCAAGCGCCGCCTCGAGCCCGGCCGCGTCGCGCACCAGGCCCACGCGCCGCCACATCAGCTCGCGCAGACGCCGGCGCGCGGCGCCGCGGTCGCGCCGCGTCCGCCCCGCCTCCCGCCACGCTGTCTCCCGCCAGACCGTGCCGCGCAGCGCCGCCGGCCCGGCCGGAAGGGTCCGGCCGGCGGCGTCCGCGGCCACCCGCGCGCCGAAGACGAGGGCCTCGAGCAGCGAGTTCGACGCCAGCCGGTTGGCGCCGTGGACGCCGGTCGAGGCCGTCTCGCCGCAGGCCCAGAGGCCGGCGAGCGAGGCGCGGCCGTGAGCGTCGACCGCTACGCCGCCCATGGCGTAGTGGGCCGCCGGCGTCACCGGGATGGTCTGGCGGCGCGGGTCGATGCCGTGCCGGAGGCAGCAAGCGTAGACGGTGGGGAAGCGCTCGGGGAAGCGATCGCCGAGAGCCGCGGCGGCGTCGAGCGCGACGCGCCGGCCGTCCTGCTGCTGGCGGAAGATGGCGCGGGCGACGACGTCGCGCGGCGCCAGCTCGGCGCGCGGATGCACGGCGAGCATGAAACGCTCGCCCAGGTCGTTGACCAGCAGCGCGCCCTCGCCGCGAAGCGCCTCCGTCACCAGCGGAACAGGGTCCGCATCGACGTCCAGGGCCGTCGGATGGAACTGGACGAGCTCGAGGTCCGCGAGCTCGGCGCCGGCGCGCGCCGCCATGGCGACGCCGTCGCCGGTGACCTCGGGCGGGTTGGTCGTGCGCGCGTAGAGCTGGCCGTAGCCGCCGGTGGCCAGCACCACCGCCGCGGCGCGGTGGAAGACCGCACGGCCGCCGCCACCAGGTCCTCGGCGGGCGACGACGCCGATCACGCCGCCGTCGTCCCCGAGCACCAGGTCTTCGACGAACGAGCGCTCCTCCACCGTGACGTGCGCCGCCCGGCCCACGGCCGCCGACAGGGCGCGCACCATCTCGGCGCCGGTGGCGTCGCCGCCGGCGTGCAGGATCCGCGGGCGCCCGTGGGCGCCCTCGCGCCCGAGCAACAGGTTGCCGGCGGCGTCGCGGTCGAAGCGCGCGCCGAGCCCGATGAGCTCGCGCACCCGCAGCGGCCCTTCCGACGTCAGCGCGGCCACGGCGTCGGCGTCGGCGAGGCCGGCGGCGGCGGCCAGGGTGTCTTCGGCGTGGGCGCGGGGCGAGTCGTCGGCGGCGAGGGCGGCGGCCACGCCGCCCTGGGCCCAGCCGCTCGAGCCGCCGCTCGCGAGCTCGGTCTTGGTGAGAAGGCGCACGCGCCGGGGCGCCAGGGCGAGGGCCGCGGCGAGCCCGGCCACGCCGCTGCCCACCACCACGACGTCGCTCGCCGTGACTTCCGAGACGAGATGACGGACGGCGCGGGCGTTCATCCCCGGGCCCCCCGTCCGACCTCGAGCATCCGGTCGACCGCTCGCCGGGCGCGCGCCGCCACCCCGGTCTCCACCTCGACGGCGAAGGTCATCTCCCGCAGCGAGCGCAGGATCTTCGGCAGGGTGATGCGCTTCATGTGCGGGCAGAGGTTGCACGGCCGCACGAACTCGACGTCCGGGTACTCCACCGCCACGTTGTCGCTCATCGAGCACTCGGTGATCATCACCACCTTGGCGGGCCGGCGGTCGCCGACGTAGCGGATCATGCCCGAGGTGGAGCCAACGAAGTCGGCCTCCGCGAGCACGTCCTCTCGGCACTCGGGGTGGGCGAGCACGACCACGTCCGGGTGTCCCTCGCGGTAGGAGCGCACGTCCTGGGCGGTGAAGCGCTCGTGGACCTCGCAGTGGCCCTGCCAGAGGATGCACTCGACGTCGGTGTGCGCGGCCACGTAGCGCCCGAGGTACTCGTCCGGCAGGAAGATCACCCGCTCGACGCCGAGCGACTCCACGACCTCGACGGCGTTGGCCGAGGTGCAGCAGACGTCGGTCTCGGCCTTCACCTCGGCGGTGGTGTTGACGTAGGTCACCACCGGCACGCCGGGGTAGCGCTGGCGCAGCAGCCGCACGTCGGCTCCCGTGATCGACGAGGCGAGCGAGCAGCCGGCCGCGGGATCGGGGATCAGCACCGTCTTCTCCGGGCTCAGGATCTTGGCGGTCTCGGCCATGAAGTGGACGCCGCAGAGCACGATCACGTCGGCGTCGGTCTCGGCCGCCTGGCGCGCCAGGGCAAGGGAGTCGCCGGTCAGGTCGGCGACGCCGTGGAAGATCTCGGGCGTCTGGTAGTTGTGGGCCAGGATCACCGCGTTGCGCTCCTGCTTGAGGCGCCGGATCTCGGCGACGTAGGGCGCGTGAACCCGCCATTCGATCTCGGGCACCACGCCCCTCAGACGCGCGAGCAGCGGCGCCGTCTGGGCGGCGATCTGCGGCGTGTAGTCGAGCACCGGCATGGCCGGAGAAGCGTCGGATGCGGCCTGCGTCATGTCGTCCTCCTACCGGGATCCGTAATACTCCTGATGAGCATAATGGGTGGATCAAAAAACCGGCTGCGCAGCCGGTTCGTCTTCATCCGTCCTTTATGCTAACCCTGAGCATATCTCGTTGTCAACCCCCGTGCGGATCTCTCCGCCCGGCTTCCGGACGAGCCTGAGACGCCGCCCGGCGTGATATCGTCGATGACCATCATCGAGCGAGGAGGTCTCCCTTGTCCATTGGAAGAGTCCACGTCCTTGTCGGCTTCCTGCTGCCGGCCTTCGCCGCCGACGCGCAGCTCGCCGTCACCCACGGCACCGCCGCCGGCGACGTGACCGCGACGTCGGCCATCGTCTGGGCGCGCGCCAGCGCGCCGGCGGAGATGAGCGTCGAGGTCGACGACGATCCCGGCTTCTCCCACCCGCGGCGCTTCACCGCCGCGGCCGACGCCTTCGACCTCACCGCCCAGGTCGCCGTCGACGGCCTCGCGCCCGCCTCGCGCTATCACTACCGCGTGGTCTTCGCGAACGAGGGCGGACGCAGCGAGAGCGCCGCCGGCTCCTTCGCGACCGCCCCCGAACCGGGCGAGGCCCGCCCCGTGCGCTTCGTCGTCGGCGGCGACGTGGGCGGCCAGGGCTATTGCCGCCACGCCGAGACCGGCTACGCGATCTTCGGCGCGATGGCCGCGCTCGAGCCCGATTTTTTCATCGCCAACGGCGACATGATCTACGCCGACGCCGCCTGCCCCGCCCAGGGTCCCGAGGGCTGGCCGAACCTGCCGGGCGACTTCCCGTCGATCGACGACCCGCGCGTCGACTGGACCGACGCCGGGCAGGTGCGGGAGGTCTACCTCGACCACTGGCGCTACAACCGCGCCGACCCCCACGTGCAGGGCTTCCACGCCCGCGTGCCGGTCTACGCGCAGTGGGACGACCACGAGGTGATCAACGACTTCGGCGCCCGGTGGGCGAGCTGGTCGAAGGCGCCGCAGCGCGCCGGCTACCCCAACCTGGTCGCCGCCGGACGCCAGGCCCTGTTCGCCTGGAACCCGATCGCCCGTCACCGCGACGAGCCCGAGCGCATCTACCGCTCGTTCCGCTGGGGCCGCGACATCGAGCTCTTCCTGCTCGACGCCCGCTCCTACCGTAGCGTCAACGACCTCTCCGAGCGTCCCGACCACACCAAGACCATGCTCGGCGAGGCCCAGCTCGCCTGGCTGATCGACGGCCTGACGCGCTCCGACGCCAGTTGGAAGGTCGTCAGCTCCGACGTCCCGCTCTCTGTGCCCACGGGCTCCCAGGCCCAGCTCTACGGCCGCGACGGCTTCGCCGACGGCGGCCCGCATTTCGAGGGGACGGGCTTCGCCGAGCGCACCGGCTACGAGCGCGAGCTGCGGCGTCTGCTCGCCGCCCTCGACGCCGCCGACGTCGAGGGCGTCGTCTTCGTAGTCACCGACGTCCACTTCGCCATGAACCTGCGCTACGCGGCCGACGTCGACGGCGACGGCGATCCCCTCGTCTTCCACGAGCTGGTGAGCGGTCCCCTGAACGCGGTGCGCGCCGCCGGGCCGCCGCGCCTCGACCCGAGCTTCCGGCCGGTGATCCTCTACGCCGAAGGCGACCTGTTCAACTTCAGCTACGTGCGCGTCGAGCGTCGCGGCGGCGAGGTGGCGCTGACCGCCGACGTGCGCGGCGCCGACGGCGCCGTGCGCTTCGGCTCGCGGCTGGAGCTGACGGCGGCGGCGCCGTGATCCGGACCGCCGCCGTGATCCGCGCCGCCGGCGCCCTCGCGCTGCTGGCGTGCGCCGCTGGCGCCGAGGAGGGACGCTACTATCCGGTGCAGCTCCACCTCCACGGCAGCATGAGCGAGGGCGACGGCTCGATGCGCGGCCACAACGCCGTGGCCCGCGAGCTCGGCACCGTGGACGTGTTGTGGTGGACCGATCACGACTGGCGGATAGCGGGCCACGGCCATCTGCCGGGCTTCGGCTTCGAAAGACGCAGGGAGAGCTCGCCGGTGCCTTACCGCGACACGCCCTGGAACGAGGAGGACGAGGGCGAGGACGACGAGGCCAGCGTGCGCTGGAAGGAGGAGCAGGAGCCCGGGATCGCCAGGCTCGAGACGCGACTCGACGACCGGGTGGTGGCCGCGGGAGGGCGGTCGCTGCGCCTGGAAGTGGCCAGCGCGCCCCGCAACGACGACTGGAGATGGGCCGGGATCACGCTCGACGCCGGCGGCGGGCGGCTCAAGGCGCCGCTCGCCGCGGACGTCGAGGTCGAGCTGCTGGTGCGTCCCGGGCGCTGCGGCGAGAGCTGCCGGCCGCTGATCCGCCTCCACCTCTCGCGCCAGAGCGAGGCCGCCGCGGAGATCGACTACGTGCTCGGCGAGGAGGCCGGAGAGCCCTGGGTGGAGCAGCGGGGCCGGCGGCGGGTCGGCGTGGTGCCGCTGGCGGCGCCGGCCGGCCAGTGGACGCGCCTCGTCCTCGCCGTCACCCACGACGCGCTGCGCCTCGGACTCGGCGGCTGGGACAACAGCCTGCGCCGGATCTCGATCGGCGCCGCGGTGCGCCGCGGCGGCCGCGCCGCCCTCCACGTCGACGAGCTGCGGGTGCGCCGCCTGCGCTCGGGCGCCGAGGTGCTGGCGCGGGCTGAAGAGATCGCCGCGGCCCTGGAAGCCGAGCACGGGCTGGTGAACCACGTCGGCCTCGAGGTGAGCTACGGCGTGCACCTGAACGTCTACCTGCCGCGGATCGAGATGCCCGACTTCGAGCGTTACCCCCACGGCATGCCGCCGGGCGACGTCGTCGCCTGGGCCCACGCGCGCGGCGGCGTGGCGAGCTACAACCACGTCTTCGGCACGGTGGAGGCGCAGGCCGGCAAGTACGAGTCCCGCGTCCGCTACCTGCTCGACAACCGGGGCTTCGGCGCCGACCTGCTCGAGGTCGGCTATCCCCACCGCGTGCTGCCGCTGGCGCGCCACCTCGCGGCCTGGGACGCCCTGAGCCTCGCCGGCGTGGTGATCGGCGGCGTCGGCACCAGCGACTCGCACAGCCAGACCCAGGGCTGGCGCAACGGCAACAACTTCGTCACCTGGGTGTGGGCGGCGAGCGCCCGGCGCGAGGACTTGATCGCCGGCCTGCGCTCACGCCGCGCCTTCTTCGGCGATCCCGTGCTCTTCCGCGGCGAGCTCTCGCTGGAGACGGCGGCGGGCGTCCCCATGGGGCAGGCGATCCGCTCCGCCGCGCGCCGCCAGGGCGTCGTCCTGCGGGTCACCGCGCTGCCTGAAGGCGCCACCGTCCGCTGGATCGAGCAAGGCGAGGCGGTCGAGGTCCTCAAGCCGCCGGCCGGCGACTTCGTCCGCACCTTCCGCGTCAAGACCCGGAAGGTCCGCTTCGCGCGCGCCGAGGTGTGGCTGGGCGAGCGCGGGATCGCCTTCAGCAACTGCCTCTATTTCCTGCCGCGATGACGGCGCGGCGCAGGCCGGCCTTGAACCGGCCCGATCGCCCGGCGGATCGACCGTGGACGGCTCCTGCCGGATCAGCTCGGCCAGAGCCAGCCGAAGAAGCCGGCGGTCAGCAGGGCGTAGATGAGACCGTCGAACATGTGCTTGATCGTGATGCCCCAGGGCAGCCCTCCCCAGATCGAGTTGGTGGCCTGGGCCGCGGCGTAGCCGAGGAACGCGGTGGTGCCGGCGACGCGGAAGACCATCAGGTAGTCGGTGCCGGCCGCCAACGTGCGGCCCGCCAGGTAGGCGACGAACACGCTGATCACGACGCAGTAGACGAACCAGGAGACGAGGGGCTTGGCCATCGACGGCAGGCCGCTGGGCATTACCGTGATGAGGGCGACCGGCCCTTTCTCGTACTTCTCCTTGACCTCGGGCTTGGTCATCTCCTTCATGTCGGTGCAGTGGGGCAGGACGTAGTGGCCGCGGGCCACGCCTTCCTTGCGCATCGCCGCCTGGATGTTCGCCTCGCCGGGCAGCGGCGAGTAGTCGCTGCGGTGGTACGTCAGCACCATGTGCAGGATCGAGCTGGCGATGAACGCCGCCACCGCCGAGAGCAGAATCGGAAGCCAGAGCGCGGTCAGTGCGACCATGAATCGTCCTCCTTTCGCCGGCGACCCCCTCCTGCGTGCTCCTGGGTACGGAGCTGTCGGTGCGAAGCGGGGCGATAGTAGCAGAAAGCGGCGCTCCCAGGGGCTTACGCCCTGGGAGCGTTCTATCCGGCCTCCAGGAACCGCTCCGTCCAGCGGCCGTTCTCGATGAGCACGACCTCGCCCTCTACCGACCGCGTCGCCACGATCGTCACCTCGCTCGACCCGAACATGATGTCGGTGTGGATCGCCGACTCGTTGACGCCGAGCGCGGCGAGCTCGCCGCCGGTCATCGCTTCGCCGCCCGCGAGGGCCGTCGCGTAGGCCTTGCCGAGGGCGAGGTGGGCCGAGGCGTTCTCGTCGAAGAGGGTGTGCTCGAAGAAGATGCCGCTCGCGGCGATCGGCGAGTCCTGGGCCACCAGGGCGATCTCGCCGAGGTGACGCGCGCCCTCGTCGAGGTCGATCCAGCGCCCGAAGCCCTCCTTGCCTTCGCCGGCGTCGAACCAGGTCAGGCGCCCGTTCTCGAAGGTCATCTCGAGGTCTTTGACCAGGACGCCGTTCTTGAGCCGGAACGGCATCGTCGCGCGGACGCGTCCGGCGGTGGCGCGGCGGTCCGGGGTGGTGAAGTTCTCCTCGCTCGGCACGTTGGCGTTGAAGGTCTGGCCGGCGGCGGTCTGCTTGCTGCCGCCGAGCCAGCGCGCCTTCGCCGACAGGCCGAGGCGCAGGTCGGTGCCCGGGCCGACGACGTGGAGCTCGCGGATCGCCAGGGCGTCGAGCTCGCGGCGCCGGGCGTGGAGCAGACGGTCCTTGGCGGCGGCCAGCTCGACGGCGTCGTCGCGGTCGGCGTGGGTGAAGCCGAAGACCAGCTCGGCGAGACGGTCGAGGGCGAGGTCGCCGTCGACCCCCGGAAAGACCTGCTTCGCCCAGCCGACGCAGGGCGCCCCCGCCACCACCCACGGGCACAGGCCGCGGTTGATGCCGTGCAGGTGGAAGACGCGCGGCACCGCGGTGGTCGCCCGGGTGAACGCCGCGTGCTGCTCGGGATGGGTCTTCGCCAGCTCCTGCTGGAGGTCGGGGTATTCGTCGCCGCGCAGCGAGACGACGGCGCCGCGGGCGCGCACCACGTCGTCGTACCACTGCTGCTCCCGGGCCCGGCTGAGCTCGACGTCCTCGAGCCGGCCGCGGCGGATGAGCTGGCCCTGGAGCAGCGGATCGTTGATCCAGAAGCGGACCAGGCCGGCGTCCCGGTCGTAGGCGGCCTCGGCGATGCGCCGCACCAGCTCGCGGTGGGCGGTCTCCGCGTGGATGAAGAGGGTCTGGCCTGCGCGCAGGCCGGCGCCGTGCTCCACCAGGATCTCGGCGTAACGTTGCAGGTGTTTCTCGTTCATGTCGGTCCTTGTCGTCGTGCCGAGATTCTACCGGATGCCTCCGGCACGCGGTGCGCGTCCTGCGGCCGGATCGAGCGGGTAAGAATGTCGTCCCCCAGGCGATGAGCGGCAGGGGAACACTGTCCGGCCGGAGAACGCGTGTAGAGATATGAGTCGACTAAGCCTTGCTGGCCAGTAGCTCGCGCATTTTGAGGGTCACGCCGTCGAAGGTGAACGGCTTGGCAAGGATCGCCGACCGCTGGATCCTCTTGGCCCTCTCTTCCATCTCGTTGTAGAAGGCGGTCACGAAGAGGATCGGCGTCTCCGAGAATTCAGGCCGATACCGCAGCAGCCCCTCCGCCCAGTCCATGGACTCGAAGCGGTAGTCGCCGAGAACGCAGTCGAGCACAATGAGGTCGGGTGTCAGCTCCCGGAGCAACTCTTCGGCATGCTCCAAGTCTTCCGCTGCGACCACGTGGTAGTTGTAGTAATCCTTGAGTCCCTCGGCGAGTAGCTCGCGGTGAAAGAGATCATCTTCGATCAGCAGCACTCTCGACTTCTCGTCCATCTGTTGTTCTCCCTGGCGGTCGCCGAAACTCGACGACGAATCGCGAACCTATCATCTCTGCCGCGCCACCCCCGCCGGATTCCTCCTTGAGGATCGGCTCGTACCGAAGGGAGCCTCGTACTCCCTGAACAAACGCCATCAGGTTGCACATGACCTGATGTCGGAATCGGTACTCGACATCGCCGAGACTTGCCGAGTGACTTTCCACGGGCAGCTGCCCACTGTAGGAGAGAACAAACGGCAACGCTAGATCAAAGAGCCTCTTGTTTTCAAGCCTCTTGTCTGCAAGTCTGCCCGGCATCGCCTGAAAGAGAGCTGGCGCTTCGGTCTCGAAATCGAGGCCCTCGATTGTCGCGACCGTCAAACATTCGAATGCCGCCGAAAAATCTTCTCGTTTAGCCTCCGAAGAATTCCCTCGTTCCAGGTAGACGATCGCACGTAGGAAGGCCCTCACTCGTTCGGGGAGATCCTGAGGCAAGTCCGTGGGGCTACGGCCGGGATCGCCACGGAGAAGCAGGACCGCCTTTGCGATGACCTCTTCCGAACCGTCAATCCGCCAAGCTTCCACTGCGGGTGGCCGGCGTCTCCGGCGGTGATCTGCGTTTAGCTCGCCCACCGCCTCGGCCAGCACCCAGGTCAGCATCTGATTCAGAGAAACGCCGTTGCGCTGCGCATTTCGGGCAAGGTCTGCGTGGAGGGCCGGGGGCATGCGCAGGTGGATAGCGCCTGTATGCACGGCGCTCAACGCTGCCGGCACCGACAACCCACCTCCCTGTCGCGCCTCCAGCCACACCACCCGGGCCGGGTCGAGCTCCGCCATCGCCTCGGCCGGCGTTTCTCCTGCGGCGAAGCAGCCTGGCAGATCCGGATGCTCGGCCACGAAGCCCCCTTCCGGTTCCGGGGTGAGTCGGTAAGCGTAGCGCTGTTCGGTCTCTCCGGTCCCGTCGTGTTCTCCGGCCCGGGTCGAGGTGCCGAGTCCATGCCCTGCGAGCAAGGCATTGGCGGAGTTGAAAAGGATCTCGTTGAGGAAGCGGTTGAGGCTCCTCATGATCCCTCCCTCCGGCTCTCCGCCTGCGGACGCGGACGCGCCGGCGCGCGCAGGCGCTCGGCGTGGAAACCCAGCCCCGCCAGGTGGAAGAGCGCCTCGAAGAAGCGCGTCGACCACCTGAGGCGGCTCTTGAGCTCCGCGAGCTTCTCGGACTTCGCCAGGAGCGTCGACTCGACCCGCCGCTTCTGGGCCGTGATCGCGGCGAGGGCGGCCGCGAAGCCATCGAGGGACGCGCGGAGCTGCTCGGCATAGTAGAGGGGCCGGTCCCAGATGCCATCGACCTTGGGAGGCGGCGTCGTGAAGGCCGGGCTCCCGAGCCTCCTGAGGGCGAAGCGCGCGTAGCGCTCGAACACGTCACGGCTGACCTCGCCGAGCTTCGGGTCGAGGCCGAGATAGACCGCGGCAGTGCCACGGCCGAAGGCGTCCTCGAACGTCCGGCGCACGCTCAGCAGCCGCTCGTAGAGCTCCTGGTAGCGGGCGTCGCAGCCCAGCCGCAGGTCCTTGAGATTCTGCTCGGCTTCGCGGTGCGCGGCCTCCAGGCTCTCGAGCTCCGCCTGGCCGCCCTCGAGCCAGCCCGTCATGGCGAGCTGGAAGCTCGCGGCGCCGTCGATCGGTCGACGCGGGCGGCTTTCGTCCTCCGTCCTCCAAGATGGGGGACGGCGCGAGGAGCTTTCGTCCTCCGTCCTCCGAGAGGGCGGACAAGCCGGCGGCCCGGTCGTCGCCGGCCTCGGCGCCGCTCGCGATCTTGTCCTGCGGCAATCCACGGCACGGCCTGCCGCGTAGCTACTCCCTGACGATGATATGAATCGTCGCTCATATGAAGGGCCGTTCATCCCGATGAGCCGAGCCGAAGCCCCCATCGACGACGCCGGGTGCGCCATCAAGCTGAAGGCCCTGGCCGACGCGACCCGCCTGGCCGTGGTCGAGGCCCTGATGACGGGACCGCGCCACGTCGGCGAGCTCGCCGGAGAGCTCGGCGTGGAGCAGAGCCTGCTCTCGCACCACCTGCGGGTGCTGCGCGGCGTCGGCATCCTCGAAGCGACGCGCGACGGCAAGGCCGTGCTCTACGCGCTGGCGCCCGGCGTCAAGGGCGTGCCGTCGGCGAAGACGATCCACCTCGGGTGCTGCCAGCTCTCCTTCGCGAACGAGAGGACGCAATGATGACGAGACCCTGGTTCCTCGTGCTTTTGCTCATGGCCTGGGGCTGCCCGGAC
>DASWIG010000446.1:0-3754 GCA_036397835.1 Thermoanaerobaculia bacterium
GAGACCTTCTCGAGGGTGTCGAAGTCGAGGAGGCGGCGCCACTTCCTGCCCACGAAGAGGCGGATCAGGTCCTCCACCATGCGGGGGAAGGAGAAGAACTGGCGGTAGCTCTTGTCCTGTTCTTCCGACATCGGGGCGTCCCTCCATCGTCGTGGTTGTGGCGGCGCGCCCGGACGGAGAGCTCGCCATCGTTTTAACCCCCTATAGACGAACGAGGACGTCGAAATCTGACGCCCTTCTTCAAGGGAGTTTGAGGCGCGTAGAGCCTCGCGGCGCTCAAGGCGTTGCGGTCCGCGATCGAGTCCGGGCGGCTGACCGCGGGCGTCTCCTCGGGGCGGTGGGAGGCGTCCTCGGGCGGTGGGAGTGGGAACGGCGGGGGCGTCGTGGGGCTTGGGGGTTGGCAGAGTAGACAGGCCGATCCCCGCGCCCACGGCGATCAATCCGCGAAGATCTCGTTCAGGCTTCCCGCCGTCAGGATTCGCTTTGCCCAGACGGGTCACCCGAGTGCCGCGGCGGGCCTCGCGCCCCTACATCGGGCGTCCGCCGTCCTGATGGATGGGTGTAGGGGCGCACGGCGTGCGCCCTGGGCAATCGCATCGGACCCCTGCAGACCCAGATGGACGCGCATCCGACCCGTGCAGGTTTCTGCAGGCCCCAGATGTGCGCGCATCCGACCCGTGCAGGTTTCTGCAGACCCCAGATGTGCGCGCATCCGACCCGTGCAGGTTTCTGCAGACCCCGGATGTGCGCGCATCCGACCCCTGCAGGTTTCTGCAGACCCCAGATGTGCGCGCATCCGACCCGTGCAGGTTTCTGCAGACCCCGGATGGTCGCGCATCCGACCCCTGCAGGTTTCTGCAGACCCCAGATGCGCGTGCATCCGACCCGGAAAGTTTTTTCACTCACCCGCGGGACGCGCCACGGGTGCGGTAGGAGGGGTCGTCGACCTGCCTCGGCCGTCCGCCGCCGGAGAGTCCCCCATCACCTCCGCCACACGCGCGAGGAGGGCGGCGCCGTCGGCCGGACGGTCGCGCGGCTGGTAAGCGAGCATGTCGGCGGCGAGCCGCGCCGGCGCCGCTCCGGCGACGGGCTGGATCCGCGCCGCGATCGGCAGGCTCTGGGACGACAGGATCTCGTTGACCAGGCTGAGGTCGTTGGGGTTCTTCCACGGCAGCCGGCCGAGCAGCATCTCGTAGAGCAGCAGGCCCGCCGCCCACACGTCCACCCGCGGCGTGCCGCGGTCGCCCCGCAGGCGCTCGGGCGCCATGTACGGCACGGTGCCGAGGATGGTGTCGCTGCGGGTCAGGCCCTGCGACGCCATGCGGCTGGCGAGGCCGAAGTCGAGCAGCACCGTGCGGCCGCCGCCGGTGCGCATCACGTTCGAGCTCTTGACGTCGCGGTGGACCACGCCGAGCTCGTGCAGGGCCCCCAGCGCGCCGGCCACGTCGCGCAGGATCGTCAGGGCCTCGGTGGACGACAGCACCCCACGCTCCTCCAGCATCGACTCCACCGTCTGGCCCTCGACCAGCTCCATGGCGATGAACAGCCGGCCCTGGTGCTCGCCGCGGTCGAGGAGGCGCACGATGTTGGGGTGGTCGAGACGCGACACCAGCTCGCCCTCGCGCTCGAATCGCTGGCGCTGCTCCTGGTCGTCGAGCGCGTGCGGGTGGAGCAGCTTGACGGCTACCCGCGAGCAGGTCTCGACGTGCTCGGCGCTGAAGACCTCGCCCATGCCGCCGCCGCCGATGCGGCGCGCCAGGCGGTAAGGCCCCACCTTCTCGAGCCCTTCGCGCGCCAGCTCGGTGAGCGGCCGGCCGGCCTCGGGCAGCGACAGCAGCAGGGGCCGCGCCACCCGCATGACGCCGACCGCGTCGCGCTCGAGCAGGCCCTTCTCCTCGAGGCGGGCGACGCCGGCGCGGATCTCCTCGGTGCGGTACTCCGAGCCCACCGCGTCGAGCGCCTCGCCCACGGCGACGACGAGCGCGTTCTCCGAGGCTCCCTCGGGGTCCCGCGGACGCCCCGCGGCCACGAACGCCAGGCGGGCGAAGCGGTCGAGCTCCTGCCAGGCGGCGCGGGCCTCGGCCTGGGCGCGCTGGCGGATCTCGGCGTTGAGCCGGTGCTTGGTCCGGCGCAGCGACGTCGAGCGGCGGTCCACCTGCGCTCGCAGGCGTTCGGGTTGCTGCGCCACCTCGTGCGCCGTGACCCCCGCGATGAACGCCAGGATCGCCGTCAACGCCATCGGCAGCCGCAGCGACGCCCAGGTGGGCCAGCCGTCGCCCGGCGCCAGCGCCAGCGTCCAACCGCCGCCGGGGACCGCGATGGGGAAGCTCATGGGGTCGGCGAGCGCGAGCTCGGTGGAACGGTCGAGCACGCGCTGCCGGCCGCTGCCCGGATCGACGCCGGCGAGCTCGTAGTCGAAGCCCGCCTGGCGCAGCTCCGCGAGGGCGCTGCCCCGCACCAGCTCGCTCACGCGCAGGGCCGCCGCCACCTGGCCGGTCCCGTCTCCGGCGTCGACCGCGATGACGCCGAAGACCACGAGGTCCCCGCTCGGCAACCGCGTCGGTCCCTCGAGATGCCGCCCCACGGGACGCGAGTCCGGGGACGCCGGCGTCGTCGTGAGCCACTCCGCCTCGCCCTCCTCGGCGCCGGGGGGATGGACGACCGGCGGCCCGCCCGCGGGGACGAAGACCAGGGCGCTCAGGCCCGGGGAGCCGTCGAGGACGCCGGCGGCCACGGCGGCGAAGCCGTCGACGTCCTGGCGCAGCACGGCGGCGAGCGCCGAAGACGAGGCGAAGAGCAGGTCGAGTCGCTTCTCCAGGTCATGGACCTGGGCGGTGCCGAGCTCGCGGGCGCGGGTGCGCGCGCTCTCGTCGCGGCGCTCGACGAGCTGATGGAGGAAGGCGGCGCCGACGCCGAGCACCGCGAGGAACGCCGCGGCCGCCATCAACCATGGCCGCCGGCCGGACGTCGCCGCGCCTCCTTCGTCCTCCGGATCCGCTGCTCGCGGCGCCGTCACGGCTTGACGCGCTCCCGGTCTCCCCCCCATCCCCAGGGCACGCGCAGGCTCAGGCTGAGGGTGCCGCGCTCCACGTCGCCGAGCTCGAGCCGGTCGACGACGGCGGTCAGCTCGCTCCCGCGCACGGGAAAGGCGACGCCGACGTACGCCTCCTCGAAGTCCAGGGCCGCCTCGCCGATCACGTCGAAGATCTCCGGTCGGCTGCGGCCGAGCGCGACGCCGCCGAGCACCCGCAGCCGGTTCTCGAGGAAGACGTCGACGCGGCCGGTGACGTAGTCGGTCTCGAAATTGCCCCCGGTCGACCGCGTGTAGGCGAGCCGGGTGGAAAGGCGCGGGTTCGGCACCAGGGTGAAAGCCGCCTCCGCCAGGTTGCCCCGCACGGCGTCGACGTCGAGGTACCGGTCTTCGAGCCGCAGGAAGAGGCGGCCGGGCACCAGCTCGCGGGTCAGCGCCGCCGCGATCACGCGGTAGTCGAAGCCGTCGTCGTCGCCGGTACGGCCGCCGCCGACCTGGGCCTCGCCCTCGAAGGTGTTCCGGGCGCCGGCCTTGACCACGGCGCCGAAACGGCCGACGTGCCACTCGGTGCCCGCGATGCGCGACGTCGCGAGCCCCGCGAACCAGGTCGGCCGGCCGCCGGAGGGGCCCACCCAGTCCACGGCCGCGCGGTCGCCTCCCGAGCCCGGCGAGAGGTCGGAGAGGTCGAGGCTCACGAAGAGCGCGCCGCGCGGCGCCGCCGCG
>DASWIG010000447.1:0-9238 GCA_036397835.1 Thermoanaerobaculia bacterium
GTCAAGCTGCGCGGCTTCCGCATCGAGCTCGGCGAGATCGAGGCCGCCCTCCGCGGACATCCCGGCGTGGCGGAGTGCGCCGTCCTGGCGCAGCCGGAGACCGCTTCCCTGGCGGCCTGCGTCATGGCCGCCGGGGAATCGCGGCCGGCGCCCGCGGAGATGCGGGACTTCCTCAGGCGCCGGCTGCCTGGCTATATGGTGCCTTCGGCCTGGGTGATGCTCGGGGAGTGGCCACTCCTGCCGAGCGGCAAGGTGGACCGGGCCGCTCTGGCCCGCCGGCCCCTGCCGACGTCCGGGGAGCGCGTCGAGGCGGTGCCGGGAAGCGCCGCGGAGGAGCTGCTGGCGGGGATCTGGACCGAAGTGCTTGGCCGCGGCGAGGCGCCCATCGGCCCCCACGACAATTTCTTCGACCTGGGTGGCCATTCGCTGCTGGCGACCCGCGTGGTCTCGCGGATACGTTCGATCTTCGGGACGGAGCTGGCGCTGCGCGAGCTGTTCGAATCGCCGACGCTCGCGGCGCTCGCCCGGCGCCTCGAGCGGGCCCGGCGCGTTGGTGGCGAAGCGGAGGCACCCCCGATCCGGCCGCTGCCGCGCCGCGGCGGCGTGCCCGAGCCGGCGGCCCTGTCCTTTGGCCAGGAGCGTCTGTGGTTCCTCGCTCAACTGGAGCCGGCGAGCCCGGCGTACGTCGTTGCGGCGGCCTGGAGCCACCGCGGCCCGCTCGATCTCGCGGCCCTTGCCCGGAGCCTGAGCGAAGTGGCGCGTCGCCACGAGGTCCTGCGCACCGTCTTCGAGACTCGGGACGGCGAGCCGGTGCAGCGGGTCGCCGCGCCGACGCCGGTCGACCTTCCCGTCCTCGACCTGGGCGCCCTGGCGCCGGAGGTTCGCCGGGCCGAGGCCGGGCGCCTGGCCCGCTCCGAGGCCCGGCAGCCCTTCGACCTCGGCCGCGGTCCGCTATGGCGGTGCCGTGTCGTGCGCTCGGATCTCCGGCACCATACTCTTCTCCTGACCTTGCACCACGTGGCGACCGACGGCTGGTCGATGGATCTTCTCCGGTCGGAGTGCGCCACGCTCTACGAGGCTTTCGCGGCGGGCCGGCCGTCGTCTCTTCCTGAGCTTCCGGTGCAGTACGCCGACTTCGCGGTCTGGCAGCGGCGTCACCTCGGGGGGCCGGTCCTCGACGCGCAGTTGGCCTACTGGCGGCGCCGTCTGTCCGGAGCGCCAGAGGTGCTGGACCTGCCGCTCGACCGGCCGCGCCCGGCCGCCTCGAGTTACCGTGGGTCGAGCCTGGGCTTCCGACTCGACGAGAGGTGGGCCTCGAAAGTGCGCGAGCTATCGCGCTCGCGAGGCTCGACGCTGTTCATGACCCTTCTCGCGACGTTCCAGGCGCTGCTGGGGCGCCACGCGGGCCAGTCGGCCGTGTGCGTGGGCAGCCCGATCGCCGGCCGCACCCGTCTCGAGACCGAGAAGCTGGTCGGCTTCTTCGTCAATACCCTGGTCCTGCGAGGGGACCTGACGGGCGACCCGTCCTTCGGCGATCACCTGCGCCGCACCCGGGAGGTGGTGCTCGAGGCCTACGCTCACCAGGATCTGCCTTTCGAGAAGCTGGTCGAGGAGCTGGAGCCTCGGCGCAGTCTCGCTCACTCGCCGCTGTTCCAGGCGATGCTGGTGCTGCAGAACGTCTCCGGCGCGGCGCGGACGACGCCCGGCGAGCCTTCCCGGAACGATGCGCGGTTCGTGCCCGTGGGCCAGGGCTCCTCGCCGGAGAAGTTCGACCTGACGCTGGCGCTGGAGGAGCGGGCGGGCGGCGGCCTCGCCGGCTCCCTGAGCTACAGCACCGACCTCTTTGACGCCACCACCATGGGCCGCTTTCTGCGTCAGTTCCGGCGGCTTCTGGAGGGCGCCGCGGAGCATCCGCACGAGCGCCTTGCCGAGCTGCCGCTGCTGTCGGCCGGTGAGCGGGCGCAGTTGACGTGGCAATGGCAGCCGGCGCAGCAATGGCAGCCGAGTCGATGCGTCGACCGGCTGTTCTCGGAGCAGGCCGGGCGCACGCCCGAAGCCGTGGCCCTGGTCTGTGGCTCGAGCGCCCTGTCGTACCGAGAGCTGGACCTCTGGTCGGACCGCTTGGCGCGCCGCCTGCGGAGCCTGGGGGTCGGTGCCGAGGTGCGGGTTGGGGTCTTCCTCGAGCGAACGCCGGCGCTGGTCGCGAGCCTCCTGGGCGTGCTGAAGGCGGGCGGCGTCTACGTGGCGCTGGATCCGGCGTATCCGGCGGATCGCCTCGGCTTCCTGCTGCGGGACTCGGCCGCCGCGGTGGTGCTGAGCGAGCGCGGGCTGGCGTCGAAACTGCCCGAGCACGACGCCCGGCTCCTCTGCCGCGAGGACTGCGCGGGCGAGTCGGCGGGCGCGGCCTGCCCTGCGAAGAGCTTGGAAGGCCTGGCCTACGTGATCTACACGTCGGGCTCCACTGGCCGACCGAAGGGGGTGGCGATCTCGCACGGCTCGGCCGCTGCTCTGGTGAGCTGGGCACTCGGCGTCTTTTCGGCGGCCGAGCTGGCCTGCGTGCTCGCCGCCACCTCGGTGAGCTTCGACCTCTCGGTCTTCGAGCTTTTCGTGCCGCTGGCCTGTGGAGGCCGGGTACACCTCGTGGACAACGCCCTGGCCCTGACCCTCCCGACCCGTGGAACCGACCGGGTCACGTTGGTCAACACGGTGCCCTCGGCCATGCGCGAGCTGGTCGGAGGGGGGCACGTCCCCGCTTCGGTGCGGACCGTGAACCTGGCGGGGGAACCGCTCCCGCGCGAGCTGGCCGTCGACGTCTACGGGTCGACGTCGGCGCAGCGGCTGTTGAACCTCTACGGACCTTCCGAGGACACGACCTACTCGACCATCAGCATGGTCCCCCGCGACCCGGCCGGGTCGCCGGCGATAGGCCGCCCGGTCGTGGGCACCCGCGCCTACCTGCTCGACTCCCTTCTCGACCTGGTGCCTGCGGGGGTGAGCGGCGAGCTCTGTCTCGGCGGCCACGGGCTGGCGCGGGGCTACCTGGGACGGCCCGGCCGGACCGCGATGAGCTTCGTGCCCGACCGCTTCAGCGACCACCCCGGTGAGCGCCTCTACCGGACCGGGGACCTGGCACGGTTCCGCGCCGGCGGCGAGCTGGGCTTCCTCGGACGCCGCGATCACCAAGTCAAGCTGCGCGGCTTCCGCATCGAGCTCGGCGAGATCGAGGCCGCCCTCCGCGGACATCCCGGTCTCGACGAAGCAGCGGTCCTCGTCCGGGAAAACGAAACCGGTCCGCATCTCGTCGCCTTCGTCGTCCCGGCCACGGAGCCGCCGCGATCGCCGGACGAGCTGCGCCAAAGCATGCGTCAGGAGCTGCCGGAGTACATGGTCCCGTCCGTCTTCATTGAGCTCGACTCCCTGCCGCTCACGGTGAACGGCAAGGTTGACCGGGCCGCCCTCGCGCGGCAGGCCCAGCCGTCGTCCGGGCACCGGGCCGTCTCCCTGCCGCGCGATCTCTTCGAGCTCGAGCTCACGCGGATTTTCGAAGAGCTGCTCGGCGTCCCCGTGGGTCTCGACGACGACTTCTTCGACCTGGGCGGGCATTCGCTCTTGGCGGTCCGGCTTCTGGCCCGCGTCCGGCAGCGCTTCGGCCACGAGCTGCCGCTTGCCATCCTCTTCGAAGCGGGCAGCGTCGAGCGTTTGGCCCGACAGCTGCGGCACCAGCACGTCTCGGACGGCTATGCGGCCCTCGTGCCGATTCGCGCCGGCACCGAAAGACCTCCGTTCTTCTGCGTCCATCCGATCGGCGGCAACGTCCTCTGCTACCTGGAGCTGGCCCGGCACCTCGGTCAAGATCAGCCGTTCTACGGCCTCCAAGTGCCGGCTGGCCAGGAGACGAAGGCGACAGTAGAGGAGATGGCGGCGCGCTACATCGCGGCCCTGCGCGAGATCCGCCCCGAGGGTCCGTATTTCCTGGGTGGCTGGTCGATGGGAGGCCTGGTGGCCTTCGAGATGGCCTGCCAGCTGGTGGAGCAGGGTCAGCGGGTCGACCTCGTCGCCCTGATCGACGCTCTGGCTCCGTCGCTGCGGCCAGCCGCGAAGCCCGAAGATCCTGAGCTTCTGCGGGGCTTTGCCCGCGACCTGGCTGCCCTGCGCGGCAAGGCGAATATGGTGATCGACGAAGATCCGGCCGCGGACGAGGGAGGGATGCTACGGCGCGTCTTCAACCGGGCGCGTGGTAACGGGCTCCTGCCTGGAGACCTCGAGCTCAGCGACGTCGAAAGGCTCTTCCGCGTCTACAAGGCCAACATCGAGGCCATGTCAGCGTACCAGGCGCGTCCTTATTCTGGTCAAGTTCGCGTCTTCAGGGCGAGTGGCACTGCATCGGTCCTTTCCGCTGCCCCTACCTATGGCTGGGAAACGGTCGCGGACGGCGGCGTCGAAATCCACGATCTGCCGGGCGATCACTACACTATCCTCAGTCGTCCGCACGTCGAAGCTCTAGCAAACCGGCTGCGGAGAGCCATCGACAAGAAGATGAAAGAGCCGACGTTGAGGGCCGTCTCGCAACACACCGCCACCGCCTCGGACGGGCGCGGACGTCCATCTTGATGTGCTCCTGGGCGAGGACGAAGACCCGTGCTCCGCAAAAACTCAATCGGGCGGTGATCATGATCTCGGGCCACGGCACACACACCCAGAGCGCGGCCACCGGCGGCGGCTCCTCGCTGAGCAGACGCGACGGCACCGGGAAGATCGCCGCCTCGGTCTTGCCGCCGGCGGTGGGCGCCAGCACCACGGCGTTGCAGCCGTCGAGCACCGCGTCGATCGCGAGCTCCTGCACCGGACGCAGCTCACGCCAGCCCACGTCGTGGACGATCGCGTGCCGCAGGTGCGGGTGCTGGACCGTCTCGACCTCGTCGAGCACCACCATGAGGCCGCAGTAGCCCGATTGGTGCAGGAGCTGCACCAGGCCGGCGAGGAAGTTCAGCGACGCCTGGCCGTCCGCGCGCCAGGCGAACGCCCGCCGCTCGGGAGGACCGCCGAGGGTGCCCACGTCGATCTCCAGGAAGCTCTCGGGCGCCGCTTCACCCGCCGCCGCCTCGCCCGCCTCCAGCGCCGTCCAGCGCGGCGCCTTGCCCGACCCCACCCGCAGGCTCCTGTCCACGAACGGGCTGTGGCCGTGGTCCGCCGTCACCAGCACGCGCCGGCCCGCCGCGAACGCCGCCTTGAGGCTCGGCTTGAACGCCGTCACGTCCTCGGGCGCCAGGCGTACGGCCGACCCGGTGTTGGACGAGCCGATCTGGTCGTCCACGGCGTTGAACACCGCGGCCACCACGGCCACGCCGTCGTCGGCGAGGGCCGCGAGCAGGGCCTGGCCGCCGTCCGTCAGGTCGGCCTTGAGGAAGGGACGGCGGCTGCGCTCGCCGAGGCGCGCGTTCTGCTGGAAACGCGCCTTGTCGGTCTTCGCCTCCTCCTGGTCACGGAACGCCGTCTCGCCCCGGAAGACCGTCTCGGCCACCAGCGGATCCCGGGGCAGCTCGCCGAGGAAGAGCGCGCCGCGGGCGTGGCTCGTCACCGTCGGCAGCGGCGCCAGCGCCGGCAGGCCGGCCACCCGGCCCTCCGCGTCCGGCCGAATGCCCACGGGAAAGGACGAGTCCTGGGCGAGGGCGTGAAGCAGCTCGAGGAAGACGGGATAGCTGCAGCCGTCGAGCACCGCCAGGTAGACCCGGGCGCGCGGCTCCCGCTCCCACAGGCTCTCCACCTGGAGACGCCACACACGGTGCAGCGGTGTCAACGCCCTCGGCGTGCAGCGCCGCCTCGTAGCCCGCCGCCAGCGTCTCGGCGAAGCGCCGGTGGCTCGCCAGCCGGGGGTGGCGGTCAACGTCAGCAGCAACGCCCGCCTGCGCGGCGTGGACGGCAGCAATACCACGGCCTGGCTGTCCGCGACCAGCGACGCCCTGCCGTTCTTCGAGGTGGTGTTGGCCGAGCCGTCGACGGTGCATCGCGTGCACCTGGTCGGCGCCCGGCTGTTCTCGAGCGGTCACATGATCCTCGCCGGCGTCTTCGAATTCTTCGACGAGGCCGACGGCCTGCTGTTCGACTCCGGCGAGATCACCTTCTCGAACGGCCGCGCCGACCACGAGCTGCTGACCGCGGACGTGCCTGGCGTCAAGCGGGTGCGCCTGACCACCACGGTGGCCCAGACCACCCAGGCCGGGTTGACCGAGCTCGAGGTGTCCGGCACCCTGGCGGCCAGGGCTGCCGTGCCCGTGACCCTGTCCAAGGCGGCGACGGTGCCGGTGTCGGTCGGCTTCGCGGCCGCAGACGGCTCGGCGCAGGCGGGCGGGGATTTCCAGGCGACGACCGGGACCCTGGTCTTCGCCCCGGGCGTCACCCATCTGTTCGCCGAGGTGCCGCTGGTGGTCGACCTGGTCGAAGAGGACCTGGAGACCTTCGCCGTGACCCTCGACGACGCGGTCGACGCCGTGATCCTCGACGGCGAGGCCACCGTCACCGTGGTCGACGACGACCTGTGGTTCCTGAGCAAAGTGTTCAACACCGAAGCCGACGACCTGGCGATTCCCGGCTGCGTGGTCCTGACGCCGCTGCTCAACGACGCCGCGGCCTCGATGTGGCGCCAGCGGCAGGTCGACCTCGCCCAGAGCTTCGACCACAGCTACCGCCTGAACTTCGGCACCGACGAGGCCGGGGGCGACGGTATGGTCTTCGCCCTGCAGAACGGCGGCACCTCCACCATGGGCGGCCGGCTCAACAAACAGCTCGGCTACGTCGGCGGCGTCACGCCGTCGGTGGGCGTCGAGATCGACACCCGCCGCGGCTCGGGCGAGCCGGATGCGGACCACGTTGCGGTCAACCTCGACGGCACCATCACCCACGACGGCCATCCGGCGGTCTCCGCCCGCGCCGACGGCGCCGATGTCGAGGACGGCCAGGATCACGATCTGCGAGTGGTGTGGAACGCGCCCGAGCAGGCCCTCACCGTTTTCTTCGACGGCGAGCCACGGCTGGTCTACCGCGCCGACATCGTGGCCGAGCGCTTCGCCGGCGATTCCACGGTCTTCGCCGGCTTGACGGCCGCCACCGGCAGCCGCTCCAACGTCCAGGTGGCGTGCCCGACCGACGCCTGCAACAGTGACGGCGGCGGTCCCCTGCTGTCGGTGGCACCGGTCGAGCGGGCCGAGGGCGGCGCCGGCGAGACGATCTTCTCGTTCCCGGTCACCCTCTCCTGTCCGCAGGACCAGGCGGTGTCGGTCGGCGTGGCGACCCTCGCCGGTACGGCCACGGCGGGCGCTGACTTCGTCGCCCGCGCCGAGACCCTCACCTTCCTGCCCGGCGAGACCTCGAAAGCGTTCGCGGTCACCGTGCTCGGCGACACCGTGCCCGAGCCCACCGAGACCTTCGCCGTGCGCCTGAGCGATCCGCTCGGTGCCGGTCTGCGCCATGCCGAGGCCGCCGGCACTGTCTTCGCCGACGATCTCGGCACCGAGCTCGCTCGGGACCGGCTGGTGGAGGGCACGGGCCATACCTACGCCCACGTGCTCACCGTCGACCTCATCGTGCCGCCGAGCGCGCCGGTGAGCCTCGCCTACGCCACCGCGGACGGCACCGCCACCGCCGGCGCGGACTACCTGGCGGCGAGCGGCACCATCGCGTTCGCCGCCGGCCAGCAGACGGCCACCGTGCGTGTCGACGTGCTCGGCGACGCGTCGATCGAGGGCGAGGAGACGTTCTTCATCGACCTCACGGACGCCTCGGGCCTGGTTCCGAGCGCCCGCGTCGCCGTCCATCTCGTCGACGACGACGACTGTCCGAGCCAGAACCTGCTCGTCAACGGGAGCTGCGACCTGCCGCTGGCCGGCGGCGAGGTGGCGGGCTGGATCGAGGTCGAGGGCACCACCTGGACCTGCACGCAGTCCACGGCGTCGTTCGAGCGGCCGGCCTACTTCTACAGCGGCAACCTCGCCTTCGCCACCCTGCGGCAGGTCGTCGACCTCTCCGGCTTCGCCGCCGCCATCGACGCCGGCACCCAGGACTTCGTCTTCCTCGGCGTCATCCAGAGCTTCAACCAGAGCAACCCCGACGCCGTGCGCATCCGCCTCGAATACCTCGACGCCGGCGGCGCGGTGCTGAGCCTCTTCGACACCGGCTTCCAGACCAATCGCCAGTTCTGGCAGGCCCATACCGACCAGCGGCGGGCGCCGGCCGGCACGCGGGCGGTGCGCGTGACCGTGGACGCCGACCGCAACGCCGGCTCCTCCAACGACGCGCGCTTCGACGCGCTCGTGGACCCGGCATTGACCTACCTGGTCAGCCGGCAGCAGGCGGGCGGAGGGCTGCGCTCGCTGCGTGCCGCCGCGGTGACGATCGACGACGTCACGGTCTACGAAGGCGACGCGGGCACCAGCGACGCGGTCTTCACCGTCAACCTCGCGTGCTCCTACGAGAGCGAGGTCTCGATGAGCTTCGCGAGCGCCGAAGCGGCCACCGGCGCCGCGGCGCTCGCCGGCGAGGACTACCTGCCGGTCGATGGTGCGCTCTCCTTCCCGCCGGGAACCACCGCGCAGACGATCCCGGTGCCGGTGATGGGCGACGAGGACGCCGAGCCGGCCGAGACCTTCCTCGTCGAGCTGTCGGCTCTGACGTCCGCGGGCTCGCCGGTGCTGGTGAGACCGGCGGGCGCCGGCACGATCCTGGACGACGACTCCTGCCCGCGCTCGCACGGGTACTGGAAGAACCACACCGGGCAGTGGCCGATCGCCTGGGTGCTAATGGGCGGCGTCGAGTACGAGGCCGACCAGATGCTGGCCTTCCTCAATGCCAAGGGCGGCGACGCGACGCTCCAGCTTGCCCTGCAATTGGTGGCCATCAAGCTCAACCTGGCCAGCGGCTCGGATCCGTCCATCTTGCCCGTCGTCGAAGCCGCCGACGCCTTCCTCGAGACCTATCCGCCGGGCAGCGATCCGCGTGGCGCGGCCAGGTCCGAAGCCAACCGCATCAAGGACGAGCTCGACGACTTCAACAACAGCCAATGCGGCGAGGACGACGATGATGATGACGGCGGCGGCCATAGTGGCGACGACGATGATGACGACGGAGGGGGTGGTGGCCACGGTGGCGGCGACGACGATGATGACGACGATGGTGGTCAGGGCGGTGGTGGCGACGATGACGATGACGACGGTGGCGGCCAGGGCGGTAGCGACGATGACGACGA
>DASWIG010000448.1:0-4581 GCA_036397835.1 Thermoanaerobaculia bacterium
CTCCGTCGCCGCGTGGGCGTGGTTCGCGAGCCAGCGGTCGGGCACGCGGCCGAGCGTGCGGCGCAGCATGCCGTTGATCTCGGCGTGGACGCGCAGCCGCTGCCCCAAGGTCTTGTTGGCGGCGTAGAGCCGCGAGCCGGCCAGCACCTCGGGGAGGTGGGCGAAGCGCACGCCCTGCCGCGCCAGGCGCAGCCAGTACTCGTAGTCGAGGCAGTAGTGGAGCCGCGCGTCGAGCGGCCCGCAACGCTCCACCACGCGGCGGCGGAAGAAGACCGCCGGCTGGCACAGGAAGCACCTCTCGACGAGCCGCTCCGGGTCCCACGGCTCGGTGGGATAAGGCTCGATCACCGCGTCGTCGACGTCGACGTGGTGGGCCTCGCCGTAGACCACGTCGACCTCGGGATGGGCGGCGAAGAACGCCCGCACCTTCGCGAGGGCGCCGGGGTAGTAGACGTCGTCGCTGTTGAGCCAGCCGACGAGCTCGGCGCGGGTGGCGGCGAGCCCCTTGTTGACGGCGTCGGCCTGGCCGTCGTCGGGCTCCGAGATCCAGCGCAGGCGGTCCTCGTGGCGGCGCAGGATCTCGACGGTGCCGTCGCGGCTGCCGCCGTCGACCACCAGATAGTCCAGGCCGGCAGCGAGACCGCCGGCGTCCTGTCCGAGAACGCTCAGGATCGTGCGCTCGATGAACGCCCCCTGTTCGTAGGAGGGCGTGATCACGCAGAACGCCGCGTCCCGGCCGCCGTCAGCCATCGGCGCTCCGGGCCAGCAGGTCCAGGTCATCGCCGCCGCCCGCGAGGCGGCACGACCACAGCTCGAGGCCGAGGTGGCGCGGGTCGGTGGAGAAGCCGCGCTCCTGGGGGCAGAAGGTGGGGCTGACGTCGAGCTCGAGGCAGCCGCCGGCGGCGGGCAGCCGGCAGCGGACGACGAGCGACGTCTGCGGCGCCAGCGTCGCCCGGTGGCCGCACAGCTCGACGCTCACGCTCTCGCCGCGCGGGTTGGCGAGCCCCAGCTCGAGCTCGCGGCGGCCGGCGGCGTGGCTGACGACGGCCCGCGCCGGCGTCCAGCCGTCGCCGTAGACGCCGGCGAGGCGGTCGCGAAAGCGGCGCGGCGCGGCCGCTACCGCGTCGAAAAGGTCGAGGTAGGCGCGGGCCGTCGAGTCGGCGTCGCCGAGCTCGCGCGCCCGCCGCGGCCCGCGGCGGCGCAGCTCTTCCACGTCCTCGCCGCCGCGCGCCAGGCGCTCCAGGGCCGCGGCGATCTCGCCGGGGCGGCGCGGATCGAAGTAGAGCGCGGCGTCGCCGGCCACCTCGGGCAGCGACGAGGCGCGGCTGCAGGCCACCGGCCGGCCGCAGGCCATGGCCTCGACCACCGGCATGCCGAAGCCCTCGTAGAGCGACGGGAACACGAGGGCGCGGCAGCCGCGCAGCAGGGCCGCCAGCTCGCCGTCGCTCACCCAGCCCGCCACCCGCACGGCGTCGCCGAGCCCCATGCGGCGGCTCGCCTCGACGAGCGGCCCCGGATCCGGACGCTCGGCGCCGGTGAGCACCAGCTTGAGATCGGGATGCCGGCGGTGGAGCTGGCCGAACGCCACCAGCAGCATGCGGTGGTTCTTGTGCGGCCAGAAGTTGGCGGGGTACAGGAAGTACCCCTCGCGCTCCAGGCCGTGCCGGGCGAGCACGGCGTCCGCTTCCTCCTCACCGATCTCGGGGCAGCCGCCGGCAAAGCCGATGGGGATCGCCACCACCCGGTCTTCGCCGAGCCCGGCGTGCTCCAGGATCGTCCGCCGCACGTACTCGGAATCGGTGACGATCTTCTCGGACCAGCGCACGGCGCGGCGAAAGGCGTCGTCGCGCCCGCCGCGCTCGGCGTCGTCGAAGAAGTCGGGGTAGGCCAGGTACTGAAGGTCGTGGACGAGGCAGACGAGGGGGACCCGCGGATCGCTCCAGGGCGGCGCCGTCAGCGGGCAGAAGAGGAGGGCGAAGGGCTCGCCGGCGAGCAGCTCGGCGAGCGCGGACGGGTCGGTTCCGAGCGGCCTGCGGCGGACGTTGGGGGCCTCGAGCGCGGCGAGCTCGACGTGGCAGGGTGCCGAGGTCAGGAGCACGAAGTCGCGCTCGGGCGCCAGGCGGGCGAAGAGGCGCACCAGCGACGTGGCCACCCGCTTGGCGCCGCCGTTCTCGCCGCCGGGCAGCAGCGCGGTCAGGTCCACGGCGATCGCCCCGCCGCCGCGCACGGCCGGCCCGGGCTCGATCGTCCATTCGACCTCTTGCCGCGCGCCGGCGAGCGGCGGCGGCGCCGCGCGCGAACGGTGCTCGCCGAGGGCCTGCTGCACGCGTTCCTCGTAGGCGCGCCAGCGTCCGACGCGGACCAGGGCGCGGTAGACGCGGCTGTTGCGGTGGTCGAGCACCAGGCCGCGCAGGCGCTGGTGCCGGCGCTCGAGGTCGTCGCGCTCGGTCTCGAGACCGGCGACCGCCTGCCGCTGCTCGGCGAGCCGCTGCTCCAGGACGACGCGGTCGGCGTCGGCCCGGCGCCGGGCCGCCTCCAGCTCGTCGATCCGGCGCCGGCGCTCGACGCGGTCAACGTCGGCCTGGCGGTAGGACGCCTCCAGCTCGTCGACCCGGAGCTGGCGCTCGACGCGGTCAGCGTCGACCTGGCGGTAGGCGGCCTCGAGCTCGTCGATTTGGCGCTGGCGCTCGACACGGTCGGCGTCGGCCTGGCGGTAGGATGCCTCCAGCTCGTCGATCCGGCGCTGGCGCTCGACGCGGTCAGCGTCGGCCTGGCGGTAGGCCACTGCGATCTCGTCGATCTGGCGCTGCCGTTCGACGCGGTCGGCGGCGGCCTGGCGGTAGGCGGCCTCGAGCTCGTCGACCTGGCGCTGGCGCTCGACGCGGTCGGCGTCGGCCTGGCGGCAGGCCGTCTCCAGCTCGTCGATCTGGCGCTGGCGTTCGACGCGGTCGGCGTCGGCCTGGCGGCAAGCCGTCTCGAGCTCGTCGACCTGGCGTTGACGCTCGACGCGGTCCTCGTCGGCCTGGCGGTAGGCCGTTTCGAGCTCGTCGACCTGGCGTTGACGCTCGACGCGGTCGGCGTCGGCCTGGCGGTAGGCCGTCTCGAGCTCGTCGACCTGGCGTTGACGCTCGACGCGGTCGGCGTCGGCCCGGCGGTAGGCGGCTTCGAGCGCGTCGTTGCGCTCGCGCTCCCGCGCCCGCGACGCGCGGAGGTCGAGGAGCGCTTCTACCAGCCGGGCCGACGGCCGGTCGGGCAGGCGCGGCAGGTCGTTCGCGCGCTCGGCGAGGCGCCGGCGGCCGGCGATCACGAACATGTCGTAGTCGGCAAAGAGCGCCGGCAGGAAGACGACCTCGGTCAGCCCGGCGCGGCCCAGGAGCTCGCGGATCGCCGCGGCGGTGAAGAGGTGCAGGTGCTCGGGCAGGAGCATCTCGACGAAGCGGTCGCCGGCGCCGCGCAGCTCTTCGAGGCCGTGGCCCGACCGGCGGCAGGGCGTCTGCAGTAGCAGCGCGCCGTCCGCCGCCAGCAGCTCGGCGCAGCGCGCGGCCGTCGCCTGCGGCGCGGGCAGGTGCTCGAAGACGTCCATGGCGGCGATCAGGTCCAGCGAGCCCGGCGCCAGGTCCTGGTCCTCCAGGGGCCCTACGAGCATGTGTACGCCGAAGACGCGGCGCGCCCGCTCGGCCACCCATGGGCTGAGCTCGAGGCCGGTGGCGTCGAAGCCGGCCCAGGCCAGCAGCGCCGTGAACGCTCCATGGGCGGCGCCGAGCTCCAGGGCGCGGCCGGGCGGCGCCTTGTAGCGCAGGAGCTGGTCGAGCCAGTAGAGGCAGCGCTCGGGCAGGTCGGCGCGGCCGCGCGCCTCGAGGTCCGGCAGGCCGAGCTCGGCCTGGCGCTCGAACCAGTAGGCGCGGCCGTAGACGTCGCGCTCCTCGTCGGCCACCCGGGTCACGTCGGCGGTGCCGCGCTCGGCGCGCACCAGGGTGCCGCAGGCGGCGCACTCGAGGTAGCCCTCGCCGAACGTGTCGAGCCTGGAGCCGCCGCACCAGCAGCGCGTCATCCGTTTGGCTCCTAGGCCTCGTCCATCCAGTTGGCGAGCGGGAGGACCTCGCAGCGCCCGCCGGCGCTCGCCGCCGGCGCCCCGGGCCGTATCCGCGCCAGGGCGCTGCCGCGGGCGTAGGCGGCCACGTCGTGCGAGCCCCGGGGCAGACGCGGGGTGGCCACGATGCGGCCGCCGGCGAAGCGCACGTGCGCCGCCAGGAAACGGTCGCGGTCCTTGGCCGCCGGCAGCGGCGCCGCCAGCTCGGCCGCCAGGGCGCCATGCCAGAAGGCGTCGGCGAAGCCCATCAAGCGCCGCAGCAGCGGCCGCACGAAGAGCCAGAAGGTCACCATCACCGAAGCCGGGTTGCCCGGCAGGCCGAAGACCCAGCCGCCGGCGTTCCCGCCTCCGCCATGCCGGGCGACGACCAGGGGCTTGCCCGGCTGGATGGCCACCTGGTCGAAGAGCGTCTCGCAGCCGAGCTCGGCGAGCACGTCCTCCACCAGGTCGAACTCCCCCATCGACACGCCGCCCGAGAGCAGCAGCACTTC
>DASWIG010000449.1:0-11478 GCA_036397835.1 Thermoanaerobaculia bacterium
AAGAGGTGGACCCAGAGGAAGAACGGACGAGCGCGGTCGCGTCCGGCGAGCCACGCGAGGGCCCTGTCGACGACGGCGTCGGCGGTGCGCTGCGGCTCCTCCGGCGGGTCAAAGGTCGCGAAGCCGAGGTCAGCGCCGGCCCGCGCGTCGAAGAGCGCGCAGCCGGCGACGCCGGCGGTGGCGTAGCCGGCGTCGGCGAAGAGGGCCGGCAGCAAAATGAGGCCGCCCGCGGCGGGCGCGGCGTTGCTGACCACGCCGTGGTCGCCCGGGTAGAGCGAGGTGAAGAGCGTGTAGTGCGACGGCCGGGTCTCGGGCAGCGGCGCCACGGCGTTCTCGAAGAGCAGGCCCTCGGCGGCCAAGGCGTCGACGTTCGGCGTCCGCGTCGAGGCCGAGCCGTAGCAGCCGAGGCGATCGGCGCGCAGGGTGTCGACGGTGATCAGGATCACGTCAGGTGGCGGCGAGCACGCGGCCAGCGTCAGGACAGCGAACGCCGTCAACGAGGCGCGGACTTTCGAGGGCATGGTCGCGAGGATCCGCACGAGACGAAGGGGGAGAGGACCTCGAGGACGGTCCTTGTTGCCGCGTCAGATTAGCATACGGCCGGGAGCTTGACGGATGCGGCCTCGAGGCGGCAGCGAGCCTCCTCGATCACTTTTCGCCACGCTCTGGCCCATCTGCGGACCCGGGAAACGGCCACGGTGCCCGAACGAAGTCGGGCTCACACCTGAGAGCCGTTGTCCAGAGTTTTTGGCGCTTTACGAGGTGGCCGGGTGGCCGGGGCCGCTCCATGAGGCCGCGAGCCGTTGGCGGCGGCGCCGCTGTTCGGGCTGAACCTTTGGCCCGCTGATCCGTCATAGAGTACACGGCAACGTCAGCGCTTGCACAGGAGAACGTCATGCTGAAGCGAGCTCTCTCCGGCCTTTTCATCGCGATCCTCATCACCGCCACCGGGCAGGCCGCCGAGGACCAGGGCGAGGCCCTGCGCCTGGCCGCCTCGCGCGGCGACGTCGAGGCCGTGCGCGCGCTGCTCGACGCCGGCGTCGATCCCGACGCCGCCAACTCCTACGGCGCCACGCCGCTCATCGTCGCCGCCAACAAGGGGCACCTCGAGGTGATCAAGCTCCTGGTCGCCAAGGGCGCCGACGTCAACCGCAAGGACACCTTCTACCAGTTCGCTCCGGTCATGGGCGCGCTCTTCAGCAGTCACGAGGACGTGGTGGTCTTCCTGATCGGGAACGGCCTCGAGGACGTCGACGGCGTCCTGCCGATGGCCGTGGGCCAGGGGTCGGTGCCGGTGGTCACGGCGCTGCTGGCGACCGGCAAGCTCTCGGCCGAGGCGCTCTCCGGCGCTCTCGTGGCGGCGCAGCGCGCGGAGGGCGGCGAGGAGATCGTCGCGCTGCTCGAGAAGGCCGGCGCCAGGCCGCCGCCGCCGAGCGCCTTCCAGCTCCCGCCGGAGGCCCTGGCACGGTACGCCGGCACCTACGTGCTGCCTGACCAGGGATTCGAGAGCACGGTGGCGATCGCCGAAGGCGCCCTCACCGTCCAGCTCGGGGGACCGCCGACGCCCCTGGAGCCCACGGACGCCACGAGCTTCCGCGCCCCGGCCGCCGGCTTCACGATCCGGTTCAAGGTCGAGGACGAGAAGGTCACCGGCTTCACGTTCGAGCGCGGCGACCAGACCTTCGAGTTCACGCGCAAGGTCGAGGGCGAGCCGGCCGTGGCGGAGACGGCAGCGCCGGCCGCCGCCGTGGAGGCCGCCAGGCCGGTGATCCCGCCCGGCGCCGCGGCGCGCGACTGGCCCGCCTTCCGCGGCCCCAACGCCGCCGGCACCGCCGCCGGCAAGCCGCCGCTCGAGTGGGACGTGCCGGCGGGCGAGAACGTGTTGTGGAAGAGAGCCGTGCCCGGCCGCGCCCACTCGAGCCCGATCGTCTGGGGCGACCGCCTCTTCGTGACCACCGCGGTGGCCGCGGAGCCCGAGGGGGACTTCCGCGCCGGGCTCTACGGCGACGTCGACTCGGTGGAGATCAAGACCGAGTACGGTTGGCGCCTCTACGCCCTCGACAAGAAGAGCGGCGAGCTCGTGTGGGAGCGCGTGGCCCACGAGGGCAAGCCGCGCTCGTCGCACCACGTCAAGGCCACCCAGGCCAACCCCACGCCGGTCACCGACGGCAAGCACGTGGTGGCGGTGATGGGCTCCGAAGGCATCTATTGCTACGACTTCGACGGCAACCTCGAGTGGAAGCGCGACCTCGGCGTGCTCGACGTCGGCTGGTTCTACGACGCTTCGTACCAGTGGGGCCATTCGAGCTCGCCGGTGATCCATGGCGATACGGTGTTCGTCCAGATCGACCGCCACGGCGACCCCTTCATCGCCGCCTACGCCCTCGCCGACGGCAAGGAGCTCTGGCGTACGCCGCGGGACAACATGCCGTCGTGGGGCACGCCCACGCTCCTGGGCGCGGGCGAAGGGGCGGAGCTGGTGACCAACGGTACGTCCAAGGTGCGCGCCTATGACCCGGCGACGGGCAAGGAGCTGTGGAGCCTGGGACCCAACTCCGAGGTCACCGTGGGCACGCCGGTGGTCGGTCACGGCATGGTCTACGTCACCGGCGGCTATCCGCCGGTGCAGCCGATCTACGCCGTCAAGCCGGGGGGCCGCGGCGACCTCTCGCCCGAGGACGGCGAGCACGTGGCCTGGAGCCACGACAACGGCGGCACCTACATGCCCACGCCCCTGGTCTACGGCGACCACCTCTACACCTTGTCCAACAGCGGCGTGCTGACCAGCTACGACGCGAAGACGGGCGAGCGCGTCTACCGCGACCGCGCGGCCGGCCGCGGCGGCGTGGCCTTCACCGCGTCGCCGGTGGCCGCCGCCGGCCGGCTCTACCTGGCCAGCGAGAGCGACGGCGTGTTCGTGATCCGCGCCGGCGCCCGGTTCGAGCGGCTGGCCGAGAACCAGGTGGGCGAGGTCGTGATGGCCACGCCGGCGATCTCGGAGGACGTGATCTACCTCCGCTCCCTGGAGCACGTGATCGCCGTCGGCGCGAAGCAATAGCGTCTCCGTCGCCGGGCCTGCTACCATCGAGGCACCTTGATTCGCTTCGTCCTCCACGCCGTCCCGCTCGTCGCCGTGCTGCTGTTCCTCTTCAGCCTGGCGGCCGGCGTCTTCGACCTCGGGCCGTCCGCGGCGATGACGGTGCTCGACTGGCGGCGCGTCTCGCTGCGCCTGCTGCTCGGCACCTGGCTCTTCGAGGCCTTCGGGCTGGTGGCCCTCTACCTGCTGGTCGAGGGCCGCAGCGGTCGCCGCTGGCTCGACGGCCTCATGGCGGGCTGGGTGGCGTGGATCTTCCGCGGTCCGCTGCTGGTGGTCACCGTGGTGGTGGCGGCCGGCGGACCGCAGGCGTCGTGGTTCCGGCTGGCCCTGGGCTGGTGGGTGCTCTACACGGTGTGCGGCCTCGCCCTCGCCGTCGTTTCCCGCGCCACCGAGACCGGACGCGCGGCCGCCGCCGAGACGGACGCCCGCGAGACGGAAGAGATGGAACCGCCGGCCGAGCCGCTGGAGGAGAGCTGATGCGGCTGGCCGCGGTAGGGCGCGCCCTGCCGCCCCACTACTACGACCAGGAACAGCTCCTGGCCGCCTTCCGCGAGCACTGGGCGCAGGAGCACTACAACCCCGGGCGCCTCGACCGCCTGCACCGCAACGTGATGGTGGGCGGACGCCACCTCGCCCTGCCGCTCGACGAGTACTCCCGTCTCGAGACCTGGGGCCAGGCCAACGACGCCTGGATCCGCGTCGGCCTGGAGGTCGGCGCGGCGGCCCTGACCGACGCCCTGGAGCGCGCTGGCGTGGACGCCGGCGACCTCGGGGCGCTGATCACGGTCTCGGTCACCGGGCTCGCCACGCCGTCGCTCGACGCGCGCCTGATGAACCGCCTCGGCCTGCCCGCCGGCCTGCGGCGGATGCCGATCTTCGGGCTCGGCTGCGTGGCCGGCGCCGCCGGCATCTCGCGCGCCGCCGACTACGTGAAGGCCTATCCCGACCAGGTGGCGGCGCTGCTCTCGGTGGAGCTGTGCTCGCTGACCCTGCAGCGCCAGGACCTCTCGATCCCCAACCTGATCGCCAGCGGCCTCTTCGGCGACGGCGCCGCGGCGGTCGTGGTGACCGGCAACGGCGCGTCAGGCCGCGGAGTTGGCGGCCCCGAGGTGGTGGCGACGCGCTCCGTCTTCTACCCCGACACCGAGGAGGTGATGGGCTGGAACATCTCGGAGCGCGGCTTCGGCATCGTGCTCTCGGCCGACGTGCCGAAGATGGCCCGCGACTACTTGTGCCGCGACGTCGACCGCTTCCTGGCCGACCACGACCTGGAACGTCGCGACGTCGCCTCGTGGGTCTGCCATCCCGGCGGCCCCAAGGTGCTCGAGGCCATGCAGGAAGCCCTGGAGCTCGAGCCGGAGGCCCTCGCGGTGACCTGGAAGAGCCTGCGCGAGGTGGGCAACCTGTCGTCGACCTCCGTCCTCCTGGTGCTGCGCGACACCATGGACCACCACCGTCCGCCGCCGGGGAGCTGGGGCCTGCTGCTGGCCATGGGGCCGGGCTTCTGCTCCGAGCTCGTGCTCCTGCGCTGGTAGGCTGAGTTGGTAGGAGACGATGGCGACGCTCGGGGGCATCGACACCCGCTGGCTCTACCTCGCCCTGGTGGCGCTGGTGGCGGCAGAGCGGCTGGTGGAGCTCGCCGTCACCAGGCGCAACGTCGCCCGGTTGCTGGCGCGCGGCGGCCGGCCGGTGGGCGACGAGCACTACGGCGCGATGGTGGCCGTCCACACGGCGCTGCTGGTCGCCGCGCCGCTCGAGGTGTGGCTGCTCGCTCGTCCCTTCGTGGCGCCGCTCGCCCTCGCCATGACGGCGCTCCTGGCGCTGACCATGGCGCTGCGCTACTGGGTGATCGCCACCCTGGGCGAGCGCTGGACGACGCGGGTCGTCGTGGTGCCGGGCGAGCCGCTCGTCGCGCGCGGGCCTTACCGCTTCCTGCGTCACCCGAACTACCTCGGCGTGGCGCTCGAGGGGGCGGCGCTTCCCCTCGTCCACACCGCCTGGTGGACGGCGATCGGCTTCGCCGTCGCCAACTTCTTCGTGCTGCGGACCCGGATCCGCGTCGAGGACGAGGCCCTGGGGAGGAGCCGTGGAGCGCGCTGACGTCCTCCGCGCCCTGGCGACGATCGCCCGCGACAAGCTCGACTTCAAGGGCGAGCTGACGCCGGGCACGCGCCTCGTGGAGGACCTGCAGCTCGACTCGCTGCGCCTGCTGACGCTGGCGACCGAGGTGGAGGACCACTTCCGGATCTGTCTCGACGAAGACGACGAAGCGGCCATCGTCGCGGTGGCGGACCTCGTCGAGGTCGTCGAGCGGAAGCTGGTGGAGGGAACCCTCACCCCCGGCCCCTCTCCCAGGGGGAGAGGGTGAGGCGACCCTCCTACGCCAGCCCACGCTGACCCACTTGTGGAGACCTTGCCGCCGGATCCACTGCAAGAGCGCCCCACCGGTGAAGGACAGGACCGGAGAGCCCGAAGAGACTTTCTTGACGGTAAGACGAGCGAGGAAAGTTTCTCCGGAGGCTCGCCTCACCAGTGAGGGACGGCCGCGAGGGTCCGGAAACCTACGCCTCAGCCGTGGAGAGCGTCTTCCAAGATTTCTGAAGGGGCTCATTACCCGTGAGGCGCCGCTCGCGGATTCGCGCAAGGTGCGGCTCACCCCTGCGGGACACGGCCTGAGACGCTGAAGAGACTTTCTTGACGGTGAGGCGAGCGAGGAAAGTTTCTTCGAAGCCTCGCCTGACGGGTGAGGACGCCTCCTCGGATCCCGGGAGGGTGGCTCCTCACCGGTGAGGAAGCCCTCTTCACCGATCCCGGAAGTGGCTCCTCACATGCGAGGCCCGGCCCTCCAGGTGATAAGCTCCTCCCACCAATGGCCCCTCCGGACGTGAGTGTCGATTCGCCGGCCCGGGGGCGAGCAAGCCCCCGCCGAGGCGTGGCGATCCGGACCACCGACAACCTTCGGCAGACGCGGAATCCTGACTCACTGGAACGAGATCAGCTCGACGTCGAAGACGAGCGTCCCTTGAGGACGGTCGGGCACGCCCTTGTAGGCCAGCTTGTCGGGGATCCAGAAGCGGCGCTTCTCGCCCACCACCATGAGCTGCAGCCCTTCGATCCAACCCTTGATCACGTCGGTCAGCCCGAAGCTCGTCGGCTGGCCGCGGGTTACCGAGCTGTCGAACATGGCGCCGTCGGTCGTCCAGCCCGAGTAGTGCACGGTCACGCGGCTGGAGCGCCGCGGCTTCTCGCTGCCGGTGCCGGGACGCAGGATCTTCGACGCCAGGCCCGACTTCGTGACCTCGGCGTCGGCGGGGGGCGCGGCCACGTCGGAGGGAGTCTTCACGAAGTCGAAGAGCTCGACGTCGAAGACGAGCATGCCCTTGGGGCGGTCCGGCTTGCCGGCGTAGGCGAGCTTCTCGGGGATCCAGAAGCGGCGCTTCTCGCCTGCCACCATGAGCTGCAGGCCCTCGGTCCAACCGTCGATCACGCGGTCCAGCGGCAACGCCGTCTTGCTGCCGCGCGTCACCGAGCTGTCGAACGTCTTGCCGTCGGTCGTCCAGCCGGTGTAGTGGACCACCACGTGGGAAGTGGCGTCGGGGTGCTCGCCGCCGGTGCCGGCGACGAGCACTTTGGACGCCAGACCCGACGCGGTGACCGCGGCGTCGGCGGGGGGCGCGGCCACGTCGGGCGGCGCCGGGATCGGGTCGGCCGCGAAGACGAGCGGCGCCGCCAGCGCCGCCGCCAGGAAGAGGAAGTTGCGCTCTCTCGTCATGGGCCGTCCAGGCTAGCGCGTGAGGTCGCGGCGGGCAAGGGGGCCAGGATCCGGGAGGATCCGGGGGTTGAAACTCCCGGCTACCGGCTGTCGCCCTTCGAGCTCAAGGACGTGGGCGAGCGTTGTCAGGTTGCCTGTGCCCGGAGCATCAGCGTAGAATCGCCAGGTCTACCGTCAAGAACGCAGCGAATATGACGACAGTCCCGCGTTTTTTCGAGGATCCCGGCTCCAGCTTCTTCGTCTTCGGACCCCGAGGGACGGGCAAGTCGACGTGGCTGCGCGAGCGCTATCCCGACGCCGTGTGGATCGACCTGCTGGCGCCGGAGGTCCACCGGGAGTACGCGGCGCGGCCGGAGCGGCTGCGGGAGCGGATCGCGGCGAGCCCGGACGCCGACCTCGTCGTCATCGACGAGATCCAGAAGGAGCCGGTGCTGCTCGACGTCGTCCATCAGGTGATCGAGAGGGGGCGGATCGAGAGCGGGCGTCCGGCGCCGCGCTTCATCCTCACCGGATCGAGCTCGCGCAAGCTCAAGCGCAGCGGCGTCGACCTCCTGGCCGGACGCGCCCTGCTGCGTCACCTCCACCCCTTCATGGCCGCCGAGCTCGGCGTCGAGCGTTTCTCGCTGGCCCGGGCGTTGCAGCTCGGGATGCTGCCGCTGGTCTGGTCCGCGGAGAAGCCCAAGGAGGTGCTGAAGGCGTACGTCGGCCTCTACCTGCGCGAAGAGGTGCAGCTCGAGGGCGTGGTGCGCAACCTCGGCGACTTCTCGCGTTTCCTCGAAGCGATCAGCTTCTCGCACGCGGCGGTGCTCAACGTGACCGACGTGGCCCGCGACTGCCAGGTCAGCCGGACGACGGTGGAGGGCTATCTCAGCGTCCTCGAGGACTTGCTGTTGGCGGTGCGCCTGCCGGTCTTCACCCGCCGCGCCCGGCGGCAGCTCACCGCGCGCCCCAAGCTCTACTGGTTCGACGCCGGCGTCTTCGTGTCGATGCGTCCCATGGGGCCGCTCGATCGGCCGCAGGAGATCGGCGGCCTCGCCCTGGAAGGCCTGGTGGCCCAGCACCTGCGGGCCTGGATCGACTATTCCGGAGGCGATCACCGGCTCAGCTTCTGGCGCACTCGGGCGGGGACCGAGGTCGACTTCGTCGTCTACGGTCCGAGCGGATTCTGGGCGATCGAGGTCAAGCACGGGCCGCGGATCCGGCCGCAGGACCTGCGCAGCCTGAAGGCGTTTCGCGACGACTACCCGGAGGCGCAGCCGCGCCTGCTCTACGGCGGGGACGAGGCGCTGGAGATCGACGGCATCCGGTGTCTGCCTTGCGAGAGCTTCCTGCTGGCGTTGGTTCCCGGAGAGCCGATTCCCTGAGGACGTCACGCGGAGGTCGTCACCCCCCTGCGTCCCCCAGCACGGCTCGACGGTCGCTCTCTCGTCATGGGCCGTCCAGGCTGGCGCGTGAGGCCGCGGCGGGCAAGGGGGGCGAGCCCGGACGCCGACCTCGTCGTCAGCTCTCCTCGTCAGCCCTCGCTGGCGTCACAGCTCGACGCCGAGCTCGCGGAGCTGCTCCGTCGCCTTCTTGCCCCAGCCGCGGTTGGCCAGCGGCGACGCCGGGCTGGGATGGAGGATGCGGCCGATCCTGACGTCGAGCCCCGAAAGGGCCGCCCGCGCCCGCCCTTCGGCGTACGCGCCCACGCCCACCACGAGCCGCGGCGCCAGCTCTTCGACGAAACGCCGCAGGGCGCGGTCGCAGGCCTCCTCCAGAGTCCGGCGTTCGGCGGCCGCGAGCTTGTCGGGCGTCAGGTTGCGGGCGTTCTCGTCGAGGAAGAGCAACGGGCAGTAGTTGGTCACGTAGACGCGCTCGAAGAAGCGCTCCGGGGTGCCGAAGGCGTCGCGCGCCCAGCCCCACAAGCGCGCGCCGCTGACCTCTTCGCGGGCGCAGGCGAAGCCCTCGACCGGCCGCCTGGGATGCTCCCGCGGCGGCTTGCCGACCGTCTCCTCGATGCCGAGCCAGTCGCGCACCATCGAGACGGCGCCGAACGGCACGCCGGTCTGCGCCATGCCCCAGGGACCCGGGTTCATGCCGATCAGGAGCGCCTCGGGACGTGGGCGGGCGTAGCGCTCGAGGTAGCGGCGGTGAGGGCGGGCGGCGTAGACGAGAGGGTTGTAGAGGTAGGCCACGGGCGGCCCGAGTGTCAGCGTTCCCACCTGCGCGGCGAGCTCGCCGGTGACGCGCAGGAGCGTCCTGACGTCCATCAGAGCTTGCCGAGGTCGATGAGGTCCACCCGTTTCACCTCCGGCAGCTTGCGCAGGGCGTCGAGGACGGCGGCGGGCACGTCCTGGTCGAGGCGCACCACTGCCAGGGCCTCGGCGCTGCCGGGGCGCCGCGACAGGTGGATCTCGGCGATGTTGACGCCGGCGTCGCCCAAAGCGGTGCCGACCTTGCCGACGACGCCGGGGACGTCGCGGTTGCGCACCAACAGCAACCGTCCCTTGGGCTGGAACTCGAGCTGGTAGCCGCCGAGCTCCACGACCCGCGGATCGCGATCGTGGAAAAGCACGCCGGCGACCTCGACCGCGGCGCCGTCGACGGCGAGCCGTACCTTGACCAGGTGGGGATAGTCGGCGGCCTCGCTGTGGATCGAGCGCACCACCTTGAGCCCCCGGTCGCGGGCGACTCGCTCGGCGTTGACGTAGTTGACCGAGTCGCCGTGGTAGCGGGACAGGACCCCCTTGACGGCGGCGACGCCGATCGGCTTGTGGAGGGTCTCGTCGACGTCCCAGAGCGCCACCTGCACTTCCTTGAGGCTGCCCTCGAGCTGGTGGCCGGCGAGCAGCCCGAGCTTCTCCGCCAGCCGCAGGTAGGGCACGCCCGCCGGCCCCGCGGGGCGGAAGGGCAGGTTGACGGCGGTGATCGCCAGCGAGCCCTGGAGCGCCGCCAGCACCATGCGGGCGGTCTCGGTGGAGATGCGCGTCTGGGCCTCGTGGGTCTGGGCGCCGAGGTGCGGCGTGGCCACGACCCGCGGGTGGCGGGCGAGCTCGTAGTCGGCCGGCGGCTCCTGGGCGAAGACGTCGAGCGCGGCGCCGGCCAGCCGGCCCTCGTCGAGGGCCGTGAGCAGCGCCGCCTCGTCGACCACGCCGCCGCGGGCGCAGTTGACGAGGAGCGCCCCTTCCTTCATCGCCGCGATCCGTTCGCGGTTCAGGAGACCGCGGGTCTCGTCGGTCAACGGCACGTGCAACGTCACCACGTCGGCGCGCGGCAGGAGCTCCGCGAGCGGCATGGGCTCGACGTCGAGGCGGCGCACGGAATCGGGATCGAGCACCGGGTCGTAGGCGATCACCGTCATCTCGAAGGCCTGGGCGCGGCGGGCGACCTGCTGGCCGATGCGGCCGAGCCCGATCACCCCCAGGGTCTTGCCCTGGAGCTCGGTGCCGACGAACTTCTTGCGGTCCCAGCGCCCCTGCTTCATGGTGTCGTCGGCTGCCGGCACGTTGCGCGCCAGGGCGAGCAGCATCGCGAAGGTGTGCTCGGTGGCCGCGATCAGGTTGGCGGTCGGCGCGTTGACCACCAGGATGCCGAGCTCGGTGGCGGCGTCGACGTCGACGTTGTCGACGCCGATGCCGGCGCGCCCCACGACTTTGAGGCGGCGGCCGGCGCGCAGCAGCTCGGCGGTGACGCGGGTGGCGCTGCGCACCACGAGGGCGTCGTAGTCGGCGATGATCTCGGCCAGGCGCCCGCGTTCCTCGGCCGGCAGCTCGAAGACCTCGTGCCCCGAGTCGCGGAGCATCTCGAGGCCGGTGGATTCGAGGGGATCGGACACCAGGATCTTGTACACGAATCGTCCTCCGGGCTCTGCCAACGGCTCAAGCATAGTGGATCGTCGGCGGCGTTTGGCTTGATCGAAGGAGCTCCAGTAGAATCCAGCGCGACCCAAGCGAGGGCCGACCGGCCTCGGGGCCGGCGGAGTGGAGCGCAGCGAGAGATTCTATGACCTCCTTTTCAAGATGGGCGCCATCGCTCTGATGTGCGACTTCCTGGCTCGCGCCGTCGACCGGCTCGAGCTGCTCTTGAGGATATCCGAAGGTAAGTTCAAGGGCGCCGAAGCACACTACCGCTGCGGTATCGCCTATCGGAAACTGGCCGAGCTGGAAGGAACGAAAGAGAAACAGAGCCGGGAGAACAAGGAACGGGAGAGGGAGAAACTCCACCGAACGGAGAAGGTGGCGCTTTACGAAAAAGCCCAGAGTACAACGGCGCGATCTGCCGAATCAAATTGAAAGAGATGAAGGAAGCCGTGGAGGCCGTCAAGTCGATTGCTGCTGGCGACCTGGGCGCCAGGGGCGGTCTACGCCTTCGCGTTTCAGGACCGAGACTTCGCGCCTCTCCTCGAGGATCGGGAACGGGGACCCGAGGTCCGGGAGCACCTCGAGACGCTCAAGCCCAAGAGGCGCTCGGGTTGATCTCGGCGCTGCTGATGAGTCGGCCACTAGTCACTGTCTGGATCCTCCGTGGGAGGGCCCTTTCGGCCCGCCGAAGAGAGCCTATCAGAGATCGCTCCTCCCCGCAAGTCAAGGCTCTTGGCCGCGCGGGCTGCCGGCGGGCGTTCCCTCCGCCA
>DASWIG010000450.1:0-2610 GCA_036397835.1 Thermoanaerobaculia bacterium
CGAGCGCCGGAGACCGATGGATGGAGGAGCGTCGGAGGAATCTCGCCTGCCGAACCATCCTCGGGTCATGGTGACCTGGTACGAAGCCCACGCTTTCTGCGGGTGGCTGACGGAGAAGCTCGGATACGAGGTGCGTCTGCCGACCGAGGCGGAATGGGAGAAGGCCGCGCGGGGCTGCGATGGCAGGGTCTATCCCTGGGGCGAAGACTTCGACGCCACGCGCTGCAACGTTCTTGACACCGGCATCGGAACGACCAGTGCGGTCGGCGCCTTTCCGAGCGGCTCGAGCCCTTACGGCGTGCTCGATATGAGCGGCAACGTGTGGGAGTGGTGCGCCACCACGTGGCGCAAGAGTTCCGAGGAACCAGCGGTAGAGGATCCGGAAGGTACGGCCTCGCGTGTGGCGCGCGGCGGCTCGTTCGGCAACGATCAGGACGACGCGCGTTGCGCCTTTCGCTTCGGCAACACGCCGGACGTCGCCCTTGCGCACCTCGGTTTTCGGGTGTCTGCCCCCATTCTCTGATCCTCTGAGCTCTGAGCTCTGAGAACGAGCTCAACACCGGAAGGGACGCTGACGCGTCCCTGGGCAAGCACGGGGGCTTGCCCCTACGCCGTCCGCCGAGGACACGAACAGCCGCGCCAAGGCGTTCGCCGAGCGTGAGGTTGCGGATACAATCCCGCACGGGCTCGGCGCGCGAGCGCCGCGGCTCCGAACGGAGGACTCATGATGCGACCACGCCTTCCTGGGGCGCTCTCGCTGGCGCTGGCGGCCGCTTTGCTCTCGGCGGCTGCGGTGCTGGCAGGCCCCCCGCCCACCGAGACGCGGCCCGCCACGGACGACCTGCACGGAGTCAAGCTCATGGACCCCTATCGTTGGCTCGAGGGCAGCGACGCGCCCGAGATCGCCGCGCCCGATCCCGCGCTCGACGCCCGCGTCGCCGCGTGGACCGACGCCCAGAACGCCTACTCGCGCCGGATCCTCGACGGCCTGACGGGTCGCGACCTCCTCGCCGAGCGGCTGGCCGAGCTCGAAGAGGTCGGCACGATCGAGGCCCCGACAGTGCGGGGAGGCGGGGCCGGCGGCGACCTCTACTTCTACCGCGAGCGCCGCGGCGAGCAGGCACAGGCCGTGCTCTACGTGCGCCGGGGCCTCGAGGGCGAGAGTCGGGTGCTGGTCGATCCCGTCGAGGTCGACGCCAGCGGCCTGACCACCATCGCCTGGTACGAGCCCAGCCGCGACGGCAAGCTCCTGGCCTTCGGCCTCTACCGCGGCGGCGACGAGCTGGCCACGCTCTACCTCCTGCGGGTGGCCGACGGCGAGTGGCTCGCCGAGGAGATCTCCGGCAAGGTGCGCGGCGTCTTCTGGCTGCCCGACGGCTCCGCCTTCTTCTACCGGCGCCTCGCCGAGGTGGAGAATCCGTATTCGGCGCAGATCAGGTTCCACCGCGTCGGACGCCACCACCGCCACGACCCGGTCGTCTTCGAGCAGTACAAGGAAGGGCCGCTCGCCACCACCTGGGGACCGGTCGCCCTGACCGACCACGAAGCCCGCTGGCTGGCTCTGATGTACCACACCGGCACCGATTCGAACGACCTCTGGGTCTACGACGTCGAGCGCTTCGTGACGACGGGGGAGCTCGAGGAGATCGAGATCGTGCGCGGCGAGAATGCCACCTTCACGCCGCTGGTGATCGGCGACGCGCTCTACCTGCACACCACCCTCGACGCCCCCAACGGCCGCGTGGTGGCCGTCGATCCCGCCAGACCGGCCCGCGAGCACTGGCGCGAGATTCTGCCGGAGCGCGACAAGGCGGTACTCGAGGGCGTCTCCCACGCCCGCGGCCGGCTGGCGGCGCACTACCTCGTGGACGCCGCCACCCGCATCGAGCTCTTCGACCTCGAGGGCCGCCCGCTGGGCGCCGTGGACCTGCCCGGCCTCGGCTCTGCCCGGCTCACCACCGAGCCCGAGCGCGACGAGGCCTTTCTCACCTTCCAGAGCTTCCACCAACCCGCGAGCATCTATCGCGTCGACCTCGGGAGCGGCGAGAGGACCCTGTGGGCGCGTCCCGAGGTGCCCGTCGATCCCACGCTCTTCACCGTCCGCCAGGTCTTTTACGCCTCCAAGGACGGCACCCAGGTGCCCATGTTCCTGGTCTACCGGAAAGACCTCGAGCTCGACGGCGGGAACCCCACCATCCTGAGCGGCTACGGCGGCTTCAGCGTCTCCCAGACGCCGCGCTTCTCCTCGCGCAACGTCCCCTGGCTCGAGGCCGGAGGCGTGATCGCGGTGGCCAACCTGCGCGGCGGCGGCGAGTACGGCGAGGCCTGGCACCGCTCCGGCATGCTCGAGCGCAAGCAGAACGTCTTCGACGACTTCATCGCCGCCGCCGAATGGCTGGTGGCCAGCCGCTACACCGACGTCGCCCACCTCGGCGTCGCCGGCGGCTCGAACGGCGGGCTGCTGACCGGCGCCGCCCTGGTGCAGCGTCCCGACCTCTTCTCGGCGGTTTTCTGCGCCGTGCCGCTGCTCGACATGCTGCGCTACCAGTACTTCCTGATGGCGCGCTTCTGGGTGCCGGAGTACGGGTCGGCGGAGGACCCGGAGCACCT
>DASWIG010000451.1:0-3210 GCA_036397835.1 Thermoanaerobaculia bacterium
GTCCAAGGTGCGTGCGGTTGCGGTCACCTGACGTTCCGAAAGCGGACACTCGGACGCGGCCTCACCCTTCATGGCTCGGCAGGACGCCGGCTCCCACCATGGCACGACGCTTGCCAGTAGAGTCACGGACAGCGGCATCCCGCGCCGCCCGGAGGCACTCCATGGACCACCTGCTCCACGACCTGCGTCTGACGTTCCGCTCGCTGCGCCGCCAGCCCGGCTTCACCGCCGTCGTCGTCCTGACGCTGGCGCTCGGCATCGGCGTCAACACCGCGGTGTTCACCGTCGCTCGGGCCATGCTCCTCTCTCCCCTGCCCCACGTCGAGATCGAGGGCCTGAACGCGCTCGCCATGCGTCACGCCACCCAGATGGTCGAGGCCTACGACTTCAGCTTTCCGGACGTCGAGGACTTCACCGCCCAGTGCTCGGTCTGCGAGAGCGTCGCCGCCTACGACCGGCGAAGCGTCGTCCTCGCCGACGACGAGGGCTCGCAGCTCATCCAGGGCGAGGCCGTCAGCCCCGGACTCTTCGCACTCCTCGGAGCCGAGCCCTTCCTCGGACGCACGCTGCAGGAGGGCGAGGACGAGCGCGGGCACGAGCGGGTCGCGGTCGTCAGCCATGGCCTCTGGCAACGGCTCGGCGGCGAGCCGGGGATCGTCGGCCGCGACGTGCGCCTCGACGGGCGCGCGTCCACGGTGGTCGGCGTGATGCCGCATGAATTCCATTTCCCCGAGCGCGCCGACGTCTGGTTCCCGCTGGTGCGCGGCGAGGTCGAGGAACGGTCCAACCGCTGGATCGACAACGTGGCGGTGCGCCTGAAGCCCGGGGTCAGCGCCGAGCAGGCGCAGGCCGAGGCGACGACGATCGGCGAACGGCTGGCCCGCTCCTTTCCGGACTCCAACAAGGACTGGGCCTTCGCCGTGCTCCCCTTCCGCGAACGGCTCATCGACGCGGGCACGCGGCGCGTGCTGGCGCTGCTGGCCGGCGCCGTGGGCTTCGTGCTCCTGATCGCCTGCGTCAACATCACCAATCTGCTCCTGGCGCGCGAGAGCGGACGGCAACGGACGCTCGCCATCCGCATGGCCCTCGGCTCCGACCGCGCCCAGATCGTGCGCCAACTGATGACGGAGAACGTCGTCCTCGCGCTGGGCGGCGGCGCCCTGGGAATCCTGCTGGCGTCGTGGACGGTCGACTTCATCGCGCGCGCGGACCCCGAGGGCTTTCCCACCTGGATGCGCTTCGAGATCGGCCCGGAAGCGCTCGTCTTCACCCTCGTCCTGTCGCTGGCGACGGCGGTCGCCTTCGGCCTCCTGCCGGCGCTGCGCGCGGCGCGTCCGGACCTCGCGCGCACGGTCGGCGAGAGCCACCGCGGCGCCACCGGCGTCCGCGAGCAGCAGCGTCTCCAGAAGACGCTGGTCACCGCCCAGATCGCCCTCGCCCTGACGCTGCTCGTCGGCGCCGGGCTCGTCGTGCGCAGCGTCATGGCGCTGACCCGCATCGACGCCGGCTTCGACACCGGCCGCCTGCTGACGTTCTACACCCAGCTCGCCGGCGAGCGCTACGACGACGGCGCGGCGCGTCACGCGTGGTTCGAGAGCGCCGTCGAGCGCCTCGCGTCGCTGCCGGGCGTGGTCGCCGTGGCGGCGACGAGCGCCGTGCCGCTCGTGGAGGACGGCACCGCCGTCCCGCTCGGCTACTCGGGCCAGGTGCTGCGCGACGGCGAGCGGATGCTCGCGTCCTACGTCGTCTCGACGCCCGGGCTCTTCGACGTCCTCGACGTGCCGCTCCTCGCCGGCCGGCGCTTCACCGTGGCCGAGGCGGCGGATCCCGAGAGCCGGGTGGCGATCGTCAACCAGGAGCTGGTGGCCCGCGTGTGGGGCGGCCGCGATCCGGTGGGCGACCGCATCCGCCTCGGCTACGGCGAGGGTGCGTCGTGGTTCACCGTCGTCGGAGTGGCGCCGAAGATCTATTACGAGGAGCCCGGCGAGGAGACGGACCAGTCGCGCTTCCAGGTCCACCTGCCCTACGCCGTTGCCCCTCGTCGCGAGATGGCCTTCCTGGTGCGGACGGCGCAGGACGCCGGCGCCGTCCAGGCCGACGTGAGGCGGACGCTGGCGCAGCTCGACGCGACGCTGCCCGTCTACGCGCTGCGGACGATGGACGTGGTCCGCCGCGAGGTGATCTGGGGCGAGCGGCTGCAGGGCGAGCTGCTGGGGTCCTTCGCCGTCCTGGCGCTGGTGCTCAGCGCGCTGGGGATCTACGGCGTCATGGCGTTCGTGGTGGCGCAACGCCTGCCGGAGATCGGCGTGCGCATGGCGCTCGGCGCCGACCGCCGGACGATCGGCCGGCTCTTCCTGCGGCAGGGTCTCGCGCTGGTGGCCGCGGGCGTGGCGTTGGGGCTGCTCGGGACGGCGGCGGCGACGCGGCTGCTCGAAGGGCTGCTCTACGGCGTGCGTCCCGGCGACGCCGCGACGCTGGCGGCGGCGGTGCTCGTCCTGGTCGGCGCGGCGGCGCTCGGCGTCTTCGTGCCGGCGCGGCGGGCGTCGCGCGTCGAGCCGGTGGTGGCTTTACGTCACCAATGAGCGCCGATGTCGAGGATGACCAGAGCCGGGCGTTTCTTGCGGAGAAGGCGGGACCGGTCGATCGTCCGGAGCTGATCGAGGACGACCTGTCCCTCCTTGCCCTTGAATTCGCAGGCTACTGGTGCTCGTAGCCTTCGACGACGTCCTCGGCGACCGCGAGCTCGACGCCGGCTTCGGCGAAGAGCTGGCGCGTGTCGTGGGCGGCGTGGTAGCGCCGTTTGGCGACGACCCGCCGGATGCCGACGCTGACCATCAGCATGGCGCAGACGCGGCAGGGCTCCATGGTGGAGCGCCGGAGTTGCTGTGCTGGGACGCTCGTCTTCGATCTCGACTCTCCACGAGCTCTAAGGCCCTCGTATGAGGAGCACCTCGAGTTCATACGCCGCGCGGCACCGCACGCGCTGTGCCAGAAGCCAGCCCCGCCGGGACACTGAGATCCCGGCCGAGCATGGTGTGTGCCTGAGCCGCCGTGCTAGTCTTGACGCATGAGCCGACGGCTACCGCGCTATCGACCGGGTCCGTTCACGGCCGACCAGATCCGCGACGGCGACTACTACGAGCTCTCGCACGGCCACCCCATCGAGTGCTCGCCCGCGGGCCGCGACCACACCGGCCCCAACGTCAGCGG
>DASWIG010000452.1:0-2834 GCA_036397835.1 Thermoanaerobaculia bacterium
GGAGGCCGTGTCTCGTCGCTGCTCGGCGAGACGTTCTTCAGCGCCGGCGCGGGATCGTGGAGCGCTTTCCCCCGGCGATATGCCGGCGAGGTCGCCGCGGACGGCGGCTATTACCTGTTCGACGACGAGGTCGACTGGCACCACGGCGAGGTCCGAGTGCGGCTCGCGGCGCGCCGGCCGGACGCGGCGGTCGCCGACTTCCACGCCGCCGTCGTCGCGACGCTCGATCACGTCGCCGGAGGGGCGGCGGATATCGACGGCGCGCTGGCCGCGGTCGGCGAGGATTACCTGGCGCTGTGGCAGCACTCGCCCGCGGGACTGGGGATCGCCGGCCCGGCGCCGGAAGCGCTCGCCGCCGTCGCCGCCGTCGTCCTCGACGAGAGCCCCGGCTCGGTCGACGTCAAGGCCGAGCTGTCCGATTCGTGGCAGGGGCTGCAGTTCTCCCCCCCGGCCCCCCAGGGGGCGCTGCAGGCGGTCGGCTGCGTCAGATTGGTGTTCGAGAGGAGAGCGCTGGTTCCGTGGTGACGATCCCTTCTTCCAGGTAGGGCGCGACTACCCTTCCGGGTATAGGACGATGGGAGACGGGGACGTAGTGTCTGGTCATGACCGTCGCCATCGCCGAACCCCGCCGTCGCGAGCGTTCCGAGGACGCTTTCCGCGCCGCCTTCCCCGAGTACGCCGAAACGGAGCTCTTGGACGAGATCCGCGCGAGGGAGCTCTCCCGGCTCGACGAGCAGGGGCACGTCTACCTCGACTACACCGGCGGCGGGCTCTACGGCGAGACCCAGATCCGCCGGCACGTGGACCTCCTCCTCGGCACCGTCTTCGGCAACCCCCATTCCGCGAATCCGACCTCCGCCGCCACCAGCGACTTGGTGGAGCGCTGCCGCCGCCACGTCCTGCGCTACTTCAGAGCTTCTCCGGACGAGTACGTCCTGGTCTTCACCGCCAACGCCAGCCAGGCCCTGAAGCTGGTCGGCGAGTCCTATCCCTTCGCGCCCGGCGACCAGTTCCTACTGACCTTCGACAACCACAACTCCGTCAACGGCATCCGCGAGTTCGACCGCGCCCACGGCGCGCGCACGATCTACGTCCCGCTCGCCCTGCCCGACATGCGGGTGGCCGACGAGGTGCTGGAGCGCCACCTCGAGCTCGCCGCCCCCGGCCGTCACAACCTCTTCGCCTACCCGGCGCAGTCGAACTTCTCGGGCGTCCGGCACCCGCTGGAGTGGATCGCTCGGGCGCGTCGCCGGGGCTGGGACGTGCTGCTCGACGCGGCGGCCTTCGTGCCCACCAACCGCCTCGACCTGTCGCTCTACCATCCCGACTACGTGGCGTTGTCGTTCTACAAGATGTTCGGCTATCCCACCGGAGTCGGCGCCCTGATCGCGCGCCGCGAGGCCCTCGCCAAGCTCCACCGCCCGTGGTTCGCCGGCGGCACCATCACCGTCGCCTCGGTGCAGGCCGACCGCCACTTCCTGGCGCCGGGCGCCGAGGCCTTCGAGGACGGCACCCTTGACTACGCGAGCCTGCCGGCGGTGAGCTTCGGCCTCGAGTTGCTCGAGGAGATCGGCATCGAGCGCATCGGCCGGCGGGTGCGCTGCCTCACCGGCTGGCTGCTCGCGCGCCTCGCCGCCCTGCGCCACGCCGGCGGCCGTCCGCTGGTGCGGATCTTCGGCCCCGCCGACGTCGAGGGGCGCGGCGGCACCGTGGCGATGAACTTCTACGACGAGGCCGGCCGCGTCATCGACCACCAGGTCGTCGAGCTCGAGGCGGGCCGGCGCGGCATCTCGCTGCGCACGGGCTGCTTTTGCAATCCCGGCGCCGGCGAGGCCGCCCTCGGCCTGACCCGCGACGGGATCACGGCCTGCATGAGCGGCGAGGAGCGCATCACCTACGAGGAGTTCCGCGGCTGCATCGACGCCGAGAGCACCGGCGCGGTGCGCGTCTCGATGGGCCTGGCGTCGACCTTCGCCGACGTCTGGCGCTTCTACGAGCTGGCGGAGTCGTTCTGCTCGTCGTCGACGAGCCCGTCGGCGAGCGTCTGAGTCCAGAGCCTGGGGATCGCCCCGCGCAGCACGCCGCCGTCGCCGTCGGCGAGGAAGCGGGCCACGGTGACGACGAAGCCGCGGTAGCGCGGCAGCACGTAGCCCTCGCCCTCGCAGGCCGACGCCTGGGCGGCGCCGACGCGCACCTCCCGCCGCGTCAGCAGCTCGGCGATCTGCGCGTCGTCGAGATCGACGACGTTGCGCCGGGCGAGACGGCCGAGCTTGCGCGCCAGGGCGCTCGCCGGGCGGGGGAACGCGCTCTTGGTGCTGAAGAAAGGCATGCCGAGCGCCCACACCGGCGGCCTCGGGGGAAGCTCGAGGCCGCGCCCGGCGATCGACGCCCGCTTCGCGCTGGCGCGGAAGATCGCGACGTCGTCGAAGACCCGGCGGGGGACGCCGAAGCGCGCCTCGAGCTCGGCAAGGAAACGCTCGGCGTCGAGTCCCTCGACCACCTCCGCCACCGGCCGCGGCTTGTGCTTGGCGCGACGGACCTCGTCCGCGCCGGCGTCCGCCGCGGACTTCTCGAGCACGGCGATGAAGAAGCCGCCGGTGTCGTTCTGGTGCGGATAGATGCGCATCGCGCCGGCGAGCTGCGGATCGTAGGTCTCGCCGCGCCACTCGGTGATCCCGGGCGAGGTCACGAGGCCCGGAATGCGCGCCGGAAGCACCCGCACGGCGGAGCCCGAGGGCGGCCGGCGCAGCACCTTGTCGACCACCGCCTCGTTCTCCTCCGGCGCGTAGGTGCAGGTGGCGTAGACGATCCGGCCGCCGGGCCGGCAGAGCTGC
>DASWIG010000453.1:0-12492 GCA_036397835.1 Thermoanaerobaculia bacterium
AGTCGATCGGTGGGCTCCTTTCTCAGGCGTCGCAGGAGGTCGTCGCGGCGGCTTCTGGGCGGCAATGCCGGAATGACGCCCGATGGCGGCTTTCCCCGCCTTTCCAACTTGAGGCCCGCTCCCTCCAGCCAATCCAGGAACGGCGCGGCGGGATGGGCGTCGATGAGGGGTAGCATGAGGTCTCGCCAGCGCTGCGGAGCCCGCGGGTATTGCACCTTGAGGGCACCGAGCTGACGTTGGAATGCCTTGCGGCCGGCGGGACCTTGAGGCAACCGTGCCGCCCAGCGGAACAGACCGGCGACGACCTCCGGCCCCAGCCGTCCCCCCGGTTCCACCTCCTCGCCTTCCGAGTCCGGGAGCCGCCGCAGGCCCAGAAGCCCGACGGTGAGGTAAGACTCGGACAGCGCGTGCCCAGCCTCCTCGCAGAGCCGGTACCAGTCCCCGAGGAAACGGCGGTCGGGTTGCACCAGGGCCATGATCCGCCACAGCTCCAGCGCCGGATCCTGCCCCGGACCCAGCGCGAGGGAGTGAAGCCAACCCTGGAAGGAGACGAAATCGGCCCGCAACCGGTCGGCGGTGCCGATGAGCCGCAGACGGTAGACGGCGGTGAGCGCCTGGACCAGCTCCTCGACGTAACGGTTCATGCCGTGCTCGCGCCTCACCGTCGGCCCGTCGCCATGGCGGGCCGAGAGCCAGTCGCCGAGGGCGTCGTCCAGAGCAAGCCGGCTCCGGTCCCTTTCGGCGAGGCCGCCGAAGAGCGTCACGAGCACGTCGGCGGCCCCGGCACGCTCGTAGGGCGAGACATCGGCAACTCCGCGCAGCAGGTCGTCGACGGCTTCGGCAGGATCCCGCTCGAAATCGTCGAGCCAGGGTATCGAGACCAGGGCAGGCTCAGCCATCGCGCTCCTCCTGGATGTCCTCGCCGAAATCGTCCTGGTGCGACTCGTAGCGCAGGCAGGACAGGTGGCCGTTGCGAAGCCGGGCCAAAGCTGCGCCCGACGCGTATGGAGGGATGGGCGTGGTGACCCAGCCGACCTTGAGCAGATGGTCCGGCGTGTAGTCAATCCGCCGGTGGAGCACCTCGGCTACCAGCCGCTCGCATTCCGGATCGGGCTCGAGGCCCAGAGTCCGGCCGTAGCCGACGCCGGAGGGAGCGGGGAAGAAATGGGCGTTGAGCTCGCCGTCGAGCACCGTTGGAACCGAGAAGGCACGTAGCGCGTCGCCGCCAGCGGCAGCGATAACCTCGGCCACGCGATAGCTCACCAGCGCGACGGGGATCCGAGCACCGCCCGCGGGGACGTGGTAATGGGAGAGCCCGAGACGGTTCCGCAGGCGATTCGCCCAGTCCGGTGCTTCGATCTCGGTCTCCACGTCGTCGAGAAACGCGCCGAAAGTGGGCCTGTCCTGGGGCCGCAGATCCTGGTTCCAGTGTAGGCACAGGCGCTCGAGGAATGCCGAGGCATCACGTGATCTGGCCGTGCCTCGACGAAAGGCCGCGAGCTGAGCCTCGACTGTCGGAAGATCCGTGCCGATGCTGACGAGAACTCCGTCTAAGCGCTCCACCCGCACCACCCGCTGCTCTTCGTCGAGGCCTGCCAGCAGAGCCTCGGCGTTGTCTGCTCTGAACGTCTCGGGCACCTGTCCCCGGCCTACCCATACGCTGCGATGGAGGTATCCGCGGTGCTCATGCTTCCAGCTCTTGAGGTCCGCGGCCGGGAGGTCCAAGCCGTTCTCGTAAGCCCCCTGGCGAGCCGGCGAGACCCGCTCCTCGAAGAGGTAGTTGTGCCCATAGGCGACGTGGAGCGGGTCGGCGCTGGCAACGAGGTCGGTCATCAGCTTCTGGAGAAGCGGCGGAACTGGGTTCATATGCTTGGCTCTGGCTGCGGTCCGAGATACTGTCGGCGGACCATCATAGCAGACCCCCGAGAGCGGCTATACTCCCGGCATGGCCATCACGCTGAGCGCCACGCTCGCCGACGTCGTCTTGCCCGACACCGAGGGACGCAAGGTCCGCCTCGGCTCCCTGTGGACGCCGAGCCCGACCGTCCTGGTCTTGCTGCGCCACTACGGCTGAATCTTCTGCCGCGAGCACGTCGCGCAGTTGCGCGACCACGAGGACGAGATCAGGCGGGCGGGGGCGTCGATCGCCGCGGTCGGGCTCGGCGACCGCCGCTACGCCGTGGCCTTCAAGCAGGAGAGCGCCATCGCCTTCCCGCTGCTCGTCGACGAGGACCGGCAAGCCTACCGGGCCGCGGGTCTCAAGATGGCCTCGCTGCTCCACCTGCTGCGCCGCGACAACGCCGCCGCCCGCAATCGCGCGCAAGCCGCCGGGCACCGCCAGCGACGCCTCGGCCCGGACCCCTTCCAGCTCGGCGGCAGCTTCGTCTTCGCGCCCGGCAACGTCGACGTCTGGGTACACGTGAGCGAGACTTTCGGCGACAACGCGGCGCCCGCCGACCTGCTCGCGGCCGCTCGGGCGAGTGCCCGGTAACGGCATGAAGGCTTCCCAGGAGCGGACACTCCTCGGTCGCCTCTCCACCGAAGCTGCGGAGTCGCGCGCCTGGTACGCTCCTTGCTCCGCGGTCCCGCGAGGAGAACGCCGATGGGATCCCTGCTGAACGACGGTGGCGGAGGCGGAGCGGTGACTGGCGCCGAACCTGGGGTACGACCCGACGCGCGATTGAGCCCGAAGGCGACAGCAGGACGTGAAACGTTCTGCGATGGCGTCGGACGACAGGCTGGACCGGGTCTCCGGCGGAGGCCTTGCGCGTCTTGTGCAACGCCTTCTCGGCAGGCCAGGAAGCCTTGAGCGTCTGGCGCAACGCCTTCTCGGCAGGCCAGGAAGCCTCGCGCACTTGGCGCAACGCCTTCTCGGCAGGCCAGGAAGCCTTGCGCACTTGGCGCAACGCCTTCTCGGCAGGCCAGGAAGCCTTGCGCGCCCGCACCCCGCGAAGGCTCCTCGCCGCTCTCGACCGCGAGATCGCCGGCGGTCTCGAAGCGGCTAGCGGGCGAGCTCCGGCGCCGCCGACAGCTCGCGGATCCGCCCCATCACCTCCGGCGGGATCTCGCCGCCCTGCTGCTCGCGGATCCACGCGGCCTGGAAGCACAGGGGATGGAAGCCCGGCGCCGGGCGCCCAATCAGGACCGCCGCGGTGCCGCGGCGCGAGCCGAAGTCGCAGGGCACGCGCCAGCGTCTCACGGCGGCATCGTCGCCCAGGGGTGCAGCGGTGGGCAGGACGTCGGTGCCGCCCTCGAGCTGTCGAGCCCAGGGGGTGGGGTCGCTGAAGCGGCCGGAGAGACCGCTCGCCAGGCTGCGGGCGTCGTCGAGAAGCCCGGCGTCGGCGAAGACTCCTTGCAGCCGCACGAGCGCCCATCCGGCCAAGAAGTCGAGGTCCCGTGGAATGGAGGAGAGCGCGCCGAGGGCCGCCGCGGGCACCGAGCCCCCGGGATCTCCCGCGATTCGCCACCGCGACCGCGGCGGCACCCGCCGCGCCGCGGCGGCGAGGGTCTCGGCGAGGAGCCGCGGCGGATTCGACAGGGCGTCCCCCCGCGCGTCGAGCGAGACCGCCAGGTTGTAGACGGGATCGTGGTGGGCGCCGGTCAGCAGGAGGTGCCAGAGCTCCGCGAGCAGCAGCGGACGCGCCGGTGCGGGAGCGCGCAGCGCGAGCTCCAGGACCCGCGACGGCCGCCGCCTGGCGAAAGGAACGTCGAGGACCGCCATGACGTCCTCGAGCCAGCGCTCGCCCGCGTCGCCGTGGGCGATCTCGAGCAGGGCCGTGGCCACGGATCCCGACGGCGAGGGGACGAGCCGGGCGCTGCCGTGGGGATCGAGGTGAATCACGAGCTCTTCGTATGCCACGGCGTCCGTTCTCCGTGGAGCCGGCGGCGGCCGGCTCCCGCCTATATAGACACCATCCCTTCGTTTTTGTTGAGACGGACCGGAATCGCTCATTTCATCCGCGAGCGGCGGCCCGCGGTCCGCCCGGCGCCGGGCTTGACGCCCGTGATTCCCCATTCGAGCCGATCGAGACCTTCCTCGGTGATCCCCCGGCGCAGGTCCACCCAGGTGTACTGGGTGAGGAAGATCGGCAGCACCGGTTGCGCCGGCGCCCCCGGCAGCAGCACCGGGATCACCGGCAGGCCGCGGCGCACGCACTCCGAGAGCGACGCCCGCATCTCCGGCACCTCCCAGGGGCCTAGGCCGTCCGCGCCGACCGTCACGGCGGAGCTACGGACCGTGCGGATGACCTCTTCGAGCACCTCCTGCCATGGGCGTCCGGGCGCGAGCTGCTGCTCGTCGAGCCATGGCCGCAGGCCGCGGGCCGCCAGGGCGCCGCTGATGCCGCGGACCTGCGGCTTGTCGCGGCCGTTGTGGCTGAGGAAGACATCGAAGCCGTCGCCCTCCGGTAGCGGCACCGGCGTTGCCGGGATCTCCACCGGCCGCTGCCGCCGCCCCGCCGTCCACCGCCCGCGCAGCCAGCGCCCGGCGAGCAGCAGGCCGGTCAGCCCCCAGATCGCCGCCAGCGGGTAGCTGACGTCGATCCACAACCACGCGACGTGGACCGCCAGCGCCGCCGTCACCGCCACGGCCAGCGACATGCCGAGCGCCGTCGCCGCCAGCGCCCGCCGTGGCGAGCCCCGCGCTTCGAGCACCGTGAGCACGTAGCCGAACACGAAGATGGCCGGGAAAGCCCAGTCGGAATCGAGCCTGGTGATATAGCAGCCGGTGCGCAGGCTGTGCGCCGCGTAGGCGTGGATCACCACTCCTTGCAGCTCGCCGAAGGGCGTCTGCCTCGCGTCGGAGCGGCCGGGAGGTCCCACGATCACGAACCGGTCGCGCCACAGCTCCCAGTCGAGCTCGGGAGAGAATTCCTCGACCCGTACGCCGCCCCGCGGCGCGGTGAACTGCACCAGGCCCGACTCCGGCGCCGTCACCTCACCCGAGAGCGTCGCGGCGATCTTGAAGCTGAGCGACTCGAGCCCGCCGACCCCGGGCAGGCCGACCGGCGTCATGCGCACCTTGCCGTCGTGCTCGAGGTAGCCGGCGAGATGGCCCAGCCGCGCCAGCGGCAGCGCCGGCGCCAGCTCGGGCGGCAGCGGCCGGCGGACGATCCAGCCGTCTTCCTTCGCCTCGTGGCGGTAGCCGAAGAGCACGGGCATGCCGGCCTCGTCGGCCCTGGCGAGCTCCGCGGCGAGGAACGCGTCGACCTCGGAGGGCTGCTCGAGGTAGAAGTCGAAGGCAATGCCCCTGGCCTCGTGCTCGAGGGCCTTGCGGATCAGGAAGGCGAAACGGCGCCGCGCGTCCTCGCGAAGCTCGCCGGCGGTGGCGAGGGTGACCACGATCAGGTCCTGCGCCGCCAGCGCCGCCGGCGCCCAGGCGTAGTGCCAGTCGCCCAGGCCGTTGGGGGCGAGGAAGTTGCGCGGCAGCGTTTCCTCGTAGCCGGCGAGCAGGACGCGTTGCCCGCTGAGCAGGTCGCTTTCGGCGGCGAGGGCGAAGAGCAGACAGTAGGCGAGGAAGAAGGTGAGGAAGCCGTTGCCGAGGGCGACCGGCCGTCGCCGCCGCCGCCACAAGACGGCGGCGGCGGCGATCACCAGGAGCCCGAGCGCCACGCCGGCGCCTCTGGCCTTCAGGTCGACCCCGAGGAGGAGCTGCTTGAAGGCGAAGACGGGGATCGCCAGGAGCAGCAGCTTGACGACGTCGAGGCGCAGCCAGCCGGCCACCGAGGTGTTCACCCCAGGCTCTTTCCCTAACCGCCCGCGGCGAGGCGCTTGCAGGACGCGATGTCCTTTTCCAGCAGCTTGCCGTCAGCGCGGTGGAGGCGCAGCGCCCGCTTGGCGGCCGTGGCGGCGCGCTCGCTCGCGGCGCCGTCGAGCTCGCGGTAGGCCAGCGCCAGCGCGTAGTAGTCGCGGGAGTCGGCGGTGCCGGCCTCGACCTTCTTCTTCGCCTGCGCCATCGCCTGGTCGCGGCTCCCGGTCTGGACCAGCGCCACCGGATCGGTCACCCTCACGAGCTCGCGGGGAGGGGGGACGGGGGGCTGCGGGACGCGCAGGCTCGACGCGTCGATCTGGTAGCGCCGCAGCTCCTGCTCGGTGCGCACGCCGGCGCGGCCGAGGTTGTAGGCCGCCTGGCTCGGGATTCGGAGGGCGAGCTGCTTCTTGGCGAGCTCGACGCGGCGGCCGCTGTCGTCGGGCCGGGCGAGCACCTCGAAGTGGAGCTTGGAGAGCTCCTCGACGGCGGCTCGCGGGTCCTCGACCTGGCCGCGGCCCGTCCGCGACCTGGCGACGTCGAACGTGGCGTAGCGCAGGGCGGCGTGCGTCAGCTCCTGCTCGGTGATCCGCGTCTCGACCGTCACCCCGGCGTCGTGCTGGCGGTCGGCCAGGCGCAGGCGGGTGCCGGCGCCCAGCCAGCGGTCGTCGACCTCCGGCGTCGTCCACCGCACCCGGCCGTCGTAGACCCAGCACTTCCAGTCGGTGCCGGTGCCCTCGCGCGACAGCGACACGGAATACTGCGTCCCCTCCGAGCCGAGCACCACGCCGCCGGCGTGGACCTCGGTTTCTTTGTCGGTGAGCACGTCGAGGGTGCCGCTGAGGAAGTTCACGGCGCAGGCGTCGCCCGCCGCCGCTTCGACCATCACCCGGAAGCCGCCGGTGAAGCGCAGCAGGCTGCCGTTCGGGCAGGTCAGCTCGAGGTCGACGTCGGCCGTCACGCTCGCCAGCAGATCTCCCGGCTCGAGCTCCATCCCGGCCACGACCTCGGGCTCGTCCTCGAAGCTGGCGAAGCGGCTGCAGTGCACGTCCGTCGTCGTGGTCAGCGGCTCCGGGCCGCGGGCGAGGGCGCTGACCACGGCCTGCGGCGCCGCGGGCGTCGCCGCGAGCAGGCCGAGAGCGCACAGGGCTGTCGATGTCGCGCGATGCATGATCGCTGGCCAGTATACACCGGGATTCGGCTCCAGGGTGTTAGCCTCCCAAAGCCCGGGGGGTACACCCTGGGTCACCGTCCCAGGGGCATCACCTTGGGTCGTCTCCCGATGAGATCCCATCCGGTCCCTTTCGTGTCGAGCGCCCGCCGGGAGCGCCACCTCCAGGCGGCGCGCCTGGCGGGAGCCGCCGCGGCGGCGGTCGTCGCCCAGGTGCTCGTCGACATGCCGGACGGCTATTTCGGCAGCGCCGACGAGATCACCGCCTTCGGCGCGGTCTATGCCGCCGCCGTCGCCGGCACCGTGGCGGCGGTGCTGACGCCCTGGCGGCACCGGCCGCGGTGGGCGCCCTGGACGGCGGTGGCGCTGCTGGCGGTGAGCGTCGGCGTGTTCGTGCCGGCGCTGGCCGCGGATCCGTTCGTCGCCGGACTGACGGCGGCGTGGAATCTCTGGGTGCTGGCGACGTTCCTCTTTCCGCGGGCCTCGCGTGGCCGCTACCGGATTCCTCCCGGCAAGGAGCCCGAGCTCGACGCCTGGCTCACCGAGTGGAGCCCGGCGGTGGCCCACCTGGCGGTGGTGGCCCTGGTCGTCACCGCTGCCGTCGTGGGGCACCGGCTCAGCGGGCGGTGGCTGCCCCTCTCGGTGTGCCTGGCGCTCAACCTGGCCGTCCTGGCCGCTGCCGCCCGCCTGCTGCTCCTGCTCGTGCGCGCCCGCCGCCGCGGCGTCTTCGTCGTCGTGCTGCCGCTGGTCGCGGCGCTGTTCTTCCTCGGGCGTCCCCCCGCTCTCTTCGGTCTGCTGGCGACGTTCCAGCTCTTCCTGCTCGTCCAGCTCTTCGGCCATACGCGGATGGTCGCCGAGGTGATCCGGGATTTCCTCGACCGGCCGGCGCGGCTGATCCTGGCGTTCTTCCTCGCCCTCATCCTCGTCGGCACGGTGCTGCTCGGATTTCCGGCCGCCGCCTCCGCCGGCGGCCGGGTCGCCGCGATGGACGCCCTCTTCACCGCCACCAGCGCCGTCTGCGTCACCGGCCTGATCGTCCTCGACACGCCCCACGACTTCTCGCCCTTCGGCCACGCCGTCATCCTCGGGCTGATCCAGCTCGGCGGGCTGGGGATCATGGTGCTCTCGACCTTCGCCGCGCTCGCCCTGGGCGGCTCGTTGGGGATGCGCGGCGAGGAGGTCCTCAGGCAGTCCCTGGAGGCCCACAGCGGTCGCGCGGCGCGCCGCCTGACGCTCTTCATCGTCGTCTCGACGCTGGCGATCGAGGCGCTCGGCGCCCTGGCCCTGGCCGGCGCCTTCCACCGCGGCGGCGAGCCGCTGGCGCGCTCGCTCTGGCTCGGCCTCTTCCACGCCGTCTCGGCCTTCTGCAACGCCGGGTTCGCCCTGATGACGGACTCGCTGATCGGTTTCCAGCGAGAGCCGGCGACCCTCGCGGTCTTCGCTCTTCTGATCGTGCTCGGGGGCGTGGGTTTCGCGGTGCTGGCGGCGTTCGCGGAGCGCGTCACCGGGCGCTTCAAGGGGGGCCGGCGCGGCCGTTGGCCGGTGCAGGCCAAGGTCGTCCTCGCCATGTCGGCGGCCCTCGCCGCCGCCGGGTGGATCCTGTACGCGCTGTGCGAATGGAATCACAGCCTGGTCGGCCTGGCGCCGGGGCATAAGCTGGTCAACGCGCTCTTTCAGAGCGTCACCGCGCGCACCGCGGGGTTCAACTCGGTCGAGATGTCGTTGACGCCCGCGGCCCTGCTCGTGACGTGCGCGCTGATGTTCGTCGGCGCTTCGCCGGGCAGCACCGGCGGCGGCATCAAGACCACCACCGCGGCGGCGCTGCTGGCGGCTGTGCGGGCCACGGTGCGCGGCGGCGGCGCCGTGGTCTTCGGCCGCGAGCTGCCGCGCGCCACCGTCGACCGCAGCCTGGCCATCGTCGTCGCCTACGTGCTCGGGGCAGGCGGCGGCCTCTTCGCGCTGGCCCTCGTGGAAGCGCAACCGCTCGACCGCCTCGCCTTCGAGGTGGTCAGCGCTCTCGGCACCGTGGGGCTGTCGGCGGGGGCCACAGCCGAGCTCACGGCGCCGGGCAAGCTGATCGTCACCATGCTGATGCTCGCCGGCCGCGTTGGGCCCCTGACCCTGGCCCTGTTCGTCGCCACGGGCGGAGCGCGGGCGCCAGCCTGGCGGCACCCGCGGGCGAGTATGATGGTGGGCTGAAACGTCCGAGCAAGGAGGCAGGATGCCAGGAGAGTTCGCCGTCATCGGGCTCGGCCAGTTCGGCCGCGCGGTCGCCAGGTGCCTGGCGCGCGAGGGCCAGAGCGTGCTCGCCGTCGACCTCGATCCGGAACGGATCGAGCGGGTAGCCGACGACGTCGACGCCGCCGTCGCCCTCGACGCCACCGACGAGGAGGCGCTCGCCGGCCTCGAGCTCGAGCGCCTGTCGTGCGTGGTCGTCACGCTCGGGCAGCGGGCGCGCGAGGCCTCCATCCTGACCACCGCCCTGCTGCGCCAGCACGGCGTGCCGCGCATCGTGGCGCGCGCCCACAGCTACCTCCACGCCCGCGTGCTGCGGGCGGTGGGCGCCCACGAGGTGGTCGATCCCGAGAACGAGATGGGCGAGCGCCTGGCCCTGCACCTCGCCTATCCCGGCATCGAAGAGCTGGTGCAGCTCGGCGACGCCTCGATCGCCGAGGTCGACGCCCCGGAGTCGCTGGTGGGCAAGAGCCTCGCCGAGCTCGAGCTGCGCGGGCGGCACGGCGTGTCCGTGCTGGCGTTCCGGCGCGGCGGCAAGGTGAAGGCCAACCCGCGGTCGGACGACCGCGTCGAGAGCGGCGACGAGCTGGTGCTGCTCGGGCGCCTCGACGCCATCCGACGCCTGGGCGCGCTCGCCTAGCCAGGCCGTGCTCGTAGGATGACCTGATGCAACTGCGCACCCGATTGCTCGTGGGCTACGCCTACCTCGTGGCCCTGCTGCTGGTGGCGGCGGGCAGCGCGGCCCTGGTCTTCCTCGACCTGAGCCAGGGCATCGGCCGCCTGCTCGACGAGAACTACAGGAGCGTACGCGCCGCCGTCCACATGACGCAGGCCCTGGAGCGTCAGGACAGCCTGACGCTGGCCCTGCTCGTCGATCCCGAGGCCGACGCCGACGAGCTCGCGACTCACGACGCCGCCTACGCCGCCGCCCTCGAAGAGGCCGAGGCCAACGTCACCCTGGCCGGCGAATCGGACGTCGTGGGCCGGATCCGCGCCGGCTTCACCCGCCTCCGGGAAGCGCGCCGCCAGGTCCTGGCGGCGCCGGGCGCGGGGCTCGAGGCCTACCGCTCCGGCGTCCAGCCGGCCTTCATCGAGCTCCACAGGGAGGTCGTACGCCTGCTCGAGATGAACCACGAGGCCATCCTCGCCGCCGACCAGCGGGCGCGGCGCACCGCGACGCTCGCCGGCATGTGGCTGGGAGGGCTCTCGGCCCTCGCCCTGCTGTCGTTGCCGCTGATGTCGCGTGCCCTGCAGCGCGGCCTGCTCGTGCGCCTGCGCGAGCTCCGCGAGACGGCGCAGGCAATCGCCGGCGGCGACGCCGGACGGCGCCTGCGCGAGCGCGGACGCGACGAGCTGGCGTTCGTGGCGCGGCAGTTCAACCGCGTGCTCGACGCCCGCGACGAGCTCCGCGGCCGTTGGGAGGGGCGCCTGGCGCAGCAGCGTCAGCTCGTGCTGGCGCTGCTCGCAGAGGTCGGCGGCGGCGCCGTGCTCGGGCTCGACGGCGCACTGCTCGCCCATGACGGTGGCGCACCCGCAGAGGGCGCACGCCGTGCGCCCCTACACCCTGGCCGTGCGGCCGGAGGGGGCGCACGCGGTGCGCCCTTGCACCCCGGTTTCTCGCCCGCCGATCTCGAGATGCTCCGCGGCTGGGCCCGGGGCCCGGGCCGCGAGGCCGCGCGGGCGTCGACAGGCGCGGCCGAAGTCGAGCTCGCGGACGGCCGCCGCCTGCGGCTCAAGCTGCTGGCGGCCGGCGGCCGGCGCCCCGTGGGCTGGTTGGTCCTCGCGGACGATTGACGGCTCGCCGTGGCGCGTTCGAAAGCCAGCGCCTCAACGCCGACGCCAGCTCCTGCGCGACGTACGGCTTGGCGAGATAGTCGTCCATGCCGGCCGCCAGGCATCGGTCGCGGTCTTGCGGCATGGCGTGAGCCGTCACGGCGATGATCGGCACGTGCTCGTCCCCGGGCTCGCGGCTGCGGATCCTCCGCGTCGTCTCGAGGCCGTCGATGCCGGGCATCTGGCAGTCCATCAGGATCAGGTCGAAGTCCTCCTCCTCCAGGGCGCGCAGGGCGTCGGCGCCGTTGCCGACCACCTCGACCTCGTAACCGAGCGACTGCAACTGCCGCGTCGCCACGAGCTGATTGATCGTGTTGTCTTCCGCCAGCAGGATGCGGCGACCCGTGAGGGCCGACGGCCCGTCGGCCGAGGCGGCTCCGACGGGCGCCCCCCGCACCTCGGCCGGCTCCAGGGGGATCACGAACCAGAAGGTCGAGCCGGGTCCGGGCGTGCTCTCGACGCCGATACGCCCTCCCATCGCCTCCACGAGCCGTTTGCAGATCGCCAGGCCCAGGCCCGTGCCGCCGAACTTCCGCGTCGTCGAGCTGTCGGCCTGGCTGAAGGGCGTGAAAAGGCGGGGCAGAGCCTCCGGAGGAATGCCGATTCCGGTGTCCGCGACGGCGAAGCGGATCATCGCCGGGCGTTTTGACGGGCCTTCGGGGCCCACCTTGATGGAGACGTGACCCTCGGCGGTGAACTTGACGGCGTTGGCGACCAGGTTGAGGACGACCTGGCGCAGTCTCAGCGGATCTCCGAGGACGAGATCGGGCAGCTCTTCGCTCACGGTGAGCCGCAGCTCGATGCCCTTGGCCGCGGCGGCCTGGGATTGGATCTCGAGCACCGGATTGAGAGCGTCCCGGAGCGAGAACGGCGTCGATTCGAGCGTCAGCTCTCCGGCCTCGATCTTCGAGAAGTCCAGGATGTCGTCGATCAGGTGCAACATGCTGTCGCTCGAGGAATCGATGATGTCGACGTACTCCCGCGCCGGCGCCGCGAGCTCCATCTTGTCGAGGAGTTTGGCGGCGCCGAGGACGCCGTTGACCGGCGTGCGCAGCTCGTGGCTCATGTTGGCCAGGAACTCGCTCTTGGCGCGGTTGGCGTCCTCGATCGCCTGCTGGGCGCGGATCCGCTCAGTGATGTCCGTGATGGTGCCGACGAAGACCACGCCGCTTCCCTGCGGATCCGCCTCGGCCTCGGTCTGGCCCAGCACCCAGAAGACTTGGCCGTCCGGCCGCCGGATCCGGTACTCGTTCCGGAAGGAGCGGGCCTTGCGCACCGCCTCCCCCCAGGCCTCGAGCACCCGGTCGCGGTCGTCGGGATCGATCGTCCGCGTCCAGCCCTCCCCCTCGGACTCGGCCGCCGTCAACCCGGCGAGCTCGCACCAGCTCTCGTTGACGTAGAGATACTGCCCCCGCGCGTCGGCCTGGAAGATGCCCACCGGCGACAGCCGGGCGAGGGTCTGGTAGCGCCGGCGGCTCGCCCGGTAGCGGTTCCTCAGCCCCTCGAA
>DASWIG010000454.1:0-2096 GCA_036397835.1 Thermoanaerobaculia bacterium
CCGCCCTGGCCTGGAGGAGACATGCCGTCACCCGCGACCGCCGACCGTCGGACCGTCTGGTCCTGGTGCCTCTACGACTTCGCCAACTCGCCGTTCACCACGCTGGTGGTGACCTTCGTCTACGCCTCCTACTTCGCCAACACGATGGCCGCGGATCACTACAAAGGGCTCGGGCTGGCCGCCGACGTCAAGGCGGCCGAGGCCCTGGGAACGGGCCTGTGGGCCACGGGCGTTCTTATCACGGCGTTCGTGGTGGCGGGGCTGGCGCCGCTCATGGGGACCCTGGCCGACCGCGGCGGCTTCCGCAAGCTCTTCCTGCTCGGCTCTACCGGCGTGGCGGTGGCGGGGAGCCTTGCGCTCTTCCTCGTCCAGCCCGACAAGGTCTACCTCGCCCTGGCTGCCTTCGTGGTCGCCAACATCGCCTTCGAGATGGGCATGGTCTTCTACAACGCGTTCCTGCCTGACATCGCACCCCCCGACAAGATCGGCCGCATCTCGGGCTACGGCTGGGGGCTGGGCTATGGCGGCGGGCTGCTGGCGCTGGTGGTGGTCATCATCCTGCCCGCGATCGCCTGGTTCGGGATCGCCCGGAACAGCGGCGAGCACGTCCGCGCCTCCAACCTGCTGGTGGCGATCTGGTTCGTCGTCTTCAGCATTCCGATCTTTCTGTGGGTCCGCGAGGACAAGTCGCGGATTTCGAGGAAAGGCGCCATCGTCGCCGAAGGCTATCGCCAGTTGCGGGAGACCTTCGTCGAGGTCCGCAAGTACCGGCAGATCGTGCGTTTCCTCCTGGCCCGCCTCGTCTACAACGACGGCCTGGTGACGATCTTCGCATTCGGTGGGATCTACGCCGCCGGCACGTTCGACTTCACGGTCCAGGACCTCCTCGTGTTCGGCGTCGTCCTGAACGTCACGGCGGGCCTGGGAGCGGCCGCCATGGGCGTCCTCGACGACCGGCTCGGCGGCAAGAAGACGATCGCGATCAGCATATGCGGCCTGATGGTCGCCACCCTGATCGCGGTCCTGGCGCCGTCGAGGCCCCTGTTCTGGATCGCCGGCATCCTCATCGGCATCTTCTCCGGACCCAATCAATCGGCGAGCCGTTCGCTCATGGGCCGCTTCGTGCCCCCGGACAAGGAAAACGAGTTCTTTGGCTTCTTCGCTTTCTCGGGCAAGGCTACCGCTTTCCTGGGACCGCTGCTGCTCAAGGTGGTCACCGAGCAGACCGGCTCGCAACGCCTCGGCGTCTCGATCGTGATGATCTTCTTCGTCGCCGGCCTCCTGCTTCTGCGGTGGGTCGACGAGGACGAGGGCAAGCGCGCGGCGGCCCGTTCCTGAGCCCGGTCCGATATCATGCGGTCATGACCGACGCCGAGCACCGCGCGCTGAGGGACGCCTGCGGGCTGCTCGTCCGTTCCGACGTCCGCGGCCTCGAGATGACCGGGGAAGACCGCGCGCGCTTCCTGAACGGCCTGGTGACCTGCGACGTCAAGACGCTCGCTCCCGGCGCCGGCGTCTACGGCTTCGTCACCCAGGTGAAGGGACGCGTGCTTGCCGACGTGACGGTGTTGGCGCTCGAAGACCGCCTCTGGCTGGCGCTGCCGGCGAGCGAGGCCGAGGCGATCGCCGACCACCTCGCCAGGTACGTGATCGTCGACCGGGTCGAGATCCGGCCGCTCTCGGGACTGCGGCCGGTGGCCCTGATCGGCCCCGGAGCAGCCGCGGCCATGGGCGGCGCCGAGCATGGCTTCGAGAAGGTCTACAGCCACCGCGAGGTCGAGGTCCACGGCGTGCGGACGCGGGTGGTCCGCGAGGCTGACCTCGGGGTGCCGGCGTGGACCCTGTGGACGCCCGAGGACCAGGTGTCGACCCTCGCCGAGCGCCTCGCCGCCGAGCGCCTCGCCGGCCATGGCGCCCGTGAGGTGGGCCGGCGGGCCTGGGAGCGGCTGCGGGTGGAGGCCGGGCGCCCGCTCTTCGGCCAGGACTTCGGGCCCGACCATTTCCCCCAGGAGACCGGCCTCGAAGCCGAGGCGGTGAGCTACAGCAAGGGCTGCTATCTCGGCCAGGAGGTGGTGGCGCGCATCCACTACCGGGGC
>DASWIG010000455.1:0-16047 GCA_036397835.1 Thermoanaerobaculia bacterium
GCCAGGGCCGCGGCCTCTCTCTCGCCGAGCGCCGCCGCCGAGGTGCCGAAGTACTTGCGGGCCGCGGCCTCGGCGCCGTAGACGCCGGGGCCGAGCTCGACGACGTTGAGGTAGATCTCCAGGATCCGGTGCTTCGAGAGCCGGTTCTCGAGCTGCCGCGTCAGGAGCGCCTCCTTGACCTTGCGCCAGGGGTTGCGCGACGGCGACAGCCACAGGTTCTTGGCGAGCTGCTGGGTCAGGGTGGAAGCGCCGCGCAGCGGCTTGCCCTCTTCCAGGGCATCCTTCAAGGCCTGCTTCATCTCGTGACGGGAGAAGCCGTCGTGGTCGAAGAACTCGATGTCCTCGGCGACCAGGACGGCGAGCTTGAGGTGGCCCGAGATGCGCCCGTAAGGCACCCAGCGCTGCTCGGGCTCCGACCCGGACTGTCGCCGGTAGCGCTCGATGAACGCCGTCGTCTCGGGATTGGCGTCGGCGAGGGCTGCGACGTCGGGCCAGGTGACGAGCTCGTGGATTGCCCACGCGGCGGCCAGTGCCGCGACGCCGGCCGCTGCATAGAGGAGCCGGCGACTGAGCTTGGTGCGCTGCTCGCGCTCCGGGGCCGGCTCCGCCGGCGGTGGCTCAACAGCGGGCTCCTCCGGCGGCGGCTCGGCAGCGGGCTCCTCCGGCGGAGCAAGGAGATCCTGGTCGCCATCCGTTGGTCCCATCTCACTCCACGTTCTGCACCTGCTCGCGGATCTGCTCGCAGAGCACCTTGCCGTCGAGGACGCCGCGGACCATCTCGCTGTCGCGGCACTTCGAGCCCAGGGTGTTGAGCTCGCGGAAGATCTCCTGGCTGAGGAAGTCGAGGCGCTTGCCGAGGGCGCCGTCGCCCGCCATGATGGCGCGGAAGTGCTCGAGGTGCGACGCCAGGCGGTCGAGCTCCTCGGCGACGTCGCTGCGGTCGACGAGGTAGGCCACTTCCTGGGCGAGCCGGTCCTCGCTCGGCGCGCCGGCCGCGAGGTCCCCGGCGAGCAGCTCGGCGACGCGGCGCCTCAATGCCGCCGACGCCGCCGCCGCCACCTCGGCGCGGCGGGCGCGGAGACGCTCCACGAGCTCTCCGAGGGCGTCGAGGCGCGGCAGGAAGACGGCGCTCAGGCTCTCGCCCTCCCGCTCCCGCGCCGCCACGAACTGATCCAGCGCCGCCTCGGTCGCCGCCCTCAGCACCGCCCGGTCCTCGTCCGACCAGCGCCCGGGCTCCGGGCTGCGGAGCTTGACGACCTCCGGCAGCCGCAGCAGGTCCGTGAACGTCAGGCCGCCGTGGATCACGCCGCGCTCCACGAGCTCCTGCTGGAGGGCGTGGAGCCGCTCGGCGAGGTCGGTGTCGACCGCGACCTCGACCTGCGCCCTGCCGAGAGGCTCGACCTCCACCACCGCCTCCACTCGGCCGCGCTCGAGGCGGCCGGTCAGCAGCTCGCGCACCGCGCCTTCGAGGTCGCGGTGCTCCTCGCGCAGGCGCAGCACCAGGTCGAGGTAGCGGTGGTTGAAGCCGCGCAGCGTCACCATTGCCCGCAGGCGCTCGCTCTCCGCCGTGCCGTGGCCGAACGCGGTCATGCTGCGCATCTTCAGAGATCCCGGAAATGCAGTCAGAGGTCCCGGAACTGCAGCTCGTAGAGACGATGGTAGACGCCGCCGTACTTCAGCAGCTCGTCGTGGGTGCCTTCTTCCACGAGCTTGCCGGCCTCCATCACCACGATGCGGTCGGCGCGTTTCACGGTCGACAGCCGGTGGGCGATTACCAGGGCCGTACGCCCCGTCATCAGGTTGTAGAGGGCCTTCTGCACCAGGGCCTCCGACTCGGTGTCGAGGTGCGAGGTGGCCTCGTCGAGGATCAGCAGCGGCGGGTTCTTGAGCAGGGCGCGGGCGATGGCCAGGCGCTGGCGCTGGCCCCCCGAGAGCTTCAGGCCGCTCTCGCCGATCACCGTGTCGTAGCCCGCGGGCAGCGCCATCACGAACTCGTCGGCGTAGGCCGCGGCGGCCGCCTCGCGCACCCGCTCGAGGGGCAGGTCGCGGCGGCCGTAGGCGACGTTGGCGCGTACCGTGTCGTTGAAGAGCACCGTGTCCTGGGTGACGATGCCGATCTGGGCGCGCAGGCTGGCCAGCGTCAGGTCGCGCAGGTCGTGGCCGCCGAGCGTCACCCGGCCGGCGTCGGGGTCGAAGAAGCGCGGCAGGAGGTTGACGAGCGTCGACTTGCCGGCCCCCGACGCCCCCACCAGCGCCACCACCTCGCCGGTGCGGATCTCGAGGTCGACGCCGCGCAGCACCGCGTCGTCTTCGTAGCCGAAGTCGACGCCTTCGTAGGTGACCGCGACCGCGGAGGCGAGGAGGTCCTCCTCGGTGAGCGTCGCCGCGCCCGGACGTTCCTCGACGTCCCTCGCGATCGCCATCACGTCGCGCACCCGGTGCGCCGCGGCCAGGGCCTCCTGGAGGATGATGTTGACCTTGTTGAGCTTGCGCACCGGGTCGTAGAGCATGACCAGAGCGGTGAGGAAGGTCATGACGTCCGACGGCCTCAGCTCGCCCCGGCGCACCGTGTAGCCGGCGTAGACGAGAAAGGCGCCGCCGCCGAGGACGGCGAGCGTCTCGACCACCGGTCCCGACGCGTAGGAGAGGAGCTGCGCCCTGAGCCTCACCCGGAGGTGGCGGCGGGTGGCTTCGCGGAAGCGCGCCAGCTCGAAGCCCTCCATGCCGAAGGCCTTGACCACGCGGTGCCCGCGTACCGCCTCGGCCACCAGGTTCGACAGGTCGGCGAGGCGCTCCTGGCTGCGGCGGCTGGCGCGGCGCATGCCCTGGCCGAAGCGCACCACCGGATAGAAGACGGCCGGCGCCACCACGAGGCACGCCAGCGCCAGGTTGAAGTGCGTGGAGAGCAGGAACCAGACCAGCAGCACCAGGGTGACCGACTGCTCGAAGAGGTCGAGCAGTCGGCTCGAGATGGCGTTCTGCATCACCCCGACGTCGTTGCCCACGCGGCTCACCAACTCGCCCGAGGGATGTTGCGCGTAGAAGCGGCTCGACTGATGGAGGATGCGGTCGTAGAGGTCGTTGCGCAGGTCGTTGGTGGCGCCGAGGCCGATGATCTGGAAGATGTAGCCGTTGGCGAACGCCGCCAGGCTGCGCACCAGGAAGACCAGCACGAAGATCACCGGCAGGGTCCAGACGACGTTCTCTTCGGTGACGCCCAAGACCGTCCGCAGCTCGGAGAAGACGCCGTCGGTCATGGCCGTGAGGTCGACGTCGAAGCCGATGCTCGCTTCGTCCTCGTCCTCGCCGCTACCGGGCATCGCCAAGCTCCCGAGGGCGCCTTCGTCGGCGCGGATCACCTCGGCGAGGATGGCGCGGAAGACCGTCAGCAGGCCCACCGTGGCGCCGCCGTAGGCGAGCACGGTGACGGCGGCGACGAGCGCCCAGGCACCGTAGCGGCGGAAGTAACCCCAGAGGAAGCGCGTCACGTGCCGCCCTCCGCGCGGCCCCGCCCGAGGTCGGCGATGCGGTCGGCGATCACCTCGGCGGCGCGGCGGCTGGCGCCGCCGGCGCCCAGGCGCGGCCGCAGCTCGGCCAGGGCCTGGCGCATCACCTCGATCTCGGCGGGGCTCTCGAGCAGGCGGCGGGCCTCCGCCGCCACGCGTTCGGGCGCGGCGTCGCGCTGGGCGAGCTCGGGGACCGCGCGGCGGCCCAGCACCAGGTTCACCATGCTGAAATGCTCCAGGTCGACCAACAGCCTGGCCAGGATATAGCTCCCGAGCTTCAAACGGTAGAGCACGATCATCGGCGTGCCCAGCAGGCCCACCTCGAGGGTCGCCGTGCCCGAGGCGCAGAGCGCCAGATGGGCGCCGGCGATCGCCGGGAAGCGGTCGCGCCTCACGCGCTCGATCTCGAGGGCCGGACCCGCCGCGATCAGGGCGTCGACGAGCCGCGCGTCGACCGTCGGCGCCTGGATCAGCCGCACGGCGACCGGCAGCGACTCACCGAGGCGCCGGGCGCTCTCGAGCATCGCCGGCAGCAGGGAGCGCACCTCGCTCGACCGCGAGCCCGGCAGCAGCGCCACCACGAATGGCTCGCCCGGCGCCGGCGGCGGCCGCTCCCAGGCCTGCTCGAGCGGCGGGATCTCGTCGATCAGCGGGTGCCCGACGTGGATGACGTCAACCCCGTGGCGGCGGTAGAAGTCGACCTCGAAGGGAAAGACCACGAGCATGCGGTCGACGCAGGCGGCGATGGTGCGCACGCGTCCCTGGCGCCAGGCCCAGATCTGCGGGCTGATGTAGTACAGCACGCGCACGCCGCGGCGCGAGAGGCGACGGGCGAGGCGCAGGTTGAATTCTGGGGAGTCGATGAGCACGGCGCTGGCGGCGCGGCGGCGCTCGGCCTCGGCGAGCAGGCGGCGGTAGATCCGCCAGGCCCGCGGCAGCACGCGCAGGGCCTCGGTGATGCCGACGACGGCGATCTCCGAGCTGTGGGCCACGGCGTCGAGGCCGGCGGCGCGCATCTCGTCGCCGCCGAGCCCGAACGGCCGCAGCCCGGGCGCCAGCTCGGCGAGCCGGGCGAGGAGGCGCGCGCCGTGCAGGTCGCCCGACGCCTCTCCGGCCACCACCAGCACGTCGTCGGCGCTCATGTCGGCGCTCATGCCGGCGGTCATGGGATGGGGGCCGGCGCACCCGCGGGAAACGGGTACGTCAGCCAGGCCAGCGCGACGGCGCCGAGCACCAGACCGAGGAAGAGCTGGAGGAAGAGCTTGAGCTGGGCGCGCGGCTCGCGGCGCCACAGCACCGCGAAGAACACGCTGATCAGCGCCGCGTAGGTCGACATCAGGAGGAGATGGCTCATCGCGTCGTCCCTCCCGCTCAGTCCTTGCGGCCGGCGGCGATGTCCCAGGCGTCGAGCACCAGGAGCAGGTTCATCAGCCCCGCGGTGACGATGAAGACGCCGCCGTACTCCCAGCCGCTCCCCCGCAGGTCGCCCTGATAGCCCAGGACGAAGTGCAGGATCAGCGGCGGCAGACCGCTGCCCATGGCGCCCAGGGTGGCGAGCCGCTTGAGCGGCGGGCCGGTCCAGTACCAGGGCAGCCGGCCGTCGAGGGCCACGCCCACGGCGAGCGCCGCCAGGACGAGGACGAGGAAGATCGCGCCGCGGCCCCAGCGCCTGAGGTAGAAGTGGCCGGCGCCCGGCACCAGCAGCGCCAGGAGCGCCGCCACGTAGGCGGCGGCGCCGGACCTGGAGCCGGGTTGCCGAGAGCCGGAGTCCGGCGCCGGGGAGCTCACGCGGGCGTCTCCTCGGCCGGCGCGAACAGCCGGCGCAGCCGCTCGCGGGCCGCCAGCGGGTCCTCGGGCACCAGCCGCACGTCGCCGATCGCCGCCATGAAGTTGCTGTCGCCGCGCCAGCGCGGGACCACGTGGAAGTGGAAGTGTCCCGGCACTCCGGCGCCGGCGGCGCTGCCGAGGTTGATCCCGAGGTTGAAGCCGTCCGGCGCGTAGGCGCGCTCCAGGACGGCGCGCACGCGCAGCACGAGGGGCCAGAGCTCGGCCCGCGCCGCCGGCGCCGCCATTTCGGGGCAGCCGGCGTGGACGAGGGGCGCCACCATGAGGTGCCCGGAGCTGTACGGGTGCCGGTTGAGCAGCACGAGATGGTGCGCCGTGCGGTGCACCACGAGCCGCTCGGGCTCCTCGCTGGCCTGGGCCGCGGCGCACAGGAAGCATGCGTCCGCCGCCGGTTTCTGCTCGCCGGTGATGTAGGCGTACCTCCAGGGCGTGAACAGGACCTGGTGCAAGTCGAGACTCCGTTCGGGCGTGGCCGAAGTCCCCGGCACTAGCAGTTCAAGAGCTCCTTCAAGTCCTTTCCCGGCTTGAAATACGGAATCAGCTTGGCCGGGACCTCGACGCGGGCGCCGGTCTTGGGGTTGCGCCCGACGCGCGCCCCCCGGGATCGGATCCGGAAGCTGCCGAAGCCCCGCAGCTCGATCTTCTCCCCGGAACGGAGGGAGTCGACGATCGACTCGAAGACGGTGTTGACGACGATCTCGGCGTGCTTCTTGCTGAGCTGGGTCATTCCCGCCACTTCGTCGACGAGCTCCGCTTTCGTCATCGCGCCGGCTGGTGCCATGGTGGTCTCCCTCCTTCGGGTTGGTCCGTCGGTGATCGGCTTGCGCGACCTTATCAGGAAGCGGGCTCGGAGTCCTCCTCGGAGTCGGACATGTCGGACATGTCGGACTCGTCGGATTCGTCGGATTCCGCCTCCGGCCCGGCCTCGGTCTCCTCGGCCTCGGTCTCCTCGGCCTCCTCCTCCGGCGGGAGCCCGGCTTCGCCCCGGGCCTTGGCTTCGAGCTCCTCGATCTCGTCGAGCTCGGGCTGCGGCACGCCGCGCATCGTGAGGCCGACCTTCTTCTCGTCCTCCTCGATGCGCAGAATCCGGGCGCTCACCCACTGGCCCATCTTGTAACGGTCTTCGAGCTTGCCGCCCGGCAGGTCGATCTCGCTGACGTGGGCGAGACCTTCGAGCCCCTGGTAGATGTCGATGAACAGACCGAAGTCGGTGACGTTGACCACCTTGCCGTCGACGGTGTCGCCGACCGCGTACTTCTCCACGAAGCTGTCCCACTCGTTGGGCAGAAACTCCTTGATCGACAGCGACACGCGCTGGTTGGCGACGTCGATGTTGGTGATCCGGGCCTTGACCATGTCGCCCTTCTTGAGCACCTCGTTGGGATGCTTGACCCGCTTGGTCCAGCTCATGTCGGAGACGTGGATCAGGCCGTCGATGTCCTCGGTGATCTCGATGAAAGCGCCGAAGTCGGTGAGATTGCGCACCTTGCCCTCGATGATCGAGCCCACCGGGAACGAGGTGGAGAGCTCCTCCCACGGATTGGCCTCGGTCTGGCGCAGGGACAGGCTGATGCGGCGGTTGTCCATCTCGAGGTCCGAGACGATCGCCTCCACCTCGTCGCCCACGGCGAGGATCTTGGCCGGATTGACCACCTTCTTGGTCCACGACATCTCGCTGACGTGGATCAGGCCCTCCACGCCCTCTTCGAGCTCCACGAAGGCGCCGTACTCGACCAGGCTGACCACCTTGCCCCGGACGCGCGAGCCGACCGGGTACCTCTTGTCCACCAGGGTCCAGGGATCCTCGCTGCGCTGCTTGTAGCCGAGCGAGACACGCTCGGTGTCGGGGTCGAACTTGAGCACCACGACCTCGATCTCGTCGCCCACCGAGAAGTGCTCCGAGGGGTGGTTGACGCGTCCCCAGGAGATGTCGGTGATGTGGAGCAGGCCGTCGATGCCGCCGAGGTCGATGAAGACGCCGTAGTCGGTGATGTTCTTGACCGTGCCCTTGAGCCTGGCGCCCTCGACGAGCCGCTCGAGGGTCTCGGCCTTCCTCTTGGCGAACTCCTTCTCGAGCACCGCCTTGCGCGAGAGCACGATGTTGTTGCGCCGGCGGTCGAGGCTGATGACCTTGAACTGGAGGTCCTGGCCCTTCAAGGACTCGAGGTGCTTGACCGGCTTGATGTCGACCAGCGAGCCGGGCAGGAACGCCCGCAGCCCGACGTCGACGGTGAGGCCGCCCTTGATCCGGTCGACCACCCGGCCGGTGATGATCTTGCCGTCCTTGTAGGCCGTCTCGATGTCTTGCCACACGCGCATGCGCTCGGCCTTGCCCTTCGACAGGAGCACGTGGCCCTCCACGTCCTCGGTCTTCTCGAGCAGGACCTCGACGTCGTCGCCGATGGCGACGTGGACCTCGCCCGAAGAGTCGACGAACTCCTCGATCGGGATCAGGCCCTCCGACTTGTAGCCGACGTCGACGACCACCTCGCTGGCCGTGATCTCGACCACCCGGCCGCGGACGATCTCGCCCTCCTCGAGATGGCGCATGCTCTCGTCGTAGAGGGACGCGAGCTGGTCGTAGTCCAGCTCACCCTCTTCGCCCATCTCGAACGGCGCCTCGCCGGCCTCGGTCACCGCCTCGTCGTTGTGTTGTTCCATGGTGTTCACGAACCTCCTTGCTTATGGAATCAGGTCGCCGGAGCGCCTGTCGCTGCCTCGTACGGGGGAGTCGAGCCTCGCGGACGCGGGAGCGTCAGCACTGGGTTCCGCTCTACTGCTCTGAGCTGTGGCGTTTTGGCGGTGGCGAGTGGAAAACGTGCGCGGGACGCTAAGTGCCTGAGAACTCGAGAGATGGAAGTATAGGCGCCGCCGGCGCCGGTGTCAACCGCTTTGGGCCGAGGCGATGACCTCGAGCATCCGCTCCACCACCTCGCCGGGGCTCAGCTCCGAGGTGTCGATGAGCTCGTAGCTGGCGTCGAAGCTCAGCGGCGAATCGGCGCGCGCCCGGTCGCGGGCGTCGCGGCGCTCGAGGTCGCGGCGGACCTCCTCCACCGACGGGCCCGCGGCACCGGCCAGGTCGCGGTGACGCCGGCCGGCACGGACCTCGGAGCGCGCGTCGAGGAAGAACTTGTAGGGCGCGTCCGGAAAGACCACGGTGCCGATGTCGCGGCCCTCGACCACCGCGCCCCCCGCCGCCGCGGCCACCGCCGCCGCGGCCTCGCGCTGCAGCTCCACGAGCCGGCGCCTCACTTGCGGGTAGGCCGAGATCCGCGAGCTGACCTCGCTGACCTCGGGAGTGCGGATGTGCGGCTCCACGTCCTCGCCGGCGAGCCGTACCTCGATGCCGTCGCGCCGGGCCACGGTCTCCACCGGCGCCGCCATGGCGACGCGCACCACCGCCTCGCGGTCGCCGGGATCGACGCCGCGGCGCAGCACCTCGAGGGCCACGGCGCGGTACATGGCGCCGGTGTCGAGCACCGGCACGCCGAGGCGCTCGGCGAGCAGCCGCGCCGCCGTGCTCTTGCCCACGCCCGAGGGACCGTCGATGGCCACGATCCGGGGGACTCGCCGCACCGCCGCCTCGCCCATCGCGCCCTCAGTCCTGGCTCGTGCGCTTGCGGCGGGGCGTGCGCGGCGCGCGGGTGGGCGGCCGGACGCGGGCGGTCTTGCGGCGCAGCGCCGCGACCTCGGCGGCGCTCAGCTCGCGCCAGGCGCCGCGGGGCAGCCGGCGGTCGGCGAGGGTCCCGATGGCGACGCGCCGCAGCCGCTTCACCGGATGGCCGGCGCGGGCGAACATCTCGCGGATCTGGCGCGTGCGGCCCTCGCTCAGCGTCACCGTCCACCACGAGCTCTCGACGCTCTCGCGCGCGCCCACGCGGCCCGCCCGCGGCCGGACCTCGGCCGGCGCGGTACGCTTGCCTTCGAGCACCACGCCGCGGCGCAGCTTGTCGAGCGCCGCGTCGCTCGGGTGTCCCTTCACCTTGGCCTCGTAGGTCTTGGCGCAGCCGAAGCGCGGGTGCGCCACGTGCTGCGCGAAGTCGCCGTCGTCGGTCAGCAGCAGCAGCCCCTCGGTAGCGTAATCCAGGCGTCCCACCGGCTTGAGGCCCTGGCGCAGGCGCTGCGGCAGCAGGTCGAGCACCGTCGGCCGGCCCTCGGGATCGCTCACCGTGGACACGTAGCCCCCGGGCTTGTTGACGAGCAGGTACCGGCTCTCGCCGCGCGGCGCCTGCACCCGGCGGCCATCGACCTTGACCGCCTGGACCTCGAGGTCGGCGCGCTCGCCGAGCTCCGCGATCCGGCCGTCGACGGTGATCCGCCCGGCGCGGATCATCTCCTCGACCTTGCGGCGCGAGCCGATCCCGGCCCGCGCCAGGACCTTCTGCAAGCGCTCGGCGGTCATGCCTCGAGCTCCGCCGTCACCGGCTCCGGCGCCGGCTCGTCGTCCGGCCCGTCTCCGTCGTCCGTCTCCGGCGTCTCCTCCGCCTGCGCGCCCTCCGGCTCGTCCACGGCCGGCGGCGGCTCCTCCACGGCCGGCGGCTCGTCCGGCGGCTCGTCCACGGCCGGCGGCTCGTCCGGCGGATCCTCCACGGCCGGCGGCTCGTTCGGCGGATCCTCCACGGCCGGCGGCCTGTCCGGCTCTTCGATGGCGGGCGGCTCCTCGGCGTCTTCGGCCTCGGCCCGTTCGTCTTCGATCTCCTCGCGCTCCCGCTCGTCGGCCGCCGCGCTCTCGGCGTCGGCGGCCTCGGCGGCCTCGCGGTCGGCCCTTTCCTCGGCGTCGGGCGGCACGCCCTCGGGCGCCGCCTCGTCGCCGAAGAGCTCCTCGAACTTCTCGAGCGGCGGCAGCTCCTTGAGGCTCTTGAGCCCGAAGTGCATCAGGAACTCGCGGGTGGTGGCGTAGAGGAACGGCTTGCCGACCACCTCCTTGCGGCCGGCGATGCGGATCAGGCGACGCTCGAGCAGCGTCTTGACGACGCCGGCCGAGCTCACGTTGCGCAGCTCGGCGATCTCCGGCCCGGTGATCGGCTGGCGGTAGGCGACGATGGCCAGCGTCTCGAGCGCCGGCATCGACAGCTTGGTCGCCGAGTGGATCTCGAAGAATCGCCGCAGGTAGCCGTGCAGGTCGGGCCGGGTCACCAGGCGCAGGCCGCCGGCCACCTCGTCGATGATCACGCCGTGGCCGGGCTTCTCGCGGAAGCGCTCGACCACGGCGTCGAGGGCCGCCGCCGCCTGCTCGCGCTCGCGCTCGCTGAAGATCTCGACCAGGCGCTGGCGCGACACCGGATCGTGGGCGACGAAGAGGGCCGCCTCGATGACGGCCTCCATGTCCAGGCGGTCGGTCATCCCTGCACGGCCTCCAGCTCGCTCGCCAGCAGCTCGCGGTCGGTGCGGTAGAGGAGCACCGCGCCCTGCTCGGTCTGGTGCAGGCGGATGAGCAGCATGCGCGCCATCTCGAGCACCGCGAGGAAGGCAGCGATGGCCTCGGCGCGGCACGAGAGGGCGCGCAGGTCGTCGATCAGGTCGTACGGCCGTCCGAGCCTCAGGCGGGCGAGCAGGCGCTCGATCTGCTGGCGCACGGAGTAGACCTCGGCCGTCAGGTGCATGGGCTCGGGGTGCTCCTTCTCCCAGCGGTCGAGCACCTCGCGGAAGCTGCGCAGGAGATCGAAGAGCGAGAGCTCGGAGAGGTCGAGGGCGGGCTCCTCGTCGGCGGAGATGCGCTGCATCTCGTCGCCGCGGCGCACCAGCATGCCGCGCCGCACGCTGTCGACCTCGGCCAGCACCTGGGCCGCGTCCTTGAGCCGCTGATACTCGAGGAGACGCTCCACGAGGTCCTGGCGCGGGTCCTCGTCGATCTCCTTGCCCTCCAGGGTGCGCGGCCGCGGCAGCAGCATCTTCGACTTCAGGTGGATGAGGTAGGCCGCCATGTAGATGTAGTCGCCGGCGACGTCGAGGTTGAGCACTTCCATGAGGTTCAGGTACTCGTGGAACTGGTCGCAGATGAGGGCAACGGGAATGTCGGTGATCTCGACCTCGTTGACGCGGATCAGGTGCAGCAGGAGGTCGAGCGGACCCTCGAAGATCGGCAGACGGACTCTCCAGGATTCCGGCAGCGTGCCGGTGACGGGCAAAGGGCTCGGCATCTGGTGTTCTCGGAGCTTGGGCTACAAGCAAGACGCGATTCAGCCAGGGCGCGACGCGGGCGTCGGCCGAACGGCAACTCAGAAGCGCCCAGTCTACACCAGTCGCCCGGGGGAGCCAAGGGCGTCGCGCTCATCCTCGGGTGGTTCGACGCCTGGCCCGCGGCTTCGCCGCGGATCGGCAAACTCCGTGCCCGCCCTCCCGGTCCGCAGGACCGGGCCGACGAGATCTCCTGTACACTACGGGACGCTTGCAGCCATCGGATCCGAGAAGGAGGGACGATGAAGGACTTCTTCGTCAGCTACACGGCCAACGACGAGCCCTGGGCCGAGTGGATCGCCTGGCAGCTCGAGCAGGCCGGCTACTCGACCGTCCTCCAGGCCTGGCCGCCGGCCGTCTCAGTTTCCCGTCTGGCTCGGCCGCACGACCAGCCGCTCGAAGCCCAACGCCACCACCGCGTAGCTGCGCAGCTTGAGCGTGTCGCCTCGGCTCCTCTCGAGGGCCGCCCGGTAGGCGCCGATCTGGGCCTCGGCCTGATTGAGGGCGTCTTTCACCTTCGGCAGCTTCATCAGCTCCGCACGCGACGCCGTCTTGACGTCCTTGCCGCTCGTCCCCAGCTCTCCCAGTGACAGACGCTTGAATTCAAAGAGCAGGTCCCAGAGGCTCGACTCGCGCGCATCCGGACGCCGCAGCAGGCAGAGATCGGCATATCTGTGATCCAGCTCGGTCTCGGAATGGGTGATATAGCTCGTATCGTTCCACAGCAGGGTCAGAAAGACGGTCTTGACCGTCAGCTCGTTGGCCCAGGTGGCGTCGCGGTTCGAGAAGGTCGGGAACGGCCTCCTGTCCAACCGCCACCCGGGCGAGGTAATCGAGCTTCCCCTCGTCGGCAGCGAGGTTCGAGTCGAGCATCTGGTCCGGAGCGCTCCCTTCCTCCAGGAGATGGAGCAGGAAGTAGAACACGAGGGTGGGGTTGTAGACCCTCTCGCTTACCCCGAGCGCGAAGCGGTAGCCGTTGTACCACTCGCGCATCATCCGCTTGGCGTCTCGAGCGGTGAGACCGTAGTCGGCGCGCTCGGCGAGGACCGCGGCGAGGAGATCGTCCACTTCCTTGTCGGTGAAGCCGCAGAGATCGGCGAGCGCCGGCTTCAGGTAGACGTTGCGGGCGACGTTCATGCCGCTGGTGACGTCGGCCATGACCATCGGCGAGACGCCGGTGATGAACAGCCGGTCGATGCCCTTGCGTCCCATCGCTGCCTTGACCCACTTGAAGAGGTACTTGAAGGGACCGTCGCTGTGAACCAGTTCTTCGTAGGCGCTCCGGTCCGCGGTCAGCACCTCGTTGGCGAAGTTGTCGTATTCGTCGATCAGCAGGTAGAGGCGGTAGGGGGTCTGGCGGATTACGGTGAGGAGATTGTCGAGGGTGCGGAAGGCGTCGTCCTGGATCTCCACGGCTCGCGGCAGGTGCGCCTCGTAATCGCTGAGGAGACCCATCGCCAGTCCAGGCTACCAAAGGAGCAGGGCCGGCGAGGAGGTGAAGGCGGCGTCACGCGCGGACTTGATGGAGCGGTCTTCATACCCCTCAGTATAACTCCGGGCCGGCTGACGGGCCGAGCGTCCGGCTGGAATGGCCCAGCCGTCGAAGGGCCAGAAGTGGACGCGGTGGCCTACCTCGCTGCGGAGATAGCGCAGCCAAGGTAGCCCGGAATGAGTGGACTTCGCCACCGAGCCCGGTACGTCGAAGTGGAAGACCGACTTGGCCGTGCCCGTCCGCTTTTCCGTCAACCGCCGCCAGCGCGGATCGCCGAGACGGGCGGCGCCGTTCCCGCGATGGCCGTCCCGCACGAAGTCGACGTACATGTGGTCCTCGTCGGTAGGCCAGTGACGCTGGAAGTCGTCAAGGAAAGCAGGCCAGGAGGGTGGCAACCGATGCACCTCGAAGTACCGAAAGGGGAACGAGAAACCGTGGTCGATGCCCACCATCGTCGGCAACTCCTCGGAAAACCGTTCGACCAGCCACTGCGCGACACCGCGCCGCGTCCAATACTTGCGCGGGCTCGGTGGCGGCGGCACTTCGACCGGCAGCGAAGCGCGCTCCGCCGTGTAAACACGCAGCCCCTCCAGGCTCGCTGTCGGCGTCTTTGCGCCTGAGTAGTCGATTCCTATGTAGCGGTGGAGACTTGGCACGATCTTCATCCTGACGGAGGGCTGATCCACACAATCACATGCCCTTTCCCTGGTTGGGGAATCCGAGCTCCGGGAGCGAGTCCCTCGTAGGCCACTTTTCCCTGCTTCTTCAGTTCTTCCAGCCAACCTTTCAGCACCCGTGTACTCATCAATGGAAACTGCAGAGCTTCGGCTTCGAGATCGTCGAAGGGCACACGATGCTTTTCCTCGAGAAGCATTGTGAGTCGATCGGTCGCCTTCCAGAAGTAGCGCTCCCTGAGTTTGTCCAAGTAATCGCGGCCAACCGGCTGTTCAAACAGGAAGACCTGTCCGGTTCTGTCTTCTTCTCGGCGGAGCTGAGTCTTCCAGCGGGTTTCCTGCTGCTCTTTTTCAGCCGGCCTTTCGGCGTCGTTCCGAAAGACCCGGAGACCCTCGATGTGACGCGTGGCGTAAATGAGATGGAACTGCGAGCGATCGGACAGGGGATCCAGAACTACGGAGGAAGCAACAAAGGAGAACTTTCCCGCTTCGCGAACCCGCTCGGCATAGGCTCGCACGATTTCATCCTCACGATCGAGTCCGGAAAGATTTCTCCAATGATCTCGATATTTTGCTGAGCCGAAAAGTCGGTTAAAGCTCCCGGCGTCCTCAGGTCGGTCGCTATCGACAAAGCGGGTTATGAACCGAGTCATGAAGTTGATGAGCACCTCTCCCGGCTGATGACGAAGAAGCGGAGTAACGGTGTCGAGAGAATAACCCGTCCAACCCGTGGGATCAATGAAGAAGAACGTGAAGGGTCGAGCGCCGCCGCCCGAGGCGAATTGCCGTATGATCTGAACATGAACCTCGAAGTCGCCGTGGATCGTCTCGATCTCGACGTCTTCGATAGCTCTGAGCTTGCTGTCCAACAACTCCCAAGACTTGCGGTGTTTCTCGATGAAGAGACAACGAATGCCCAGGGGTGGTCGACTTCGTCGACGAAGCTCCTCACGCGCTTCTCGGAGCTCCATGATGGCGATGAACGGCGAGGTGTCCTCGAGCCCTTCGGTGGCGTGCTGCCACGGACCGGCAAAGCAGTCGACGTAGTTGATCGTCCCGCCATGCCACCCTCGCTTGTAAGCCAGCTTCTGAAGATATCTTCGCAGAACGACGTGCTTGATGTAAGTCTGCTCACGTCCCTTGTACCAACTCGAATCTAACAATCTCAGGCTACCTCACTCAAGAAGGCCTCGGCTCGCTGCCTGCGGCGCTGGTATTCGACGGGCGATGGCGGCGGCGAAGCACCGATCCGGGGAAACTCGTCGTAGGTACGACCGTCGAGCTCGCGCCCGTGCCGACTCTTCTGAACGCCGCCCCACTGCTTGAAAAAGAAGGGAATGCCCGCCTCGCGGCATTGCCGGCGGATGGAGACGACCCACGAACGCGCCATCGGCCGAGCCCCGGGGCCGCTCTCGCCCCCGACGATGACCCAGTCGATGCCCCGGAGGTCGAGTGGCCCGAGATCCTCCAGAAGCGGTTCGATCGAAAGAAAGCGGACGGCTGCCGGGGTATCCCGGAGCTCCTGAATACGTGGGATTCCATGTCTGCGGTTCTCGACGCTCACTCCCATCCATATGTGTCGGCAAACGGACAGATTCCAGGAGACATCGCTGAGAAGTTCGCGCATCCGCCCTCCTCGCTTCGTCAGAATCTGGTAGACGTGCCAGTCCGCGAGCCGCATCGCGTCGAAGACGGCGTAGACGTAGCTGGCCGGCACGCCTTCGTGGAAGAGGTCGCTCATCGAGTTGACGAAGACCCGGCGCGGCTGTCGCCAGGTCAGAGGCTCGAAGAGCTTGTGGGGCACCAGGCGAAGATCGAAGCCCTGTTCGTAGGGATGGCCTGGGATACCCCGCCACCGCTCCGCGAAGGTCTCGGCGTAGCAGTGCTTGCAGCCCGCGCTGATCTTCGTACAGCCACGGACCGGATTCCACGTCGTGTCGGTCCACTCGATCTTGCTCTGGTCGCTCACGCCCGCTTCCCCGCAGGTTGCGCCTTGTTCACGCCACTCTGACGGAAACCGACGGCTCCGTCAACCCAAAGACGCCAGCCGCTCCTCGATCGACGCCAGCGTCGTCCGCAGCTTCTCCGCCTCGCTCTTCGCCTTCTCCACGGCCTCGGGCTTGGCGCGGCTCAGGAAGTCCTCGTTCATGAGCCGCTTCTCGAAGCCGGCGAGACGCTGGCGGTCGTTCTCGAGCTGCTTGGCGAGCCGCGCCCTTTCCTTGGCGCGGTCGGCCTCGCCGAGGCGCACCGCGGCCTCGAAGACGGCGTCGACGGCGACCGCCGCACCCTGGCGCGCGGCCTCGCCGCCGCGAATCACCGTGAGCGTGTCGGCCTGGACCTGGCGGGCGACGAT
>DASWIG010000456.1:0-2895 GCA_036397835.1 Thermoanaerobaculia bacterium
CCGCCGGGCTCGTATTGCGGCCCCATTGCCAGGCGGAGGCCGTGGGGTTCATAGCTCGGCCCCATCGCCTGCGCGTCGGGGAGCGGCCCCGTCTCCGGCTGATCGCCGACGTTTCCGATAGTGAGGGCCAGGGCGAGAACAAGCCCCAAAGTGACATAGCGCATGATGCCTCCTCGAGCAGGGGGCACGATCAGGCGTCATTGCGTATCGGCCCCTGCTGAGGGCTACGCTACGCCGTCCCCGGGCTGCGAGAGGCGGCGGAGGAAAATGATGCAGGGATCTGAAGGCATCACCGCGCTGAGGACCTGGCCGGAGTCCCAACCCAGGGAGCGCTGACGTGGCTTGGGATAGACTTGCGGGAGGAGTCTGGCCATGTCACGTCGCCTCATCTTCGGCATCGTCGTCCTCGCCCTGCTCGGGCTCGCCTGCGGCGCCCCGAGCGCGCCGAACACGAGCGCGCCCGATCCGGTCACGGAGCCGGAAGCCGACGCCTGCGCCAGCCTCGACGAGATGCAGTGCATCACCTCGGCCGAGTGCACCCTGATCCTGCCCGAAGGGGGACGCGAGTACCGTTGCCGGACCGCCGAGGGACGGTGCGAGCAGGGCTTCCGCCAGTACGACGGGGACGCCGAAGCGTGCGAGGCCAAGGAGGGCTGCCGCTTCGTGCCGGGACAGTGCTACTGCTCCCCGGACGTGACCTGCATCTGCGGCGGCGGCCCGCCGCCCCAATGCGTCGAGGCGGCGGCCGATCCCGCCAACTAGACTAAAGACAAGACCAACTGTAGACCGTCACCTCGTGGCGGCGATACATGCGGTCTCCCGCGTAGACGAGGGCGGCCGGAGCCTCGAGGTCGCCGACGAGCTGTCGCCAGTAGTGGAGGCCGGAGAAGGAATCGCCGGAGAGCGTCTCGCCGGATTTGATTTCGAGGGGCACGAGCTCCGGTCCCTGTTCGATGAGCACGTCGATCTCGTGACCCGTCGAATCGCGCCAGAAGTAGAGGTCCGGCTCGCGGCCGCGGCTCAGGAAGTTCTTGAAGAGCTCGGCGACCACATAGCTCTCGAAGACGGCACCCCGCGACGCGTGGAGCCGCAGGTCGTCCGGCGAGCGAATGCGCAGCAGATAACAGAGCAGACCTGTGTCCAGAAAGTAGAGCTTGGGCGTCTTGATCAGCCTTTTGCTGAAGTTCTTGTGGTGCGGACGCAGGAGAGTGACCAGAAAGCTCGTCTCGAGAATCGAGATCCAGCGTTTGGCGGTCGTATGCGCGACGCCGCAGTCGTTGGCCAGCGAGACCAGGTTCAACAACTGACCGTTGCGGCCCGCACAAAGGCGAACGAAACGGCCGAAGGCCTCGAGGTCTCCGACGTTGACGATCTCGCGGACGTCCCGTTCCACGTAGGTCTGATAGTAAGTCCTGAAGCCACCTTTGCGGCTCCAGGTCCTTGTCGTGGATCCTGGGGTAGAACCCGCGGAAGAGCACCTCCAGCACGTCGGAGGGCGGTGGGGCCCCGGCCTCCGGAAGCTGCCGTCCTATCGTGTCGATCGCCATCGGCGGGCGCCCTTCCAGCTCGCTCAGGGAGAACGGCAGAAGATGGAGGATGGCGGAGCGTACTCGTGGCCCGCGAACACCTCGCGGACAAGCGTCGTCTTGCCGGACTGACGAGGACCCGTCAACGAGACCACCGGGTACTGCCGGGCGACCTTCTTGAGGACGCTCTCCAGCGCGCGTCGGATCATGTCCCGTCCCTGTCTTGCAGATTGAACATCGGATGTTCAATCTACAAGAACCGCCTCCGGGAAGCAAGCCAGTGCAGGTCGGCGAGGAGGCGAAAACCCGTCTCCGGAGGAGACGTATCCCCTCTCGATGTCGTACCCTACGATGACGAGAACGGAGCGAGACATGGCCCTCGAGACCGACCCTCTGACCGAGCCGACCCCCACGGGAGGCGGCGCGCCCGAGGCGGCGGCGCCGCCGGCCGCCGAGCTGCCGCCCGACGCCCTGCTGCAACGCTGGCCGCGCACCGTCCGCCGTCTGCACGAGGCCGTGGACCAGGTGGTGATCGGCCAGCCCATGGCCGTCGACGCCGTGCTCTACGCGCTGCTGGCGCGCGGCCACTGCCTGCTCATCGGGGTGCCGGGAGTGGGCAAGACGCTCCTGGTCAGGACTCTGAGCCGGCTCTTGGGCGTGCCCTTCGCGCGCATCCAGTTCACCCCCGACCTGATGCCCTCCGACATCACCGGCACCGAGATCCTCGAGGAGGACCACGCCACCGGCCACCGCCGCTTCGTCTTCGCCAAGGGGCCGATCTTCACCAGCCTGCTGCTCGCCGACGAGATCAACCGCACGCCGCCCAAGACCCAGGCGGCGCTGCTCGAGGCAATGCAGGAGAAGACGGTGTCGATCGCCGGCAAGGTCCACCGTCTCGCCGAGCCCTTCCTGGTGCTGGCGACCCAGAACCCGATCGAGCAGGAGGGCACCTATCCGCTGCCGGAGGCCCAGGTCGACCGCTTCATGCTGAAGCTCCGGGTCACCTATCCCGACAAGGTCGGGGAGAAGGAGATCATGCGGCGCATGGCGTCGCGCGAGAAGCCGAAAGTCGACCCGGTGCTGACGCCCGACGACATCAAGAAGATGCGGGACGTGGCCGACGCGATCTACCTCGACGAGAAGGTCGAGGACTACATCGTCGACGTCGTCTTCGCGACGCGCGAGCCGGGCCTCTACAAGCTCGACCGGCTGGACAAGCTGATCGAGTACGGCGCCTCGCCGCGGGCCACGATCTTCCTCGCCCAGGCCGCCAAGGTCCAGGCCCTGATGTCGGGCAGGGCCTACGTGACGCCGCAGGACGTCAAGACGATCGGTCCGGACGTGCTGCGTCACCGGCTGCTGATCTCCT
>DASWIG010000457.1:0-4663 GCA_036397835.1 Thermoanaerobaculia bacterium
CCAGCGAATTCCTCAGCGCGAGCTGATCGATCCCCATCCCATCACCCGCGATCCCTGGCGTCGAGCGACTCGATCAGCTCTGCCAGCCCGACGACTGTCGGCCGTTCGAAGAGAGTCATGAGGTCGAGAGCCCGGCCCTGGTGTCATCGTGCGGATACACCGAATTCACGCTTGAGAGGTACAGAGCCTGTAACGATCAGGCGCCGGAAGACGGGCGACGGTTCAGGAGGCCAGCACGTAGGCGAAGACCAGCGGCGCGACGATCGTCGCGTCCGACTCGATGATGAACTTCGGCGACGCCGTGTCGAGCTTGCCCCAGGTGATCTTCTCGTTGGGCACGGCGCCGGAGTAGGAGCCGTAGGAGGTCGTGGAGTCGCTGATCTGGCAGAAGTAGGACCACACGCGGACCTCGCTCTGCAGGTCCTGCGTGATCAGCGGCACCACGCAGATCGGGAAGTCGCCGGCGATGCCGCCGCCGATCTGGAAGAAGCCGAGGCCGGCCTCGCGCGTCACCTCGCGGTACCACTCGACCAGGCGGCGCATGTAGTGGACGCCGGACTTGACGGCGCCGAGGCCGCGCAGCCGGCCGTCGAAGGAGCAGGAGACGAACATGTTGCCGAGGGTGGAATCCTCCCACCCGGGCACGAAGAGCGGCAGGTCGCGCTCGGCCGCGGCCACCAGCCACGAGTCTCGCGGGTCGATCGTGTAGTGCTCGGCCAGCGCGCCGTCGCGGATCATGCGGTAGAAGAACTCGTGCGGCATCCGGCCTTCGCCTTCCGCCTCGGCCTGCTGCCAGTAGGGCACCACGGTCTTCTCGAGCACGCGCATGGCCTCGTGCTCGGGGATGCAGGTGTCGGTCACCCGGTTCCAGCCGTCGGCGGCGAGCTGCGTCTCCTGCTCGGGCGTGAGGTTGCGCCAGTTGCGGATGCGCTTGTAGAGCGGGTGGGCCACCAGGTTGAAGAGGTCTTCCTCGACGTTGGCGCCGGTCGCCGAGATACCGTGTACCTTGCCGCGGCGGATCAGCTCGGCCAGCGTCAGGCCGAGCTCGGCCGTCGACATGGCGCCGGCGAGGGTGAGGAACATCTTGTTGCCCGCGGCCAACTGCTCGACCCAGCCCTCCGCCGCGTCGACCATGGTGCGGGCGTTGAAGTGGCGGTAGTGGTGGAGCATGAAGTCCTTGATCGGGGCGTACGGATTCGACATCGGCATTTCCTCTCCAAGATCGTGTGTGCGCGGGGCGCGGGCTGAGGCCGGGACCCGGAAGTCTAGCAAACGGATCAGGCTCAGCCCCAGATGAGGACGCCGGCGAGAAGCAGCGTCAGGAGCGTCGCCAGGAGCAGCGGCAGACCCGTCAGCAGGAGCTTGAGCCAGGTCCGCCGCGACTCCGCGCTCCGCTCGTCGTCGAGCTCGGCCTGCTCTTCGAGCCAGCGGTGGGCGATCTCGAGGTCCGGGTCGCCCGCCGCGCGCTCGCCGAGGTGGTGGCGGAGCTGATGCTCGCGCCAGGCGGCGTCGCGCACGCGGTCGTGGTAGATGGCCTCGACCAGCAGGTGGCGCAGCTCGGCCTCGCGACGCTCCGCGGCGGCCCGCCTCGTGCCCAGCGTGCGCTCGTCGGAGGCCATCCTCCCTGTCCCTCAGGAACGCGGCGCCGATAGCGTCCGGGCGCCGGGGAGCAGCTCGCCGCGGGCCACGATCCGCGCGTCGCCGGTGAGGCTCAAGGCGTCGCCGTCACGGTCGACGATCAGCTCGAAGCCTCCCGCGGTCGCCGCGGCCGCCGGCAGCCCCAACGCGCCCGCCGCCTCCCCCGCCAGCACGGCGGCCACCACCGCGGTGCCGCAGGCCAGCGTCTCGGCCTCGACGCCGCGCTCGAAGGTGCGCAGCGCCAGCCGTCCGGGCGCGGCGAAGCGCACGAAGCTGGCGTTGGCGCCGCGCGGCCCGAGATCGGGGTGGGCGCGCAGCGACGGCCCGAGCGTCGCCACCGGGGCCGCGGCGAGCTCGCCCGTCCAGGGCAGCACGAAGTGCGGCACCCCCACCTCCACGTGCCAGCCCTCGTGCGTCGCGCCGCCGACGGCGAGCGCGAGACGCCGCGGCGTGCCGGCGATCGGCGGCAGCTCGAGCGTCACCCGCTCGCCGTCCACGAGACGCGCCGCGAGCGGCCCGGCGTCGGTCTCGAGCTCGAGCAGGCTCTCCCTCCAGCCGAGGTGAAAGGCGAGGCGGGCGGCGCAGCGGCTGCCGTTGAGGCACAGCTCGCCGCGGCTGCCGTCGGCGTTGTAATACGTCATACGCCCGCCGCGCGCGGTGCGCGTCAGCGTGAAGACGCCGTCGGCTCCCAGCGACAGCCCCCGCCGGCACCAGGCGCGGACCTCGTCCGGCGTCGGCTCGCGCTCGGGCTCGGCGAGGGCGATGAAATCGTTGCCGGCGCCGGAGGCTTTGAAGAAGGCGGTCATCCTGTACAATCTACGTCACGGAAGCGCTCGGGGGCTGGTGCCTCTCGCGGTCTTCAAAACCGTTGTCCCGTGCCGGTTGCGGTGCGGGGGGTGGGTTCGATTCCCATGCGCTTCCGCCAATCGCACATTCAGAGCGGGAGGTTGCCGTGCTTCTTCGGCGGCAGCCGCGAACGCTTGCCGGCGAGCTGGCGCAGCGCGCGCACGAGCTGCGGGCGCGTCTCGCGCGGCGCGATCACCGCGTCGACGAAGCCGCGCTCGGCGGCGATGTAGGGGTTCGAGAACTTCTCGCGGTACTCGGCCACCCGGGCGGCGCGCAGGCGCGCGAGCTCCGCGTCGTCCCGCGCCGCCGCGAGGTCGCGCCGGTAGAGGATGTTGACCGCCCCCTCGGGCCCCATGACCGCGATCTCCGCCGTGGGGTAGGCGAGGTTGACGTCGGTGCGCACGTGCTTGGACGACATCACGCAATAGGCGCCGCCGTAGGCCTTGCGGGTGATCACCGTGAGCTTCGGCACCGTGGCCTCGCAGTAGGCGTAGAGCAGCTTGGCGCCGTGCTTGATGATGCCGCCGAACTCCTGCTGGGTGCCCGGCAGGAAGCCCGGCACGTCCTCGAAGGTCACCAGCGGGATGTTGAAGGCGTCGCAGAAGCGCACGAAACGCGCGCCTTTGAGTGACGCGTTGATGTCGAGCACCCCGGCGAGGTAGGCGGGCTGGTTGGCGACCACGCCCACCGACTGGTTGGCCAGGCGGGCGAAGCCCACCACGATGTTCCGGGCGTAGTCCGCCTGCACCTCGAAGAAGCGGCCGTCGTCGATCACCGCGGCGATCAGCTTCTTGATGTCGTAGGGCTTGTTGGGGTCGCGGGGCACGAGGTGGTCGAGCTCGGGATCCTCGCGGCTCGGGTCGTCGTCGCTGGTGCCCGGCGGCGGGTCCTCGAGGTTGTTCGACGGCAGGTAGGAGAGCAGCTCGCGCACCGCCGCCAGGCAGGCGGCGTCGTCGGGCAGGGCGAAGTGGGCGACGCCGCTCCTGGCGAGGTGGGTGTGGGCGCCGCCGAGCTCCTCCTTGGAAACCTCCTCGTGGGTCACCGTCCGGATCACGTCGGGCCCGGTGACGAACATGTAGCTCGTGCCCTCGACCATGAAGATGAAGTCGGTCAGGGCCGGCGAGTAGACGGCGCCGCCGGCGCAGGGACCCATGACGGCCGAGATCTGCGGCACCACGCCCGAGGTCAGGGTATTGCGCAGGAAGATGTCGGCGTAGCCGCCGAGCGAGGCCACCCCCTCCTGGATGCGGGCGCCCCCCGAGTCGTTGAGGCCGACGATCGGCGCGCCGTTCTCCACCGCCAGGTCCATGACCTTGCAGATCTTGGCCGCGTTGGTCTCCGACAGCGAGCCGCCGAAGACCGTGAAGTCCTGGGCGAAGACGTAGACGAGACGGCCGTCGATCGCCCCGTAGCCCGCGACCACGCCGTCGCCCGGCACGCGCTGCGCCTCCATGCCGAAGTCGCGGCAGCGGTGGGTCACCAGGGCGTCGATCTCGACGAAAGAGCCGCCGTCGAGCAGCAGGTCCACGCGCTCGCGGGCGGTGAGCTTGCCGGCCTCGTGCTGGCGCTCAATGCGCTCGGCGCCGCCCCCTTGCCGCGCCGCCTCGAGCCGCAGGCGGAGGTCCTCGAGTGGGTCGGTCTGCGGACTGTGGGTGGTCTGGCTCATGCGCTCTCCTCCGGGTCCGCAATTGACAAGGCGAGGACGGCACTTCCTATCATGGACACGGGCTATCATAGTCTCCCGCTTGGGCCAGGCGGGACTGAGGAGCGAGAACCGATGAAGACGACCACCGTCTCGGAAGTACGAGCCCGTGCTCTCCTGCCGGCCTTCGTCCTGGCCCTCTGGACCGTGGGACCGGGCAGCGGCGTCGTCCTGGCCCAGGACGCGGTGACGCTCGAGCGCGATCCGCGCCCGAAGCTCTTCGTGACCGACTTCGCCTGGTACCGTCCCAACCAGCGCCCCGACGGCGGCGTCGAGGCGGCCAGCCTCGCCTGCGCCCGCGCCCAGCCGCGGCGCGCCTTCGGCGACGTCACCGCTACCGACTACCTGTCCTCCGACGGCTACTACGGCGAGAAGTACAAGCGCTTCAAGAGCCACGGCATCGACGGCATCGCCTTCCTGGTCACCGACCGGATCCCCGACTCCTTCGACGGCGGCAACGTCGTCCAGCTCGCCCAG
>DASWIG010000458.1:0-9937 GCA_036397835.1 Thermoanaerobaculia bacterium
CCTTGCTGGTAGGCGCAAGGTTCGAGCAGAGCGTTCTGCACGGGCGCGGACCCGCACAGGTAGGCTTCGGTGGCATTTTCCTCCTTTCTTCACCTCACCGTTTTATCGACTCAGCGCTGAGCCATGGCGGCTCACGCACCCCTTTGGGGTTCGGAGTGGTGGCGCTGGCTACCCAGGGTGGCGCGCTTCGCGCTTACCCTGGGCTACGGTATTTAACCCCTTTGGGGTTCGGATCCTTCGGATCCGTCCACCCGCCAGATCGCATCCCACGGATGCACGGCTTGCCGCCCATGACGTCCGGGTCCAACGTGATCCGGTTGAGCTCCTTCATCCTGATCTCCTGTCGAGCTGCCGTTCGGCCGCTATCGTCACGGGAAGAGGGAGCGGATCGACTCCGCCAGGGCCCGCGTGTCCGCGCCGTCGGTCGTCAGGCAGTAGGTCCCCAGGCTCAGCGCCGTGGTGAGGATCGCCGCCGCGGCGAAGACCGCCACGAGCAGCCCGGCGAGCACGCGCTGACGGCGGGAATAGCGCTCCGGGGCAGGGTCGGTCGGGGCCGACGCGTCGGTCGACATGAGCGTGCTCTACTCCCCCGCTTCGCCGAACTCGCCGTCGCCCGCCTGCTGGCGCAGGAGCTCGTTCTCGAAGGCCATGCCGACCTGCGAGGTCGCCAGCTCCAGGATCTGGAGGTCTTCGATCTCCTTGTCGAGGGCGCCGTTGTCGGCGTAGATCACCGCGATGGCGCGCCGGGCGCCGAGCACCGGCAGCAGCACGACCTGGCCCGAGGCCGGCGGACCTACCAGGCCGGCGAGCTCGGCGGGCAGGCCGGCGTCGGCGAAGTCGAGGAGCAGAGGCTCGGCCTCCTCGACCACCCGCCGCAAGGGGCCGCCGGGGGCGAGCTTGAGCTTCAACCGCCGGGTGGCCTCGGCGAGCGGCTCGCCGGCGTTCGAGAAGCCGAAGGCGCCCACCGCCGCGAGACCTTCGTCCTGCACCAGGAAGAGGATCGCCCGCTCCACCGAGTCGGAGATCAGGTGCATGAGGTTCAAGGCCATGGTCGCCGACGCCAGGCCCGACTGGACGTCGAAGACCACCTGGCGGAAACGGCTGAAGCCGCCGCGCAGGCCGAGGATCAGGCCGCCCCGCGGCTGCGGCTGCGTCAGCACCCGGATCAGGTTGCGGCAGCACTCCACCACCGAGCCGTGGCCGGGAGCCACCACCGCCAGCGCCCCGGCCTCGTAGACCGCCGTCGCGTCCTGGGCCGGCTCTACCACGGCGACCACCGGCGCCGCCGGGCGGGTGCGCGCCAGGGCGGCGACGTCCTCGGCGCCGAGGACCCCGCTGCGCAGGTCGAGCACGACGATCGGCGAGGTGCCCTCGCCCGGCAGGCGGTTGCCGGCCTCGCGCAAGGGCACCGCGACGACCCGCGCCCGGGCCGCGGGCAGCCCCTGGCTCAGGGACTTCAAGACCTTGGGATCCGCGCTCACCACCTGGCAGCGGATGGCCTCGATGGCCGGGCTCGGAACCCGCTCCGGACGAGCGTCGCCCGCGTCCGCGGCCTTCTCCTCGCCGCCGCGGCCGAGGCCGGCCCGCTCGAGCAGCTCGAGGTACGCCGGCTCGGCGGCGGCGGCCGGCGGCGGCGGCGCCGGCGGCTCGCGGTGGCGCTCGTCGAAGAGCCGCGTGGCCTCGAGCACCAGCATCTGGGTGTTGAGGTCCAGGTTCTCGAGCAGCTCTTCCGGCGCGACGCCGAAATCGTCGCTCGGGTGGAGCTCGTCGACCTCGAACTGGAAGTAGCCGTGGCGCCAGCTCACGAGGTCGAAGATCGTCTTCTGGATCTGGTCGCGGATCACGCGGTAGATGGCGTCGCGCTCGACGGCGCGGCGCTCGATCAGGATCTTGCCGATCGATTTGCCCTCGCCGCGCGTGCGCTGGAAGTCGAGGGCCGCCTCGAGGGTGTGAGGGTCGACCAGGTCGCGGTCGACCAGCAGGTCGCCGAGGCGCCGCTGGCCGGGGGTCCAGGCCGAGATGATGCGGCCGTCGTGGAAGCCGATCTCGGCGCGCTGGTGCTCGCCGCGCCACATGTAGAGCGTGCCGGTGCGGCGGCCGAGATGGATGAACTGCAGGACGTCGGCCAGCGGCAAGTCTTCGAGGACGCCGTTGATGCTCATGGTTGTCCGGTGCTCATGGTTCTCCCTCCCCGCCCAGCAGCTCGCGGACGGAGGGCAGGCGGTCGAAGCTGGCGCGTTGCTCGTCGTCGAGGTTGGAGCGGACGCGGCCGAGCTCGGCACGGGCCCGCGTCAGCTCGCCGGCGGCGGCCGCCGCGTCGCCGCGCCGGTCGAGGGCCTCGGCGAGGAGCTGATGGAGACGGTAGCCGCGGGCATAGGAGCCGCCCTCCTTGACGACTCGCAGGGCCTTGCGGACCGCATCATCGGCTCGCCCGGGATCGCCGGCGCGGAGCGCGGCGCGCGCCAGGGCCTCGCCGGCGCGAAGCTGGAGGATGGCGTTGCCGAGCTTGTCGGCGTCGGCCGCCGCGGCGGCCAGCGGCCCGAGAGCCGCGTCGATCCGGTCGCGCTCGAGCGCCGCCAGGCCCTCGCCGATCCGCGCCCGGATCCGCGCGACGGCGCTCTGGCTCGCCTCCGCCTCCGCCATGGCGGCGGTGAAGCTCGCCGCCGCCGCGGCCGCGTCGCCGCGCTCGAGCGCCAGGTGTCCCTCGAGCGTCAGCAGCGCGGCCCGCTGCTCGCGATTGCCGCCCGCGGCCTGGAGCTCCTCGACCCGGGCGAGCTTCGCCTCGGCCCGTTCGAGCTGGCCCAGCTCCACGAGAGCTTCGGCCTGCTGAAGGGTGAACTCGACCTGGCCGCGCGTGTGCCCGATCTCGTCGAGGATCGCCAGGGCGTCACGGTAGGAGGCGAAGGCCGCGGAATAACGGCCCTGGTAGTGCGAGATGATGCCGAGGTTTCCCAACGACACCGAGGTGACGACTTTCTCCCCGGCTTCGCGGCTGAGCTCGAGGGATCGGAGGAACGACTTCAAGGCCTCTGGCCAGCTTCCCCGCGCGAGCTGACAGAAGCCGACGCTCTGCAGCGTCAACATGATGCCGCGCTGGTCCTCGTTCTTTTGAAAGGAGCCGAGGGCTCGCTCGAGGTAGAGCAAGGCGTTGTCGTACTCGCCGAGCAGGTAATAGACGTAGCCGACGTTGGCGTGGCTCTCGGCCAGGGCTCGTTCGTCGCCGAGGGCGGTCCTTTCGTTGAGCGCCCGCTTGTAGTGTTCGAGCGCCTCCGGGTACCTCCCCCGCTCTTCCCCGAGCGTTCCGAAAATGTTGTAGATCTCGGCGATCCCCGCCTGGTTCCCCAGGGCCTTGTGGATGTCGAGCGCCGCGGCGAAGCGGGATTCCGCCTCGTCGTAGCGGCTCTGCGCCAGGTGGATGCGGCCGAGGTTGGTCGACGAAATCGCCAGCCCTCGCTGATCGCCGATCTCGCCGCGGATGTCGACCGCCGCCTCGTAGTTCCGGCTGGCGAGCTCGAGATCGCCGAGGTATTCGTAGCCGGCTCCCAGGGCGTTGAGCACCTCCGCCTCGCCCTGGACGTTCTTCAGCTCGCGCTGATGGCTCAACGCCTGCGCCAGGTACTCGTCGACGGCGACGCGGTGATCGCCGTTCTGGATCGAGCACCTGCCCAGCAAATACCAGGCGCGGGCGTCGCCCGGATCGACCGCGACGGCTTCCTCGAGGCGTGAGATCGCTTCGGCGAACTTCCCCTGCTGGGCGTAGGCCTCGGCGAGCGCGACGCGGGCGCCGGTGTCGTTGGGGTAGCGCCGCACGAGCTCTTCGAGGAATCGCTGCGCCTCCTCGGGCTCGCCGCGCACCAGCGCCTGCTGGGCCTGCGCCTCGTAGACGATGCGGCCGCCGCCGCCCGCCGCGGCGTCGGCCGCCGTGGCGGCGACCGCCTTGCCCGCCGCCTCGAGCGCCTCGTCGTAGCGGCCGAGGCTCAGGTAGGCCTGCGACAGACGCACCCAGGCGGCCGCGAAATCGGGGTCCTCCGCCACCGCCCGCTCGAGGGCCGGCGTCGCCCTCAGAGTGTCGCGGCGCGACAGGAAATCGAGCCCCTCGGTATAGGCCTCCATCGCCGCCGCCGAGGGCGTCATCGGCGCCGGCCCCCTGTCGGCCGCCTCGACCTTGAGCGCCGCGCGCAGGTCCGCCGCCAGCAGGTCGACGAGGTCGAAGAGCTGCCGCAGCTCGCCGCGGCGGGTCTCGACGAGGCGCGACGGCGAGCCCGGCAGCTCGGCCTCCATCAGGCGCATCCCGAGCTCCACCTGCCCGTCGACCGCGCGCAGGTCGCCGAAGACGAGCCGATCGACCCGCAGCAGGTCGGCGAGCTGCTCGAGCTCGTCCCCCCGGAGCGCCGCCGGTTGGAAGCCGAGGTCCTGGAGGATCTGGAAGACGCGGACGCTCGCCACCACGCGCAGGTCCTCGTTCTCCGCCAGAGCGGTGGCCAGCATCTCGGCGACGCCGTTCGAGGCCCAGCCCAGGGTGGGGCTGCCGGCCGCCACCGGGAAGGGCAGCACGGCCACCGAGTGCAAGGGCTCGGGCTCGGGCAGCTCGACGGCCGGCGGCGAGGCCTCGACGCCAGAAACGCCAGAGTCGAGCGGCGCCGGCGTCGGGGCCGGCCGCGACAGGAATTCCTGGCGCCCGAGGAGGAAGGCGCCGGCCCCGACCGCCAGCAGCGCCACCGCGGCCCAGACCACGGCGCGCGCCGACGGCCCGCGTCGCCGCCGCCCCGGCTCGGCGAGGTCCTCGAGCAGCTCGTCGGCCGTCTGATAGCGCCTGGCGGGGTCGCTCTCCACGCAGCGCTCGATCACCCGCACGATCTCCGGCGGCGCCTGGAGCCCCAGCGCTTCGAGGTTCTTCACCTTGCCGTACATGCGCTGGGCGACGACCTCGAGCAAGGTGCCGCCGGGGAAGGGCAGCTTGCCGGTCAGGAGCTGGATGAAGATGAGGCCGAGGGTGAAGAGGTCGCTGCGGCCGTCCACGTGCTCGCCCCGCGCCTGCTCGGGCGAGAGGTAGGCGGGGGTGCCGAGGATCTCGCCGGTGCGGGTGAGGCCCGAGCCCAGGGTGCGGGCGATCCCGAAGTCGGTCACGCAGGCGTCGCCGTTCTGGTCGAGCAGGATGTTGGCGGGCTTCAGGTCGCGGTGGACGATCCCGCGGCGGTGGGCCTCGGCCAGCGCCCCGGCCACCTGGCGCACCAGCCGCACCGCCTCGGCGAGCGGCAGCTTGCCGCGCTCGCGCAGCACGTCGTCGAGCGAGCGGCCCACCACCAGGTCCATGGTCATGAAGTGCAGCCCCTCGTGGACGCCCACGTCGTAGTTGCTCACCACGTGGCGGTGGCTCACCTGGCGCGCCAGCACCAGCTCGTTGCGGAAGCGCTGGATGAAGTCGGCGTTGCGGGCGATCTCGGGCCGCAGCACCTTCAAGGCGAGCTCGAGGTCGAGCATCTCGTCGTAGGCGCGGTAGACGACGCCCATGCCGCCCACTCCGAGGACGCCGAGGACGCGGTAGCGTCCCGCCACCACGGTGCCTGGCGCCAGGATGCGCTCCTCACCCGTCCACGAGGCCGGCGGAGCCTCGGCGGGCGCCGCCCCAGGTGGCGCCGCCCCAGGTGAGCTCGGCCAGGGTGGGCTCGACTGCGACCGGCCAACCCTCTCGTTCGGCGTCACCTGGGTCGGCTGCGTCTCCAGGTCGGCGGCGGGCGGCGGATTCAGGGGGCGTCCCCGGCTTTCATCGTTGCTCATCGGATGCCGGCGGGGAGAGGATGCCTGGTGGGGGCGCGTCGCCGAAGACCTGGTCGATCAGGAAGAAGACGTCGCCGACGTCGACCTTGCCGTCCTGGTTGACGTCGCCGGGCGATCCCACGGTCGGCGCTTCCTGCAGCTCGAGGCTGAACTTCAGGGTCTCGAGCAGCGAGACCAGCTCGCCGGCCACGTTGACGAGGGACTCGCCGGAGCGCCACAGGCTCGGGATGGAGTCGCCGGCGGCCTCCTCGATGGAGCCCACCAGCGACTCGAGGCCGGCCAACGCGTCGTCGGGACGACCCTCTTCCACGTCCTGCCGGACCTGCGACAGGGCCGCTTTCAACTGCCCGCGGACGGCGGCCGGGACGTCGCCGGCGCTGGCGTCGATCGTGTCGCCAACGGACTGGAACTTCTCGGCGACCACGCCCGCGATCGGACGCCGGTCCTCGGCGATCACGAATTCCGAGAAGCTCGCCGCCGCTCCTCCCACGCGGAAGCTGCCGAAGCCGTAGGTGCGCGTGATGTCCCTGAACGCGCCGCCGTCGGGGGCCTTGAAGAGTCTCAGCGGCGTGCCGCCGAGGAAGTCCAGGCTGTCCGTGCGCACCTCGATCGCGAACGCGCCGCCGAACGCCTGGTCGCGGCCGGCCAGCGGGTTGACGCGGATCAGCACCGGGAATCCCGCGGGCACCTGGACGCCCTGCGGCAGCCGCGCCCGCAGCCCGGAAGCGTTGACGTCGACGATCTCCCCTTCGATCTCGAGATCGTCGACGTCGACCACGAAGGCGTCCTCGAACTCGAAGACGAGGTCGACGGTGTGCGGCCCGACCTGGAGGCGCTTGGAGAAGCCGCTCATCCCGCCCTGGGCCGACTGCAGCCCCAGGACCAGGGTGTGGCGCAGGGTCAGCGCCGTCGACAGCAACTGCGCCGCGACGCCGACCACGCCGTCGCCGGGGACCGTGTCGTCCGGGACGTCGTTGCCGCTGGCCGATTCCACGCGGTCCACGAAGGCGTCGAGGAGGCCGACCGCCTGGCCGACCGCCCCCGACTGGAGCGCGGCGAGGGTGTCGTCGAGGAGCTCGTCGAGGTCGTCGAAGGCGCCGGATCCGATGGCGCTCTCGGCCTCGGCGAGCCGCGCCTGCAGGCGCGCGAGCTTGCCGCCGACGACGCGCTCGACGGGCCGCAGGTCGGCCGCTATCACGAATTCCGAGAACGCGGCGCCCGCTCCGAAGGCGCGAAAGCTCCCGGAGCCGAGCCCGAGCGAGATGTCCTCGAAGTCGCTGTCGCCGTCGGGCGCCCGGAAGAGCCGGTAGGGCGTGTGCGAGGAGAAGTCGAGGTTCGGCGTCACCAGCTCCAGGGTCCAGTGGCGGCGGAACGAGAGCCGCGCGCCCTGGGCCGGCTCGATCTTGACCAGCACCGGGAAGGCCGGGGGCACGTAGGTGCCGGCCGGCAGCCGCGAACGCAGGTCGCGCGGGTCGACGATCTCCGCCGAGATCTCCAGGCTGTCGGCGGAGAGCGAGCTGGCGTCCGCGAAGCTGAGCCGGAGCTGCCCGACCCGGCCGGCGGGCAGGACGATGCGGGCGGCGAGGGCGCGGCAGCGCTCGCCGCTGTCGTCGCAGCCGACCTCGACCTCGGTGACGCCGTCCTGAGCGCGGACGGGGGCCGGTGCGAGTGCCGCCAGGCCCCAAACCAGCGCGGCCGTCCCCACGGCGGCGGCGCGGCGGCGCGATTGCTGCACGTTGCTCCAACTGTGGTCGGCCTTCATGACTGTCTTCCTTGGCGATGTGGCTTGACGATGTTGCGGAGTGGTGATCGCGACGTGCTCGACGACACTTCCGGCGTGCCTGCGCGCTGGCTCGCGTCTGTGCATTGTAGCGGATCGCACCGCGGTTGCCCATGGCGGGCAGGCGGACGGTCATCGTCCCCTGACGGGGACGGCCACGCCGCTTCGAACGGTTCGGCCGCCGTCCGTCGTCCGGCACGGCGTCGGGAGCCTCTGCCGCGCCGGGGCGGTGGACGGGGAGCGCTGAGCCGGCTCGCCGAAGAGTCGGGCGGACGGGCCTTCTTCGTCGACGACGAAGCCGACCTTGCCGGAGTCTATTCGACGATCCGCGCCGAGCTCGGCGCCCGCTACCTGCTCGCCTACCAGAGCGACGGCTCACCGCAAGACGGCTTGCGCCGTGTCGAGGTGGCCGTGGACCGTCCCGGCGTCGAGGCCAGGACGATCCGCGGCTATCATCGGTAGCTCGCCGACGGCGCCGATCAGGCTGGTGGCCTCAAGTGGGACCGGAAGGCCGCGGCGTGACCTCGCGACCGTGATACGATCCCCGTTCGGGGGCAATCGGCATGCTTACCAGGCTCAGAGTCCAAGGATTCAAGAACCTCCGCGGCGTCGACGTCCGTTTCGGGCCGTTCACCTGCATCGCGGGCCCCAACGGAGCAGGCAAGTCCAACATCTTCGACGCGATCCGCTTGCTTCACCTGCTCTGCGAGCACCCCATCATGGAAGCGGTGAAGCTCCTCCGTGAGGCACGCGGCCGATTCCCCGAGCCGCGATCTCTCTTCTCGACTTTTGGCGAGAAACGTGACCCCCAGATCCGGCTGCAAGCAGAGCTGATCGTCCGACGCCACAACTGCGACGAGTTTGGAGTTGCCGCCGAAGCAGCCATTTCCACCGTGGAGTATACGGTCGCCTTTCGCTTGAACGAGAGTGAGAAGCCGGAACGACTCGAGCTCGTCGAAGAATCTCTTAAGCCGATCCCACTGGAGACGGCAAGGCAAGGGATCGGTTTCAAGAAGAAAAAAAAAGGTTTGTGGATTCAGTGGTCGGAGGTCGCCGGGCGGTTCCTTTCATCTCAACTGAGATCATCGACGATGAACCGCGAATCAAAGTTCACCAAGAGGGACATGGGGGACGGATGGTCCCCGCTCCGAAGTCCTCGCGGACGGTATTGGGTGGTCTGGCGTCGAGCGACTTCCCGACGCTCCTGGCCGTCCATCGAGAGATGGAGTCGTGGCGAACGTTGCTCCTGGAGCCTTCCGCCATGCGCGCGCCTTCGTACTATTCGGATCCTGCCTTCATCGACTACCGGGGAGCTTACGTCGCGGCAGCTATCGAGAGATTGCGGAAACAGGAAGCCAAACCTGGCCAGACCTACGCGAGCATCGAAAACAGACTTGCTCAGCTCATCGAGGACGTCAAAGAGCTGAGAGTCGTCGATGACGAGAAAGCCGAGACCTTCACGCTGGAGGTCTGTGGCTCTGACGGCGTCTTCCACGCCGCTCGGTCTCTGTCCGACGGTACGCTGAGGTTCCTGGTCCTGGCTACCCTGGCGATCGACTCGGAGAATACAGGCTTGATCTGCCTCGAGGAGCCCGAGAACGGCATCCATCCAGGGCGCATCTCCGCGATGGTCGAGCTGCTGCGAGAGATTGCGTGCGATCCGAGTTATGACGTCGGACCGGACAATCCGCTGCGGCAAGTGATCGTCAATACCCATTCACCGGCAGTCATGAACAGTGTGGATCTCAACGACTTGGTCTACGTGGATCGGACCGTCCGATTGAGTCCTTCCCCGGAAGAACCAGACTATTCTCGCGGCCTGACGACGGAAGTCATGGTGCCTCCCAGAAGTTGGCGAGCGGGGATGTCCAACGGGAAGCCGTATCTTGCCGCGGGTCATATTCTTCCGTACTTCGAAGCATTGCGAACGGGTCTTCCTGAGCAGCTCGAGCTGGACTTCCCTGCTGAGTGACGTCTCGGATGACGACTTTGCGCTTTACGCTGGTGGCCGACGGACCTACCGATGCCTGTCTTGTCCACGTCATCAACTGGGTGCTGAGCCAGGATCCCGAGAGGCACTTTTTCGAATTCAGAGGCCAATGTGCCGATACCCGATGGCTCCGTGAGCGCCCCAAGGGGCTGGCGGCTCGGATTACCGCCGGCTTTCGCCATTCGCCGAGCTCAGCCGCGCAAGGTTTCCGCGCTCTTGCTCAGGACGAGCAGCCGGGACCACTGCCCGCGCGGCCAGGAGCGCCGGAAGTCCAGCACCTTGTAGGCCACCACCCCGTCGAGCGCCTCGAACCTGTCGAAACGATCATGGAGCGTGAAGGCCCCGACCGAGCGTTCGTGCATCTGTGCGAGAAGCTCGGCGAGGAAGTG